>JBPPMM010000698.1:0-2350 GCA_051306075.1 Chitinophagaceae bacterium
TAGAAGTTACCCACGTTATCAGCATCATCAGCCGGACACCTGCGGTAATCCGGGAACTTGTATCAGGATTGGATGATGAGTGGCTTCATATCAATGAAGGACCAGACACCTGGACTCCGTATGAAGTTATCGCACATCTGATCTATGGTGAGCAGACGGACTGGATTCCAAGGATGCGGATCATCCTTGATGAAACATCAGATAAAAAATTTACTCCGTTTGATCGCGCAGGGCACTTCCCTATTGCTGCCGGTCGATCTATTGATTCGCTACTCCATCAATTTGAGCAACTACGACTAGAAAACATCCTCATCCTTGTCGCGGCTGACTTGACAGAAGATGATTTAAAAAAGACTGGTATTCATCCGGCTTTTGGTACTGTTACCCTAAAACAATTGCTTGCTTCATGGATGGTGCACGACATGACACACATCTCTCAGATTTCGAGAGTCATAGCAAAACAATATGAGGAAGAAGTGGGGCCTTGGAAAGCGTATATGGGGGTGTTAAGCTAATGTCTATATTCTTCTCAGAAGATCAAATGACAGATTTCTTATGTAAATATTTTGTCTGCTTTTTGTAGTTGCAAAAATGGATAATTCACCTTGTTTTGCCTCAACAGGTAACCGAAAATAATATTCAATTTTATTCCAGCTATTGTACTTGCTAATACCATTCTGCATTCTGCAACTTGTTATTTTGAATGTATGGTCAAAATCCAATTGAGTGGTAAGTTCTGTATCAAATGCCCCCCAGGCTGAAAATACTTCACATTTTATTTGTAGCCATTGCTCACTACTTGGTTCGTATCCAGGAAGAGAATGAATATCAGACTTAAAAATATTAATAATTGGAATGGTTTCAATATTCAGAAGAAATTGGGAATCTATTTTCGTGTGAGATTGGATCATATATTGAGAAGGGTTATAAATATATTCCTCTGTATCCAACAATGACATTTCCAAAGGGGATGGACAAGGGTCGAGAAAAATTGCCTGATAATATTTTTTATTCATGTGATCATAATGAAGGATACCCTTGTTATACTGCCATATTTGAAAAAGATTTAACAGTATAAGAAATCCGCTCACACTGAAAACTATGTATTTGAATCGCTTTTGTATGAAGAATTGTATGAGCATAGCTAAGGGAATAGCCATAACAGCATAACTTTGCACCAACGCGCGAGTAGAATAACTTGCTCCATATCGCCAGTCCGACCAGGCTATAACAATCCAGAGATTGAGTATAAAATAAATAAGCACCGATCGGTAAAATGGGTTTTTACGGATACAAAACAACCCTAATACTATAAAAATGGTGACCGGGGTATATATAAACCACCCTTTTTCCCAACCAAATAAAACCTGCCAATTGGGTTGCAAAAAAGTCCACTTTGATCCTACATCATATACCCAGGAATTTGTGACCATTTTCCAATATACTAATTGAGGTAAAATACCAATCAATCCACCTAACATAGCCACTGCAAGCTGATCAACATGTTGCCTTACGAGGCTCCATTTCTTTTGTTTTTCAATCAACAAGTGAGTACCATAGAGCACAGGAATAAAGATCATTACCAATTCTGTTGGTCGGGATATAATTCCTAAGCCTATAATCAGACCTATTAAGAAAGCCTTAGCATGCGTAGGTTTTTCATGCCATAGTATAGTTAGTGCGAGAAGCAATGCATAAAGCGAAAAAATATACCCATGGGTCATAGCGCTGTCCACCGAAACATATTGTGAATAATTTGTTGCCAATGCTACAAGGAGCAGGGTTATGGCAGTGATCAGATCTGAAAAATAACGTAACAAAACCCATCTCAGCACACAAAGACCCAAAAGGGCATAACATAATGCCGCAAAAGCAATAGCAATTTGATACGGTGTAGAAAATCCATCCTGAGGATAGTTGAACCAATCAGCAGCAAGGTGTCCCAAACCAAAAAATGGAGCATATAAAATGGATATTCCGGCCAGATACTTTGTTACCTTATTTCCATTTGCTACGTCAGATAATTGATACAGATTTCCTGTGACCCCATACTTTTCAATTATCCCATGGACCCATTCCATTTTTTCAATATCATCATATATAAACTGACCCGGCAAATACATATAATATCCGAATGCATCCCATGTCAATATAGGAATTGGCTGCATGGCATTCCAGTCAATATAGTAAATTCGAATACCCACCAAAACGATAAAAATCAGTATGACGGATACTCTGGAAAGCATATTAAAAATTGTAGAAAAGACGAAAATCGGAAAATGAAAAGCAATTCAGATCATCTTTTATTTTCTTCTTCCCGCATGACAGCAGAAAGACGATAATCTTCGCG
>JBPPMM010000009.1:0-2976 GCA_051306075.1 Chitinophagaceae bacterium
ACTGATAATATGACTGAGGACAAATAAATAAACGCAAAATTCAAAAACCGTAAAAAAATTATATAAAATAAGATTTGGTTTTTTTATGAAAGATAAATAGGACCCTATTGTTTCAGTTATTATTGTTATAAATAAAAACGGCGGGAATAACTTTAAAAACCAGTTCGAATTTGTTGAAGAAACATATACTGAAAGACTAACCAGAAAGCTAACCACAATAAAATAAAAGTAAATTGGCAAAAATGACATTTTCAAACATTATGACAATAAATGTAAGTTGATAAAAATTAAATACCCCCTGTTAATAAAGAGGGGGTACTAATTCTAATTGGTTAATAATGGTCTAAGCGACGATCATTCCTTCATTTCCTTTATCAAGAATTGTTATGCCAATTTCATCAGAATCAAAGTCGGTGTTACAAAATGGGGGACATATACTACCCGCATTCCACGCTAATATAGAGGTCCCTTTGTCTGTTTGAATATAGATATCCTTATTGGATGCCCCGCTTTCTGTTACCTTATGCCTGGTGGCTACCAACGCTATGGTTTGCCTGCCTGCAAACAAAGGCTGCTCTTTATGGTCCTTATCATAGGCACCGAAATACAATTTAATTCCATCCGCTCCATGGTCTTTACTTTTTGCAATAAATTCTTCCAATTCCTCAATGCTGTACCAAACACTAAGCGAATCTTCTTTTCCCAGGCGCTTTGAATTGTGTATCCATCGCTCCTGCTTGTAATTTTTAATAACAGTGTCAACATGTTTGGTGTTAACCTGCTTTCCTACCCTTAATGATTTTTTTTGAATTTTTGTCATAGCCTTAATTTTTAAATAATAACTAAAATTGAATAGGCTATAAAACTATTAAGGAAATCATACCCTAAAATTTATAACAGGTAGCGGTTCATGAACATACAAATTAAACATATCTGTAAAGCAAAGATTACCAGACAATAATAAGAATTTTGTTATAAAAATACCGTAAGAATAATATGAATTTACCGGTAAATTAATAGAATATCATACCGTGAAAAATCTATAAAATTGAATTTTTATTAATGAAATTTTTCTCTCATAAAATTCCGGATTTGGGGTAATTTCAGAATCTCATTTCCTGCCTTTCGGAATAACTATCCACATTCATATCCCTAAAGAAAAATGGTAAAAATTTGGTTTAACGTCATCATTATTTCTTATGGCAATCAGGCATTCTTATTTCTGGAAGAAAGCTCCTTTCATTAAATTACTAATATCTCTTATTGCAGGAATTCTTATTCAATGGAAATGGGATCCACATCTCATATTCTGGTACTGCCTTTTTGTAGTTAGCCTTATTACAAACGTTATTTTCTTTTATTTTCCCCTTTTTAAAAGGTATCGGTTTGGATTTGTGAATGGCATTGTAATCCTTCTTCCCTTTACTGCACTTGGAGCACTATTGGTATGGCATCAGGATATACGCAACCAGGCTGATTGGATTGGCAATTTTCATGATGGTGATGTTCTTGTCGCAACCCTGGAGGAAAAACCAATTGAAAAAACAAAATCCCGGAAAGCCGACGCCGTCGTCAACTACTTAATAATTGATAAAAAAATAGTTCCGGCTAAAGGTAAAATCATAGTTTATTTCAAAAAGGATTCATTGCCCGATTTATTGGAATACGGCTCACAAATCATTTTCAAAAAAACACTCCAGGAAATAAAAAATTCCGGAAACCCCGGAAGTTTTGATTATAAAAGATATTCCCTTTTTCATGGCATAACACACCAGTTGTATCTTCAGCACGGCCAGTACATTATTTTACCCAATACAAAAAAAAGATGGCTCCCATCTTTTTTAGAGGTAACCCGGGAAAAAGTCCTCGGTATTCTCAGAAAAAACATTAAAGGCAAAAAGGAATTGGGGTTGGCTGAAGCTTTATTAATCGGCTATAAAAATGATCTTGATAAAACTTTAGTTCAGTCGTACACAAATACTGGTGTCATACACATAATCGCGATATCCGGCTTGCATCTGGGGCTCATTTATTGGTTATTGGTGCAATTGCTTAAACCCATGAGCCGGAATAAATTTGTAAAATGGTTGCGACCCTTGATTATTATCAGCGGGCTCTGGCTTTTTAGCCTGCTCGCAGGAGGTCAGCCGTCAATTTTACGGTCTGCCGTTATGTTTACCTGCATTGTACTCGGGGAAAATCTTGCGAAAAAAACCTCTATTTTTAATACCCTCGCCATTTCTGCATTTTTACTTTTAGTATATAATCCATTTTGGTTATGGGACGTAGGCTTTCAGTTATCTTATTCAGCTGTCTTAAGCATTATTATTTTTGTGCGGCCCGTTTATAATTTATTCTATATAAAAAATAAATTACTTGATTTTTTCTGGAAGTTGAATTCGGTTACTATCGCTGCTCAAATACTTACTCTTCCTGTAAGCGTTTATCATTTTCACCAGTTTCCCACTCATTTTTTGCTCACGAACCTTGTTGCAGTTCCCTTGTCAAGCCTTATTTTATTGGGAGAAATTTTTCTTTGCATTATTTCGTTTATTCCCATGGCAGCTGCGTTAACAGGTCAGATACTTTCGAAACTGATCTGGTTTATGAACAATTATATAGAAAGTATTGAAGTATTACCCTATTCATTGTGGGATGGTTTGCAGATCAGCCTGGCCCAGGTTGTTTTTTTATTCATTTTTATTGCTGGAATCAGTTATTGGTTATTGGAAAAAATAAAGATGGGGTTAAGCATGGGTCTGGTGGCCTTATTATGCTTTTTTATGCTTCGAAGCATTTCATTCTGGCAAACGGCGAAGCAAAAAAAAATTGTCGTGTACAATGTGCCTAAACTCCAGGCCATTGATTTTATAAGTGCCAATCATTATTTTTTTAAAGGAGATAAAGACCTTGAAGCAAATGATTTTGCAAGAAATTTCCATCTTAAACCTTCCCGGATATTGCAAAGAGCAGGGG
>JBPPMM010000675.1:0-13475 GCA_051306075.1 Chitinophagaceae bacterium
TCATTTTCATAATCTGCAATTTGGTTCAATTTACGGCATCTGGCAAACCCCGGTTTTCGACTTTCGTCTGTTGGCTTACATTTTATCAAATTAACAACAGTCGAATAATATTCACTTTCTAATACCCAAATTTTTTTTAGAAAAATGATTTACACAATTTGGTGACTATTAATTATTTATTTATAAACAGTTCTCTAGTTCCTAAAAAATTTAGAAAGTATTTTATTGTTTTTAAAAATAATTGTTAAATTGCCGTCTCTTTTAGAAATTTGACCAAAAAGCAACCAATTATTTTGATCACTTATGGGAAAAAAGGATTTTTATAAAGAACTGATCTTTAGAGAATTTTACTTTTCTGGAAATCTTTCTTGTGCAGACCTAAGCAAAAAAATTGGTAAGAGCCTTCCGCTAACCATGAACATTTTGAATGAACTCATTGAGGAAGGCGTTGTTGCAGAATCCGGTTTCGCGGCATCATCGGGAGGGAGAAGGCCCGTTATGTATTTACTAAAGCCTAACACATTTTACATACTATCCGTGGCCATGGACCAAATGGTAACCCAAATATCCATCATGGATATAAACAACCAGCACGTTGCAGGCATTGAAAAATTTGAATTGCCATTACAAAAAAATCCTTCCGCACTTTCTGATCTCGCAGAGAAAATGGAAGAGGTTATCAAAAAATCAGGGGTTGACAGAAAAAAAATAATGGGTGCAGGCATTGGTATGCCCGGGTTTATCGATTTTAAAAAAGGTATAAACTATACATTTCTTCATTCTGAGGAAAAAACAATCACTCAATTTCTTTCTGAGAAATTAGATCTTCCGGTATTTATAGATAATGATTCCAGTCTTATTGCCCTTGCCGAGTTCAGGTTTGGTTCAGCCCGTCATCAAAAAAACGCCATGGTCCTTAACATCGGTTGGGGTATTGGACTTGGTATGATTCTCAATGGCGAACTTTTTCGCGGGCACAATGGATTTGCCGGAGAGTTTAGCCACATTCCCATTTTCAACAACAACAAAATATGTGAATGCGGGAAAACAGGTTGTCTTGAAACCGAGACTTCCTTATTAGTAGTGATTGAAAAAGCAATTGAGGGTTTGAAAAACGGGCGATTAACAGGGCTTCCAAAACAATTTCCTACAGGCCATTTTGAACAGGACTGGGAAGCAATAGTTAATACCGCAATCAAGGGGGACCAATATATTGTTGAATTATTATCAGAAACAGGATTTAATATCGGAAGAGGAGTAGCTATTTTAATTCACCTGGTCAACCCGGAATCTGTGATACTTAGTGGCAGGGGCACCCTGGCTGGTAAGGTGTGGCAGGCGCCCATTCAGCAGGCTCTTAATGAGCATTGCATTCCGCGGCTTGCAGAAAACACAACCCTTTCCATATCCACATTAGGTTACCAGGCAGAGCTAATTGGATCTGCCGCACTGGTAATGGAAAACCAGGTTAAAAAACATGCAAGGCCTAACGGTAAAAATTCAGGTAAAAAACCAAAAACAAAGGGTATCTATTAAACCAGCAACATAATTATTTATAAAACTTTTTATTTAATCTTTAAAAACAACTGCAATGAGGAACAAAAGACTTTTGATGGTATCGCTCCTGGTGCTTTTTAGCAATGCAATTTTGCTGGCACAGGTAAGTCGTACTATTACAGGAGTTGTCAATGACAACAGTGGGCGTCCGGTACCATCGGCTACCGTAAGTGTAAAAGGCACTACCCAATCTGTTATGACAGACGAAAATGGCCGCTATTCTATTACGGTAAATAGCAACAGAGCTGTATTGGTAATTAGCTCTGCAAGTTTTACACCCAGAGAACTGGCTGTAGGCAATTCAACAGTTCTGGATGCTTCACTTGAAGTGGCAGAAGGGGAGCTTACCGGGGTAGTAGTAACCTCTTTGGGTATTTCTAAAAAACAAAAAGCATTGGGGTATGCAGTCAGTACCATAAAGTCAGAAGATATTACACTGACCGGATCTCCAAATTTTGGTGCAGCGTTATATGGCAAAGCACCTGGAGTTCGTATTGGTGCTACTCCCGGGGGAGCTACCAGTGCAGTAAACATTACCATCAGGGGTATCAATTCCATTACCGGAAAAAATCAGCCTCTGATTGTTATGGATGGAGTTCCTATCCGCGATGGTGAAGTAAGAAACAATGATTACTGGGGCGATCAGCGATTGAGAGGTAATGGTCTTTTAGACATTAATCCCGAGGACATCGACAACATTTCTATTTTAAAAGGTGCATCCGCTGCTGCGCTTTATGGTTCAGAGGCAGTAAACGGAGTTGTGTTAATTACAACCAAAAGTGGTAAAGGCAAAAAGGGTTTCAGCGTTGATGTAAATACAAATTACAGTGCGGATAAAGTTGCTTTCTTACCAAGATATCAGAATGTAAGAGGGGCTGGCGCTCCGCTTAATATCAGCAACGGAGGACAGGACGCAGCTGGATTTATTTATTATGACCTGGATGGTGATGGTGTAAAGGAAACCCGCGGTATTCTTGGTTACAGCATCAACTTCGGACCTAAATTCGATGGCCAGCCTACTATGGCATGGGATGGTGTTATCAGGCCTTATGAAGCGCAAAAAGACAATTACGCTGGTTTATTTCAAACTGCCCAAAATTCAAGCGTCAATGTAGCGTTAACGCAATCTTCAGAAAATTCTAATATCAGGTTTTCATTAACACGCCAGGACAATGAAGGGGTTAGCCTTGGCGCAAAAAACAGTAAGAATATCGCCAACCTGAACAGCACATTCCGTTTGGGTACA
This sequence comes from Chitinophagaceae bacterium, assembly GCA_051306075.1. GTDB lineage: Bacteria > Bacteroidota > Bacteroidia > Chitinophagales > Chitinophagaceae > Terrimonas_B. The sequence goes on from JBPPMM010000675.1 coordinate 2,804, forward strand.
AAATTTTCAACTGATCTTTTGGTAAACTATGTAAATCAGCATACGCATAATCGTCCTTATTCTATTGACAGGATGATGAACAATTTTACAGGTATGATGGGACGGTTTGATAATGCGGATTGGTATCTGAATAAATATAAAACCAGTAGGGGATACCGTTATGTAACGGGAAGCAATCAAAGTTTAACACCGGAAGAAAATATTAAATACAATGGATTCAAAGGTGATATCGCTGATTATGTATGGAGAGTAAATGAACACAATGAGGATGAATATAGCAACAGGGTAATAGCCAGCCTTACCAATAACTGGCAGATCATAAAAGACCTGAAACTCCGTGGTAGAATTGCTACTGACTTTACTTCACAAAGGACAGAAAGCAGGCAATCAACTGAAAGACCGCTCTCTTTTGGTAATTCAGGATATTTCGGACTTTCTTCATATCTGAATAATATTCTTTATGGAGATCTATTATTGACTTATTCTAAAAACCTGAATGAGGATATTGAATTGAGTGTAATGGGAGGCTATACCGCAACTAAGGAAACGGGAACTACAGTGAGCAGAAGTACAAACGGAGGATTGAGTACCGAGAATCTTTTTGATATTGCTGCATCCGTAAATACGCCGAATAGTGGATCTTCAAGATATTCATTGGTCAAAGATGCTTTTCTGGGAACTATAAATGGGAATTTTAAAGATTATTTATTTCTTGAAGGAACGGTTCGCCGGGACAGAACTTCCACTATGAATCCAAACAATAATAGTTTTGTTTATCCTTCAGTTAATTCAAGTTTTATAATTTCTGAGGCGCTTAATTTACCTTCTTATGTTAGTTATGCTAAAATAAGAGCATCATGGGGTATAGTGGGAAATTATCCTGATATATATGGCGCAAACATTGCCTATAATCAAAACACATTAGGTGTCCAGGCTGTAGGTGGTCAACCCGTACTTTATACTACACTACCTTCCAGTTTTGGTAATGATGCCATCAGGCCTGAAGAAAAACATGAAATTGAATTCGGCCTTGAAACTAAATTCCTGAAGAATCGTTTAGGATTTGAAGCTTCCTATTACAATGCACAAGTCAGGGATCAAATATTACCACTCACAATACCTGCCAGTTCAGGAGCTACTTCTGTATTGACTAACATAGGAACTTTAAGAAATAAAGGAATAGAAGTAGCCATAACCGGTACTCCCGTACTTACAAAGAATTTCAGATGGGAAGCCGGCGTGAATTTTTCTCAGAACAAGAATGTAGTTGAAAAATTATCTTCTGGTTCCAATGAGCTTTTGCATGCAGACTATGACGGAAATGCAGCTCAATTGAAATCAGTTGTTGGCCAAGCCATGGGCGATTTTTATGCACATCCGGTTGCTAAAGATTCTAAAGGCGGATTGATCGTTGATCCAAATGGCCTCTACAAAGTAGATCCAAATTCAATGGTTAAAATAGGAAATGCCATGCCAAAGGCTGTTGGTGGTTTCTTCAATACATTCACTTATAAAGGATTTACATTAGATGCATTGATCGATTTCAGAATTGGTGGTTATGTAATGCCTACTGCCATTAACTGGATGATCAGCCGGGGACTTTTGGAAGAAAGCACAAAATACATGGATAAAGCTCATGGCGGTTTAAGCTATTATGAGGTAAACGGCAAAAGAATTCAAACCACTGCAGCGCAGGGACCCAATGGTGAAAAAGTATATGATGACGGTATGTTGTTAGAGGGTGTAAAAGTGGATGGTACTCCAAATGATTATATCGCTTCATCTGCCGATTATTATTGGACAGTATATAACTGGGGAGGACCACAGTACAGTCCCAATACCCGTTATGAATTATACATCAAGAAGAACTCCTATGTAAAATTCAGAGAAGTTTCATTAGGTTATACTCTTCCGGTTAATATAGCTAAGCGTATCGGTGCAAATAAAATTCAACTGTCTGTATTTGGAAGAAATTTATTTTACCTATACAGAACATTGAAAGACATTGATGCTGAACAAACCGTTGCCGGATCAAGATGGTTCCAATCTCTTACAAACGTGGGAACCAATCCTTCAACGCGTACAGTAGGTGTTATGCTGAGAGCAAGTTTCTAAAATCACTTTAAAGTTTTATTACTAAAAAATATAAGTATGAAAAAAGTATTGTTTATCCTGGTTATAGGTCTTTCGGCAGGATTTACCGCTTGCAATAAGGCGGATTTTGAAGACAGCTATGCTGATCCTTCAAAGATATCAGTGACCTCAGTAGAAAAGCAGTTTGCAGGCTTTTTGGTTTCCAACCGCGGTTATGTTTTACCCGACTACTGGAACTATTTCGTGGTTCTAAGAACTACGATTACCCGTTACACGCAGGCAGTTGGTTGGGTAAATTCAACAAGCCAGTATGTACCCGGAGCTGCCGGTATTAATGACCGTTGGAATGCATATTATAATTTTCTTGCCCAGTACCGGGAATTTGAAAAGGTCTATTCTAAATTAAGTGCAGATGATCAAAAAGACAAGCGCATTTTTATGATCGCCGCATCCATATATCTTTATGATCATACACAAAAAGTGGTGGATCTGCATGGCGATATTCCCTGGACAGCCGCGGGAAAATTAAGTGAAAATGGTGGTGAATATGCAAAGTCATTACCAGCATATGATAATGCGGGAACCATCTATACAAAGATGCTGGACGACCTGAAAGCATTTGCAGATGAATTAAATACTATTTCGGTAAAACCTGCAATACAAACCGGGTTTAAAAACCAGGATATTGTAAATAAGGGAGACTTAACTCTTTGGAAAAAATACACCAATTCTTTAAGGTTAAGAATATTGGCCAGAGTTTCCGGTGTTCCTTCATTCCAGGCAAGAGTTGCTGCCGAAGCTGCCGCTATCTTAGGTAATCCAACCAGCTATCCGGTAATTACCGACAATGCTGAAAACATCCAGATCAACGTTTACAACCTGGGTACAGATATTCATTCAAAAGGTTTCAGAGGTGGCCTGGAAGATTGGGATGGCAACTTAGCCGGAAAAGCCATAATTGACCACATGAATACAAACAGTGATCCCCGCTTGCGTGTTATGTTTGAGCCTGGAGCAAATGCCGGAGGCATTTATAAAGGTTTGGATCCTATGCTTTCCTCCAGTGCGCAATCTGCATTGGTAGCTGGAGGCACTATCTCTATTTATAATCGCTCTACGCTTAGCCGCAATGAATATTTCCCGGGTGTATTGATAAATGCCGCTGAAGTTAAATTGTTAAGTGCTGAAGCTTATCTGAAAGCCGGAAATGATGGGGCGGCCAAAGCAGCATATAATGATGGTATAGCTAAATCCATCAAATATTACTATGGGTTACGGGCATTGAGCAATGATAATGTTGCAGGTTCGCTTACTCCTGCAAGCGATGCAGAAATAGCAATCTATCTTGCAAAGCCAGGTGTTAATTGGGATCTTGCTACAACAACAGAAGAAAAACTGAAACTGATCGCTACACAAAAATGGATTCATTTCAGTGTAATACAGCCATTGGAGAGTTGGGCAGAAATAAGAAGATTAGATGCCCCGGTATTTAGTTTTGAACCAGACAATGCAAATACCCAAAAACTACCTCCGCTCAGGTGGGTATATGCAGGCAGCGAACTGACTTACAATTCAGAAAACTACGAAAAGGTTAAAGCAAAGGATAATCTGAATACCAAAATCTTTTGGGACGTAAAGTAATTACATCGAATTAGTGAGGCAAAAGGAAATGGCATATTTGGAAAAATTGTATTCAGAAGTAGCCTTTTAGCAATAGTTTTAGTTAAGCAGACATATATAGGCCGGTTGTTTTTACAGCCGGCCTTTTTTGTAAGTCTCTGGGCTATATGGTTGTCTGTTGAAATTAAAAAAGGCAATTAAAACTGAATCGGGCTTCGGTATAAACTGCCTGAGCAATGCTGAAAAGTAAAATATCAGGGAAGTGTATTTTTCACAAATTAATTATGTAAATTCATACTAGTTTTTTTTTCGTTAAGCAGTTGTTTTGGCCGGTTGTATTTGCAGCCGGCCTTTTATTTTTAAACAAGCGTTCCATTGTGCCGTTGGGTTAGGCTTCATTTACCGAAATTTGCCTGAAAGAAAACAAGGACAGGAACTATTGTTATGAAACTTTATCCCGAATCAACCTTTTTCCAGCTTGAATTTAACAAGGTAAAAACCCTGCTGGCCGATTATTGCCAGACCGAACATGCAAAATCTAAAGCGGAACAGCTGCGTATACACACAAGAATTGATTTTATTGATACCGAACTAAGGCAAAGCCATGAATACCGGCAACTGCTATTGAATGGTATTTATTTTCCGAACGATTATATTCTTAATCTTTCAAAAGAATTAAAGCTTTTATCCATACCCGGAGCCTTACTTGCAGGTGAGCAATTACAAATGATCAGGAAGCTGGCAGAAAGCATTGAAAAAATATTTCGATGGTTCGACCAGGAGCGAAAATCTGCATACGGGGCCCTTTATAAAGTTGTTGAAAATACTTATTACGAAAAAGCGATCATTGGAATGATTGATGAAGTGATAGATGATCATGGCCAGGTAAAAGATACAGCCTCCAATGATTTAAAAGATATCCGTCTTGGACTTTATCGCAAGCGAAATGAATTGCGGCGCTTGTTCGACAAAATTGTTTCAAAGTTGAACAAGCAGGGCTACCTGGCAGAAATTGAAGAAAGTTTTATGAACGGCCGAAGGGTATTAGCTGTATTTGCCGAGCAAAAAAGAACCGTAAAAGGAATATTACATGGAGAAAGCGAAAGCAGGAAGACAGCTTTTGTTGAGCCGGAAGAAACCATGGATCTTAATAACCAGACGAGTGAATTGGAAAATGAAGAAAGGAGAGAAGTCTATCGTATTTTACGGGAGCTTACTTCGCGGTTATCGGCTTATTCCCTGCTTCTTGATAGCTATCACATTGTTGTTGGCAATTATGATTTCATCAGGGCAAAGGCAAAACTGGCTGTTGAAATAAAAGGGGAGTTTCCATTAATTGCAGATAAAGCTCATGTGCACCTTGTACAGGCCTATCATCCTCTCTTATATTTATACAACCTAAAAACAAATAAGCCTACCATCCCGGTTACCGTAACATTAGATGATGCGCAAAGGATACTGGTGATCAGTGGCCCTAATGCAGGTGGCAAAACGGTTACCTTAAAAACAGTTGGCCTTTTGCAAATGATGGTGCAAAGCGGCCTGCTGGTTCCTGTTCATCCTTCTTCACAGTTTGGTATTTTCAAACAACTGATGATCCATATTGGAGACACGCAAAGCCTGGAATTTGAATTGAGTACCTATAGCAGTCACCTGATCCACATGAAGCATTTCATGGATAATTCAAATGGCAAAACGCTTTTTTTTATTGATGAGTTGGGGAGCGGCAGCGATCCAAACCTGGGGGGTGCCTTCGCGGAGGTTATCCTGCAGGAGCTGGCAAAAAAACATGCGATAGGCATTGTTACCACGCATTATCTTAACCTGAAGGTGATGGCAGGCAAAACTCCCGGTATCATCAATGGAGCTATGGGATTTGATGAAAAAAACCTGAAACCTCTCTATAAGCTTATTACCGGCAAACCAGGAAGCTCTTATACTTTTTCTATTGCTGAAAGAATTGGATTAGATAAATCACTTATTAAAAGAGCGAAAGATTTGGTGGACCTTGACCAATTCAGGTTGGATAAATTGCTAAACCGCACAGAGCAGGATTTGAAGGATCTTGAAAAAAAAGACACAGAATTGCAGCATCTCCTGAAAGCAAACGAAAAACTGCGCAGGGAAATGGAACAAGTGATGAATAAAGAAAAGCACTTACAGCAGGTAGAGTTGCTGAAAGAGCAAAACAGAATTTCTGAAGATAAGATCAGTTACCTGAAGGACATGGAGCGAAAAATAAAACAGATCCTGATAGAATGGAGAAAAGAAGAAAACAAAAATAAAGTGATCCATCAAATGGAGGCCTTGCTGTTTAAGAAAAATGACCAAAAGAAGGTCAATAAAATGCAGAAGAAAATTAATTCCAGGTTTGATGAGATAGGCGGAGAAATAAAAATGGGTGATAAGGTGAAAATGAAACGTAACCACCAGGTAGGGCAGGTAATGGAATTAAGAGGAAAAAGAGCCGTAGTAAAAATAGGGCTGCTGCCTATGCAAGTGGAAATAAAAGACCTGGTAGTTGTAAAAGAAAAAATTGTTGAAGAATAATTTATTCCGGCTTAAACAATGCTTTTAACTCTGTAGCATCATCAGGTTTCATCTTGCCACCTAGTATCAATCTTATTTGCCTTCTGCGCAGGGCCCCATCAAATAATTTTTTTTCTTCATCCGATTCGGGAATTAATTCTGGAACAGGGATAGGCCTGTTATCAGCGTCAAGTGCAACAAAAGTATAATATGCCTCATTGCTTTTGTATTTGTGCTGCGTTTTCAGATCCTCGCCCCACACTTTGAGATAGATCTCCATCGATGTATTAAAAGCTCTTGAAATTTTTGCCTGTATATGTACAACGTTTCCCAGACGGATGGGATTTTCAAAGGAGATATTGTCTACCGATGCGGTCACAATAGCCGAATTGCAATGTCTCTGCGCCGATAATGCTGCAGCTATATCCATCCAGTACATCAATCGTCCTCCCATCAGGTTGCCAAAAACGTTGGTGTCGTTGGGTAAAACGAGTTCCGTCATGATGGTAATGCTATTAGTCGCATTGCGGGGTTTCATTTTCATAAAATTTTGGCAAAGATAATGGGCCGGGCAAGGAAATGTTCAATTAGTGGCTTTTGAAATTTGCCAGGTGATATAGCAGTCACACAATTTTGCCATTATCATTTCAGGAAGCTTATTATAATTTGGCAATTGCCTTTGACTTACTTTTGCGCATCATTTTATTATCGTATGAAACCTCGCCAGGATATCTCTTTTGACAATACAGAATTTGCATTTGAATATAAATCCGACAAGCAATTAAAAAAGGCGAGGTTCTTATTTTCTTCAATGGGCAAACCCTGGCTGGTGAAACTGGGAACAAAGATTACGCCATGGGCCATAAAAGCGGGATTACCTGTTAATGGAATTATACGGCATACTATTTTTTCTCAGTTTGTAGGTGGTGAAACTTTGGAGGAAACTTCCGTTGTAGCAAAGAAATTGGGAAAATACAATGTGCAGGTTATCCTGGATTATGGTGTAGAAGGAGGCGATGATGGAGAAAAAGGATTTGATCATTCTACAGAGGAATTTATCAGGGTAATTCAATATGCAGCCACACAGCCTAATATTCCTTTTATGAGCATTAAGGTTACTGGTTTTGCCAGGTTTTCTTTATTAGAAAAGTTGGATACTATGATGCATAAAAGTGAAGGCACTTTAATGAAAAAATTCTTAAAAGCTATTGATGATCTGCCTTTGGAGGAAAAAGAAGAATGGCACAGAGTAAGACGTCGTATGATGTATATCTGTGAGACAGCGGCCAGTAATAAAGTAGGTGTACTAGTAGATGCTGAAGAAACATGGATTCAGGATCCTGTGGATGCATTGACGATATTAATGATGGATACGTTTAATAAAAAAAACGTGCTGGTGTATAACACCATTCAGCATTACCGTCACGACCGGCTGCAGTTTTTAAAAGATTCTTATGAAGCTGCGGTAGAAAGAAATTTTATTTTGGGGGCTAAACTGGTTCGCGGAGCATATATGGAAAAAGAAAGAAAACGGGCCATTGAAAAAAATTATCCTTCACCCATTCAACCGGATAAAGAGTCAAGTGACAGAGATTATAATGAAGGAATCAGGTTTAGTATCAACCATATTTCCCGGATAGCCTTGATCGTTGCATCACATAATGAATACAGTAACTTACTGGCTACACAACTTCTAAAGGAAAAAGATTTATCATTAGATCATCCTCACGTTCACTTTAGCCAGTTATATGGCATGAGTGATAATATTACTTTCAATCTGGCTCATGCAGGATGCAGTGTCAGCAAATATTTACCATTTGGTCCTATCAAAGATGTTATTCCATACCTGATGCGCCGTGCCCAGGAAAATACTTCCGTCAAGGGGCAAACAGGAAGAGAATTGGGTTTGATAAAAAATGAATTACAGAGACGGCATCAATAATTTTTGAATACCAGGGAGATCACCCTTGATTTGCTCGCAACAATTCCTGTTTACCAATAAGCTTCACGCATTCAGGTTTTTCTTAATATCCGAAACGTATTCTTCCTTTCGTTTCATTTTTTATCATTTTTTTAAGAAGGCTATTGGCCATATCGGCGGCTAAAAACAAAATATAATTCCATTTGGTATCATTATTGAAACCTGAATACTTGCAATTAGAAAATAATTTTTCATTCTTCATAGTTATTTAACCAGCTGCAAATTCCGGTCATGATGCTGAACATATAAATCGTATGTAAAAATTTTACTCAAATTTTCCAGCATGTTATTAGCCTCCGGCCCGTCGTTTGAATTCATAAAATTCATACAGGTATTTTGTTGGATCGTTCTGCCTGTTCTGCTACTCGCGGTGCTGCTAACGATATATTTTCATTTTCGGAAAAAAAGATCCGAAGGCTCCAGCGATGAAAATATTGATGAAAAACTTGTTGCAGCTTCTCCGGAACAAATGGGCTTTACCCGTGGAGACGGGGAATATGTCCTGTTTGATCATTCGGCTCTCATCGGTGAATATAAGAACAGGCTTTCCTATAATCATGCCCGTTATTTGGCACTGCGGCGTGATTTTGAGAAGCTGGAATTAACAAATGCAGGCCTTGCCCGGTATGCTACCAACCAATTTTTAAAAAATAAAAAAGACGATATGGGAAACAATTATGAACAGATGCCGCAGGTACTGCAGGAAGAAATATCAAAAATAACTGCAGCGGCAAAAATTGAAAAAGAGGAAATGCTGGCAGCTTTGGAACGGATTTCCTGGTCCTACAAATTGCTTGAAGAAGAAAATCAAACCTTACAGGATCAATTAAAGATCCATACGGCTTCAGGGGAAGAAAAAAATATGGTATTGGTGAGGTGGATTGAACAGAACGCCTCATTGAAAGAAAAAGTAGCCGAACAAAAATATGTACATGATGTGCTGACTGAGAAAAAGGCACAAATTGATTTTTTGCAAAACCAGTTGGAGCAAAGAATAAAGAATAGTAATCAGTGGGAAAATGAATACGCAAAACTGGCCACTGAGATGGAAGAAAGCAAGATGGAGAATAGCCGGCAATTACAAATCCTTAATGAGGATTTGATCAACAAAAATGAGGAGGTTGATAAAATGCAGGTCTTATTTTGTGGCCTTGAAGAGCAATTGAAAGAAAAAGACCAGGTTGTTACCTCAAAACAAGACCACACTGATAGGTTAGAGACGGCCCTTCAGGAAGCAAAAAAGCAGCAGGATAAAATGAAGGCTGCATTAGCCATCAGTAATGAAAGAGTATCACACCTTGAAAATCAATTATTGACTGAAAAACAAAAAAATGAAGAATCCGGGCAAAATCTTGCTATTCATAAACAATTATTCCAGAAGCTATACAAAGATCTTTCCACCATTATGAAAGATGAAGTTTCCCAATCTCCGGTGATTAATTTAAGAACTGATTATATGAGCACTGAAAAAGACGATATGGCTGTTCATTAAATATCTTTTCCGGATCACGTTTTTCAAATATATTGAATGACAGGTTGGTCTGAAAGTGAATACAATTTCCAATACACAATTTCCCCACAGGTTATTGTTCATTCCTCATAGCTTAATGGTTTCTTCCTAACTTGCGGGCCATGCAGCAATACATTAATTTACTAAAGCATATTCTGGATAAAGGAACAGAGAAAACAGACCGCACCGGCACCGGCACATGGAGTCTTTTTGGATACCAGTTACGGTTTGACCTTGAGAAAGGATTTCCTCTTGTTACCACAAAAAAAATACACCTGAAAAGCATAATTCATGAATTGCTTTGGTTTTTAAAAGGAGAAACGAATATTGCGTACCTGAAAGAGAATGGGGTTAAAATATGGGATGAATGGGCTGATGAAAATGGAGAGCTTGGACCGGTTTATGGTAAACAATGGCGAAGCTGGGAAGGAAAGGATGGTAAAATTGTAGACCAGGTAAAAGAGTTGATTGACCAAATAAAGAAAAACCCGGATAGCCGGCGATTAATTATAAGTGCATGGAATGTTGCCGAGCTTCCTGAAATGGCTCTCATGCCTTGTCATACATTATTTCAATTTTATGTAACACCACCAGGCCCGGATGCTCCAACTGAAAAAAAGGGTCGCCTTTCATGCCAGTTATACCAGCGGAGTGCGGATGTTTTTTTGGGTGTTCCGTTTAACATTGCTTCCTATGCCTTATTAACCATGATGATTGCACAGGTTTGTGACCTGGAACCGGGCGAGTTCATACATACATTTGGGGATGTACATATTTACAATAATCACCTGGAGCAGGTGAATTTGCAGCTGGACCGTACACCATTCCCATTGCCGGCAATGAAACTGAACCCGGGGATAAAAAATATCTTCGATTTTAAATTTGAAGATTTTACACTGGAAAATTACCAGTCTCACCCGGCAATAAAGGCTCCGGTT
>JBPPMM010000080.1:0-2478 GCA_051306075.1 Chitinophagaceae bacterium
GATCATACCACCTATATTAGGTCAATTGTTAAATGATAAAGATCCTGCTAAAGCCGGGCAAGTGATGCAAGCCATGATGCAGATGACCAAAATTGATATAGCCGCATTGAAGAAAGCATATGACCAATAATAGCTGGTAACTTTCTTTAATATCTGAATGAATAATATGGCAGGAAAAGTATTGATAAAAAACCGAAGAGTCTGTAACGCAGGACATGAATATTACAAAAGCAGTAGTTGCCCTGTTTGTCTTGTTTGTGAAAAGAACCGGCAGCCCGGTTTTGAGTTTCCGTCTAGCCTTTCAGCTCCTGCCCGGAGAGCACTTGAAAATGCCGGCATCGTTTCACTTTTACAATTATCAAAGATGAGCGAAGCGGACATTTTGAAATTACATGGCATGGGACCTGGTTCTATACCTAAACTACGTGATGCATTAAAAGAAAAAGGTTTAACATTCAGAGGAGATAAAAAATAATCCGTAAAATGAAAATGCGCATCTGGTAAAACTTTTTAAACCATTTATTACATAAACCTTTTTAATCTATTAATTATGGAAAAAATAAATTTTTCAATTAATATAAACGCCCCCAGGGAAAAAGTCTGGGATGTTCTTTGGAATGATTCAAGCTACCGGAAATGGACAAGTGTTTTCGCGGAAAGCTCCCATGCCGTTACTGACAACTGGAAAGAAGGATCCAAAGTTTTATTTCTCGATGGAAAAGGTTCCGGTATGGTAAGTAAAGTAGCTGCCAGCAAACCGGGGGAATACATGTCATTTCAGCATTTGGGAGAAATAAAAGATGGTGTTGAGGATACAACAAGTGAAAAAATAAAAGCATGGTCAGGCAGCTTTGAAAATTATACACTCGAAGAAAAGGACGGGAATACACAATTAAAAATCGATATGGATATATCAGATGAGTTCAAAGATTTTTTTATAAACATCTGGCCCAAAGCATTGGAACTGGTAAAAAATTTGGCAGAAAAAAACTAAAGATTTGGTTTGCTTTTACAACCTTATAAATCAATAAATACTTTTGTCAGCTTTAGACAATTTATTTTAAGTTTTCCAGGCCAAATGAAGCAAGTTTGTCAATGATGGGTAAAGTGTTCAGTCCAAGTTTGGTCAAACGGTATTCAACTCTGGGTGGTATTTCCGGAAATGATTTCTTAGAAATGAATTTGTATTCTACTAAAAAATTCAATTCCTGAATTAGCATTTTTTCGCTAATACCCGGAATGGTTCTTTTTAGCTCACCATATCTTAATACTCTCTCGTTTATTTGAAATAATATTAACAGTGTCCATTTACCACTCAATAAGGTTAAGGACTTTCTTACCGGGCAATTTTCGTCTGATTGCAAAATATTTTTCTGCTTTTTTTTCATTGATATACAATATTTCTAACTCATTAGTGAGTACCTGGCTAAATAGTAGGTACTTGTACAAAAGTAAGTTTCTATATAATTTTGTACAAGCCATTTTTTTAAAATAAAAATAAATAGTATGACACAAGTAGAAACAAACAAGCAAATAGCTACTACAGCCTACCAAAGAATTTTTGGCGATTTAGATGTCACTGCAGTAGATGATTATATGAGTGAGGATTTCAAACAACACAATCCAACAATAGCTGACGGTCCTGAGGGGGTAAAAGCACTTGTACAAATGCTTGCCTCACAAGGTATACCAAAACAGAAAATCGCATTTAAACACGTTGTGGCAGAAGGTGATATTGTTTTTCTTCATTCTCGTTATGAAATGGCAGGAAAGGAATGGAGGTTTATCGATATTTATCGTGTAGCAAATGGAAAGTTAGCCGAGCACTGGGATGCTATGATGCATATGCCTGATGAGCCTGCAAATAACAATCTGATGTTCTAAATTAAAATTGTACCCGCTTTAATAATAATTAAAAATTGCTCCAGTGTGGCTTTTTTCTGAAGACCAACCTGCTGAAGACGAATTTTGGAAATAATTTGTCGAAAATATTTTTAAAGTCAAGTGTAAGTAAAAGAGAGAGCCCATTTTCGGGTGCTCTCTTTTACTTACAGCTAACGTCCGGTGAAGGACCCTGATAAATCGATAGTATTCTTTACCAATACCAGCTTCACAATTAAACCTCAATTCACGGATATGGTCAACATAAACCTATTTATAGTATTAGAAGTAGGAAACAAAGATGGCGTAGTGTAGAAATTATTCTACTGGGCCGAAAAATTAAGGGTTAATAATTAAATACAACAAAACCAGGAATCCAAAAATCCAAGCAGAAGTTATATATACAATGCAGGCCAATACAAATCCCACGAGTTCTACTGAGTCTATCTTTGGGTAAATAAAATAAGATTGATCTGAATCTCGCTATTTGCACCATTTTTGCCTGAATAAAAAACAACTTTTGGATTCCCTCACTCATATCGTTCTGGGCGCCTGCATCGGTGAAGCCATTGCCGGAAAAAAAATCGGAAAAAAAGC
>JBPPMM010000152.1:0-3028 GCA_051306075.1 Chitinophagaceae bacterium
AGCATTTGTTTGCAATTTCGTTGCTGCTTATTTAAGGAATGTGTATGGTTGGGGCTGGGCTTTTGCTGCTGCAGGTATTGGATTGATCATTGGTATGCTTTACCTGGGCGCCAATTTAAAAGCGGTAAGAATTGGCGACGTAAAAAAGCCGGCGCAGAAAGAAGATATGTCTTTAGGACAAATCCTTGGATTTGTTTTTTTACCCGCAATGATTGCGGCAGCAGTTGGTTGGTTTCTTCCTATTGAAATATTCGGGAGTTCTATTATGGGCACCCAGGCAAATGATGCCTTTATTTTCGCCTGTTTACCCATTATCGCTTTTTATATTTCATTATGGGTAAAAGCAAAAGGCCAGGATAAAAAAGGTATTGGTTCACTGCTTTTCATTTTTGCTATTGCTATTGCTTTCTGGACCATTTATAATCAGAATGCAACAGGCCTTACCTTATGGGCCGAAAAACATACCGACCGGGTGGCTTCACCTATAACTGCAAAAATCACCGGTAAATTATATCCTTTGCAGGAAGTGAATGATACACCCAGGCTGGTCAATAAAGTGGATGAATATTTTGTTGATGTAAAGGATGAAAAAGGTAATCCTGAAATGGTGATGGGACCAAATCCTTATTTTAATAATGTACAAAAAGACGAATGGCCGGGTGGGCAGAATGTAAAACTCACCAATACAGAATTGTTTCAATCTATCAATCCTTTATTCATTGTTTTACTCACATTGATCTTTGTACCCATATTCGATTACCTGAGAAAGAAAGGTAAGGAACCCACAACAGCATCAAAGTTTGGAATGGCCATGTTCATTGCAGGTCTTTCTGCTTTGGTTATGGTTTTTGCTATTATGTCTGTTCCTTCAATTTACACCCATAAGGCTTCTCCCATCTGGCTATGGGGCACTTACTTTGTATTTACTATCAGCGAAATATTTTTAAGCCCAATAGGATTATCTTTTGTCTCCAAGCTTGCCCCTGCCAGGCTAACCGCTTTAATGATGGGCGGATGGTTTCTTTCTACTTCTATTGGTGGAAAAGTGGCCGGTGTAATGACCGGATTCTGGGATGATTTCACGGACAAAAAAATATTTTTCCTGATTTTGGTTGTTGCAGCGTTTTTAGGAGGCATCTTGATTTTTTCAAGGCTTAAATCGTTGAATCAAATTGTAAAAGAAAAAACCGGTTCCGCATAATTTTTTGAACCTGCTTATAAAGGTGGCCAGACGGTCACCTTTTTATTTTCCTGCATTTTTATTTTCTATCTTTCAATAAACATTCTGTATGTGGAAAAAACATCCTGCTGCCCTACCCTTTTTATTTTTTTCTGAAATGTGGGAACGCTTTGGGTATTACCTGATGATCGGCATTTTTACACTTTACCTGAAAGATGTAAAACAGGGATATGCCATGACGGAAGCTGAGTCGGCGGATCTGTACGGAACCTTTATTGCTCTTGTTTTCTTAACGCCTTTCATAGGTGGATTACTTGCTGACCGCTACTTAGGTTATCGCAAGTCAATAATCATGGGCGGAATAATGATGGGTATCGGATATTGCCTGATGTCTATTCATAACCTGGCTATTTTATATATTTCCATGACTTTGGTTATTGTTGGTAATGGTTTTTTTAAACCTAATATTTCTACCTTACTAGGCAATGTTTATTCTACTCCACAATATGTAAAACAAAAAGATGACGGGTATAATATATTTTATATGGGCATCAATATCGGCGCATTTATCTGTAATTTTTTTGGTGCTGCATTATATATTATTTATGGCTGGGGCGCCGCCTTTTTTGCAGCTGGCATTGGAATGTTTTTGGGTGTTACTATTTTCCTGGTAGGTACAAAACATTATAAGGCTTATGATATAAAAAAAGAAATAAGTGAGAATGATATGTCAATGAGCCGGATTGTATTGACAATCCTAGTACCCTCCGTAATTGCCGGAATAGCCGGATGGCTCATTCCAGGTTCTCTGGCGGGCTCGGATTCAACGGACGCATTCATATTTGCTTGTATCCCTGTTGTATATTTTTACTCTTCACTTTTTTTTAAGGCAAAGCCAGATGAAAAAAGACCCATTGGTG
The DNA here is from genome assembly GCA_051306075.1 of Chitinophagaceae bacterium. Classification (GTDB taxonomy): domain Bacteria; phylum Bacteroidota; class Bacteroidia; order Chitinophagales; family Chitinophagaceae; genus Terrimonas_B. The sequence goes on from JBPPMM010000152.1 coordinate 2,101, forward strand.
CACTGCTGGCCATTTTTGCGGTAGTGGTAATGTTCTGGGCCGTATTTAAACAAAACGGCTCCGCACTAAATACCTGGGCGGACAGGTATACGAACAGGGAAGTTACAGGGACCACAGAAAAAATATTTGACCAACTTAATTTTTCCCAAAAAATTACCTACCAGATTGATTCAGTTGCAAAATATGATGATCAATTTCGATTGCAAAAAGAAGGAGAAAATGTTATTAAGGAGCTGAATTACCCGGTGTATTTCAAAAACATTTCTGAAGAAAAAAAACCATCAACTGGTGAACAAGTGAGTTTGTGGGCTACTAATCTCAGCCAGTCCATTAACCCTGGATGGGTAATTTTGCTAACCCCTTTAATCGTTGCTTTCTTTACCTGGATGAGAATGCGAAATAAGGAGCCGTCTACCGCAACCAAAATTGCATTCGGACTTTTAATTTCAGCCTTATCATCGCTTGTTATGGTTTGTGCAGTTTATGCAAGTAATAATGGAACCAGCAAAGCAAGTGTACTCTGGCTGATAGCAAGCTATGGGGTTATTACTGTTGGTGAACTTTTACTAAGCCCGATGGGTTTATCTCTGGTTTCCAAATTAAGCCCGGTCCGCATCACTTCTTTAATGATGGGCGGCTGGTTCCTCGCTACCTCCATAGGAAATAAATTATCCGGCGTGCTTTCTACAATGTGGGATAATTATGATCATAAGGCAGGCTTTTTCTGGCTGAACTTTGGATTATTAATGCTGGCAGCTATTATGTGTTTTCTGATGCTTCGCTGGTTAAACAGAGTAATGAAGGAAAAGGGAGTAAGCTAAAAAAAAATGTCCCGACAAAAATCGGGACACTTTTTTTCCGCTAAGCAGTTAGTGAGGCGGATACAAAACCAACAAATTAAGACATTCATCAAAGCAATTCACCGTAA
>JBPPMM010000175.1:0-11789 GCA_051306075.1 Chitinophagaceae bacterium
CGGTGAAAACATTCTTCAGGGAAGGATTGGCTTCAATTAAATTATTTAAACTATCTCTCTTTAAAAGATATGAATATTCAATGTTGGGAAATTTCAGGTTGATCAGTAATTTTCTTCTTTGAAATTCATATCCCCAGGATCCGTTGACGGTGGTTAAATTATAAAGTAAACGTCTTTCCGTATTAGCTGCATTAAAAGAGAATAAGGTTCTGAAATTATCACGCCTGTTTTCAGGAATCAATTTCAACCCGGGTACAAATCGGGGAAAATAAATATTATGGCTGAAACTTAGCTGCTGCGTTTGTATAAATTGACCCGTACCAAACTTTTCTCCCAATTCAATACCATACCGGATGTTGGAATTGGTAAGGTTGGCTGCTTTGGCAAAATTCCTGTTTTGCAAACCAACGTTCAAGCCCAATCCAAGGAGATTACCGGCAACAACACTTTGGTTGATGCTTCCCTCCAGGTTGGTATTAAACGAATATTTTTTAGCCGGTGTAAGGCGGATTAAAAAATCAACCGTGTCCTTACGAGGAATTTGGTCAATATTCACCAGCCTCCAGGTACCCAAAGTATTAAACCGGTTAATGGTTCGTAAATAATAACGCTGGCGATACAGGCTGTCTTTGGGTAAATAAATATTGGGTGGAAATATTTTTGATTTAAACCTGTTGCGATGCTGGATTACCGTGATACCTTCCACCACCTTTGATTTTGCGGTTAGCCCTGCCGTATCGATTATATAATCCGGGTATACCGTTACATTTCCAATATAAAACTTTGTAAGCTTTACACTGTCAATCTCTCTTAAACGAATCTGGAGGTTGGCAGTGGGATTTTCACGACGGGCCCGAAGCCTTTGCAATATTTCGAGTTGTTCAAAAGGATCAATGCCGGGTTGCAATAGCGAAACATCCAGTGTATCCCAAAGCCCTACCAATTCGTCCCGGGTAAAACGCAGGTATCCCATGTTACGGTATAACTCTGTTAACCTGTCCAGTTCTGCTGATATGGCCCCCTTGGCAAATGGATCTCCTTTCTTAATAAAAGCTTCTTTGCGTGTGGAGTCAGTAATACGTTGTAGTTCATCATGGCGCAGGAAATAACTGATCGAATCCAGGTGCACTTGCTTGCCTGGCCGCACATGAAAATCAATTGTGGTCCGTAATTGATCGTCCCCTTCCTTTTTTATAGTATGGTCATAATAGATAGAATCGCTGAAATAGCCCAATGATCTCAATAGCGCCTGCATAAAGATGATCGATTTGTCTGCATTACTGCTGTCATAAACAGGTGGGCTCTTCATTACGCTCCAAAGTAACTTATCCAGTTTTCTTACCTGCATGCTGTCATCCAGCTGGTCGGTAAGGCCGGAAACCAGTACTGACTTTTCTTCGTTTGAAAAGTTACCTATTAAGTTGATATTTGTTTTGTAAACAAAGGGTTTGTCGGCCTGGTATTTTTTTACAATAGTGCAGGAGGCGAACGCCACAATTAAAGGGACGGCAACAATTGCTTGTAAAGATTTTTTATAAAATAAAGGCTTACCCGATAACATAATTAAATTGAAACAACGTGCTCAGTAAATCGCAGGCCAAATATATCCAAAGTTTAGGCCACAAAAAATTCAGAGATGAAGAGGGAGTTTTTATAGCAGAAGGGCCAAAGATAATAGAAGAATTACTGGCTTCTGATGATATAAACATAATGCAGATTTATGCTTTAAACGAATGGATAATTAACAAGAGGAGCGACTGTAACGGGACAGAGATTATCAAAATTGACGAAACCGATTTAGCAAAAATTTCACAGCTTAGCACACCTAATAAAGTGCTGGCTATTGTAAAAAAAACGGAAACTCCATTATTTCTTAAAACAAATGGAACCATTTCACTTGTATTGGATACGATACAGGATCCGGGAAACCTGGGCACAATCATACGTATTGCCGATTGGTTTGGTATTGGCCAGGTCATCTGCAGCAGGGAATGTGCAGATATGTATAACCCAAAAGTTGTGCAATCAACAATGGGTAGTATTGCAAGAGTAAAAATGTTATATACGGATCTTGCAACCTGGCTGGAAGAGCAAAAGGATGTTTATATATACGCTGCTGCACTTGAAGGACAAAATGTAACAGCGATGAAAAAAATTTCGGAGGGGCTGATTGTAATTGGTAATGAATCAAAAGGCATCAGTTCCGGAATATTTGAAAAAGTAGATGTAAGGATTACGATACCGCGGAACGGAAAAGCGGAATCACTGAACGCGGCTGTTGCAGCAGGAATTATTTTGTCGCATATTGTCTGACGGTAGAAAGCGTAACATATTTTTATTTTCCATTTAACTAAACCTGATCGCTCTCACGGGTTGTATCTTTTTTACCAAAACTGTTGGGATCAATAATATGAGAAAGCAAACCAGTAGTGTGCCAAAACAAACAACGGCCACCTGCCACCAAATGATCCTGACCGCAGCCTCACTCAGGTAATAAGCATCTTCCTGTAATTTGATAAATCCTGTGGCTTCCTGCAGGTATAAAAAGCCAAGGCCAATGGCCGCTCCAAGTATAATTCCGGTAATGGTTATAATAAGGGAATGCCGGAGAAAAATTTTCTGTACTGTCCAGTCCGTTGCTCCAAGGGATTTTAAAATACCTATCATTTGAATTCTTTCCAATACCAGGATGATAAGACAGGTGATCAGGTTGATGACCGCCACGATGGACATAAAGCCAATCAATACATTGCGGGTGACATCCTGCATATTGAGCCAGTCAAAAATATTTGGTGAAATATTCCTGATACTTTGTGTATCCCAGGTTAGCGGGAAATTATCCATATAATAAATCTCATCTGTTATTTCATCAATCTTTTTATAGTCTTTTAAAAAAATTTCATAGCCTCCTGCTTCAGTTGACTGCCAGTCGTTGAGACGCTGAATCAATTTAATATCGCCGATGGCAAAGGTCTTATCATATTCTTCTATACCGGTCTTGTAGATTCCTGTTACCGTTAATTTATCCGGGCGTAATGTGCCATCAGGACGGATAAAATAGATAAGTATCCTGTCATTTATTTTTAATGAAAGCTGTTTGGCTGTGTAGACCGAGATCATGATTTCCCTGCTATAAGTACTATCATTGAATTGAACCGGGCGTCCTTCCTGGATAAATCTTTTTAAATGATCAAAATTATAAGTGGAATCAAACCCTTTTAGTAATACACCCTCTATCTCATCTTTTGTTTTTAAAATGGTGTATCGGGTAGCGAAAGGATGTATACTCAGTACGTTTGGATTTTGCCGGATAGCAACTATCAGGCTGTCATTTTTTATCAGTGGTGTTTCCTCCGCTATCAATGCTTTAAAGGGTTGTTTTTCCTGTATGCGGATATGCCCCCAAAAGCTGAATACTTTCTTACTCACCTGTTCCTGGAAACCATTAACAAATGCAAGGGTAATGATCATAACTGCAACGCTGATCACTGTGGCAACAATGGACAAACGGATGATGAACCGTGAAAAGGATCGTTGTTGATTAAATGCTATGCGGTTTGCTATAAACGCTGCAACCTTCAAATTAAAATGTTTGTCTTTATTTCTTTTACTTAGGTATTACCGGGAAGATATAAGTACATTCAGCTCAAAATTAAGCGGATTACTATATTTATCTGCTGATTTAATCTTTTTTTGCAATATTGTGAATTCATCAGTCATCATACCAAATGAAAAAATTTCTTTTGTTTAATTGTTTAGCCTGCCTGTTGTTTACAGGCCATGCACAGTTAGCCGATCATGTCTATCGTTCAAATATTCATTCCACCAAACTTTTTAAATACGGAGATATATACAGCTATCCTGTTATTTTGCTCAACAGTGGCGAGCAACTCGAACTTCATTTTGACGATCTTGATGCGGATGTCAAAAGTTATTATTACACCTTCCAGCTTTGCAATGCCGACTGGAGCCCGGCTAATTTGCCCACCTTTGATTATATCCGCGGCTTTCAAACAACGAGGATCAGTAACTACCACTATTCCTCTATCTCTTTTACAAAATATACTCACTACCAGGCTATCATTCCGGAACGCAGTTCAGTGCCTATCCGTTCGGGTAATTACCTGCTAAAAGTTTTTCTGAACAGTGATACTTCTGATCTTTATTTCACAAAACGATTTTTGGTGGTAGAAAACAAAGTAGCGGTGGCTGCCCAGATTAAACAGCCTTTTAGTTCGCAGTCATTTCGTACAGATCAGCGCATACAGGTGATGGTCAACACGGCCAACGCCAGAATTAATACTATGTCTCCCCAGGATATCAAAGTGGTCGTGTTGCAAAATAATATATGGCTCTCGGCAGCCTATCTGAATCGACCGACCATTTACCGGGGTAATTATTTTGAATACAATGACGATGTATCCAGTTTCCAGGCGGGGCGGGAGTGGAGATGGATAGATCTTCGCAGCCTGAGGCTGATGAGCGACAGGATGGATAAATTGATTGATACAAATGATGCCAGAACTGATGTATACGTAAAGCCGGACATAGAACGAAAGCAACAGGTTTATGTTTATTACCGCGATTTAAATGGCATATATACTATGGAAAATACAGACAGCAACAATCCGTACTGGCAAAGTGATTATGCCTATGTTCATTTTACCTTTATTCCCCCCGGCAACACTGCCTACCCGGGAAAGGAAATTTATGTTTTTGGTGAACTCACCAATTATTTGCCCGGCGAGCATTCCCGTATGGATTTTAATGAGGAAAAGGGAATTTATGAAAAAACGCTTTTTTTAAAACAGGGATATTATAATTATTCCTATATCACTATGGATCAGGGAAAAAATGCCGGTAATCGCTTTTCATTCAGTAATACAGAAGGAAATTATACCAATACAGAAAACAATTACACGGTTCTTGTTTATTACCGTGCCTTCGGTGCCAGGGCGGATGAATTAATTGGATCTGCCCAGGTCAATACCCTTGTGGGCAGATAATCTGCTTAGCCTATCTTCCAGAATTGCCTGGTCTTTATCTATAAGAAATATTTAAATTTCTTTTAATACCGGGGTGTGCCAGGTAATTTTTTATTCTGGTACTCAGCCAGAAAATCAGATTAATAAAAAAAGTCTTTGCCAACAGCCTGCAGGGTATAATTTTTGCGTTCGAAAATGAAGGTCTTTAGTATTTATACCCGTTCCAGATTGGGTAATTTTCCTGTTTGTTTTTTGACGGTGTTTCGTAACTTTAAATGAATAGCATACCCATTGGATTCCTTGAATTAGACAACCCCCTGTTTTAAACCAAAAAACCTAAATTGTATGGAAAACGTAACGGTACTTCTTGCCAAGAAACAATCTCATTTCAACAAAATTTCCCCCAACTGCACCATCAGCGATGCTTTGTGCAGAATGAGTTGCCAGAACACAGATTATCTTATTGTAATGGATGATGACGAAAGGTTCCTGGGCTTACTTACAGAACATGATATAGCAACCAAAACTATTTTTAATAACCGGTCGATAACACTAACAAAAGTAAACCAGATGATGAATACCCGGTTGCCTGCTGCTGATTCAGGGGATACGGTAGAAGACTGTATGTGTTTGATGAAAAGATTCAACGTTCGCTATATTCCTGTATTTAATAATCTCAATTTTCTGGGAGTTGTTTCTTCTGAGGATATTATCCAGGAGGCCGTTAATCACCGTTTTCAAATATTTGATGTAGAAGACAGGAATACTTCGCTGGCCTATGCTCATTGAATAACTACTTCTCTTATAACCTTTTGACCTAAGGACTCATTTACCCGCTGAATAATTTTTTCTTTCTGGTAAATGAGTTCTTGTTTTAAGGGAGCAACATGTGTTGTTATAATTAATTTATCGCCGAATATTTGCAATTTGTCTGTATAGCGGGCTATCGTTTTACCCATAATTTTTTCCCACACATCTTCAATCTGCATTGCTTGTATATCGCCTTTTATACGGCTTTTGTTTAAAAACTGCTGTATGGCATCACTGAGAGAATATTCACCCATTTGGTAAAGGTAAAATGTTTACATGTTCCAACGTCAGGGGAATTTCCTGGTCCTGCAACTTTCTTAGCGGGCAATTATAAACAAATCATTTGAAAAGGAATTGATAACTGATCTAAATGGGCAACAAGTCTTTCCTTATTTGTATCAGTTATAAAAACCTGTCCTTCATTTTCAACACAAACTTTTTGAAACAAATTGCTTATGCGGGCTTCATCCAGTTTTTCAAAAACATCATCCAGTAAAAGGAGAGGGGCAAAGCCTTTTTCATTTTTCAATACTTCCATTTCGGCAAGTTTAAGGGCAAACAGCAGACTTTTTCTTTGTCCTTGCGATGCAGTGGCACGGAAAGCCTGTGATCCCAGGCTTATTTCAATATTATCCCGGTGAATGCCGGTGGTTGTTCGTTGCTGAAAACAGTCTTTCTGCCTGGTGGCCATTAGTAATTCTTCAAATGTAGCTTGCATTAATTCACTTTCGTAAAGCAGATTGATATCTTCCTGTTGCTTTGCAATATCCAGGTATATATGTTTAACCGCGGGAAGAAAAGAGATCAAAAATTCTTTTCTTTTATCAAAAATATTTTTACCTGGCAGTATTAACTGTTCATCCAAAACATCCAGTAGAGTTATATTTCTGTTCCCTGATTCCGCAAACGCTTTTAATAAAGAATTGCGTTGCTGTAATAGTTTGATATAGCTTATCAATTGTTGCAGGTAGTTTTCATCCAGCTGCGATAGAAGGGAGTCGAGAAATTTTCTTCTTTCCTCGCTGCCCCCAGTTATAAGCGAAGCATCGTCCGGAGCTATTACAACGCATGGATAGTGCCCGATATGATGGGAAAATCTTTCATAGGGTTGATGATCCACTAAAAACTCTTTTTTGCCGTTTTCCCTGAGGATGCAGACTGCCTTTTCCTCCTTTTCCTGCAAAAGAAAATTCCCTTCAAGCCTGAAACCACTTTTTCCTTGCTGAGCGCTGGTAGCATCGGATCTGGAAAAATAACTTTTGGTGAAACAGAGATAATGGATAGCATCAAGCAGGTTAGTTTTTCCAACACCATTATTTCCGCAGATGCCAATTATCTTTCCCGGAAAATCGAATGAACTATTTGTGTAATTTTTGAACTGTATAAGTGATATTGACCTTAGATTAAGCATGTAAAATGCAAGATAAGTTCTAAGTTTTAAGTTTTATGGAATGAAGAGGTAATTAAAAGGTTCTGTTTCAGGAGGGAAGCAACAAAACTTAAAACACCCAGAACTTCAAATCTTTGCAACTTTCCCTTATTTTTGCCCCTCAAATTTTTTACCAATTGGCTACCAAATTTTCAAAAGAAACCTACCTCTACTGGTACGAATTAATGCAGTTGATCCGCCAGTTTGAATTAATGGCAGAAGAGAAGTATAAAATGGAAGGCAAAATACGCGGATTCTTCCATGCGTATATTGGCCAGGAAGCCATTGCTGCCGGATGTATGACCGCCACAAAACCAGAAGATCTGTTTATCACAGCTTACCGTGATCACGGATTGGCCATTGCAAAAGGAATAACGGTGGATAGTTGTATGGCGGAACTGTATGGTAAAGCTACCGGCTGTGCAAAGGGAAAAGGTGGTAGTATGCACTTTTTTGGAAAAAAAGAGAATTTTTATGGTGGCCACGGGATAGTGGGAGCCCAAATCGGTACAGGAGCTGGTTTAGCCTTTGCCGAAAATTATCGTGGCTCAGATAATGTAGTTCTTTGCTATTTTGGGGATGGTGCTGCCCGCCAGGGAATGCTTCACGAAACCTTTAACCTGGCCATGCTCTGGAAGTTGCCGGTTATTTTTATTTGTGAAAATAATAATTACGCAATGGGTACATCAGTTGAGCGTACCTCAAACGTAGTGGATATATATAAACTGGCTGATGGATATGAAATGCCGGCCGACGTTATTGATGGCATGGCTCCGGAAGCCGTTCATGAAGGAGTGTCAAGGGCGGTAAAAAGAGCCCGGGAAAAAGGCGGCCCTACCTTATTAGAAATTAAAACATATCGCTACAAAGGTCACTCAATCAGTGATCCGCAGAAATACCGAACCAAGGAGGAAGTAGACGAATACAAGGGAAAGGATCCCATACAGGTAGTTCGAAAATCAATCCTGGAAAATAAGTTTGCCTCCGAAGAAGAATTAAATGTAATTGATAAAAGAATAGATGATACGGTGTCAGCATCAGTGAAATTTGCAGAAGAAAGTCCATGGCCTGATGATGATGAAGTATTGAAGGATGTATATGTTGATAAGAATTATCCCTTTATTATAGATTAAAAAGCCAGGCATTTTAGCAATCAGTACTTTAATGCTTACCCGCTTTTTATAATCTTATTTAATTAAAAAAAACAATGTCAGAAAAGAAAATCGTGCAGGATTCAGGAGAAGAAGTTATAGCCCGGGCAAAAGACTTTTGGGCAAAATATAGCAAACTTATTTTGGGAGCAGGTGGTGCTTTTATTTTATTGGTGGGTGGATACCTGGCTTATGTAAATTTTGTAAAGGAACCAAACGAAGAAAAAGCAACGGAAGCCATGTTTAAGGCAGAAGAATATTTTCGGAAGGATTCTATCAACCAGGCCCTGAACGGGGACGGTCAATACATGGGATTTTTGAAGATAATCAGCAAATACGGAAGCTCTGATGCAGCCAACCTGGCCAGCTTTTATGCAGGAAGTTGCTATCTTAAATTGGATGATAACGCAAATGCTATCAAATACCTGAAGAAATTCAGCTCGGATGCGAAACAAATTCAGCAAAGAGCCTATAAGCTTTTGGGTGATGCTTCTGCCGATGCTGGTAAGAATTCGGATGCTTTGGACTATTATAAAAAGGCAGCACATCATTTTGAGAAGGACGAAGCCAATTCATCCGAGGCACTTTTTATGGCCGCTTATTTTGCAGACCGGGTAATGAAAAATCAGAAAGAGGCTATCGCCTTGTTTAAAGAATTGAAAGAAAAATACCCAAAATCGCAGCATGGATTTGAAGCAGATAATTACCTGGCTCAATTGGGGGTTTATAACGTGAATTAAATTTATGGCTGATATTGTAAACAGCAAACTCTTACAAATAAATGCAGGCATTCTGGATATTCAGGGTGCCTGCATCGTTTTGGTGAAAACGGAGTGGAATGCTGGTATTACAGGAGAATTGGAAAAAGGAGCTATTTCCACTTTGCAAAAACACGGAATAAAAAAAATAATCAGTATAACGGTTCCCGGTGCTGTGGAGATTCCGTTTGCCATAAAAAGTTTTTGGGAAAATTCGGAAAAGAAAAAAAGACCTGATGCTTTTATTGCGTTGGGTTGCATCATACGGGGTGATACACCTCATTTTGAATATGTATGCACGGCCGTTACCGATGGAATTGTGCAATTGAATCTGAGTTTACCTGTACCTGTTATTTTTGGAGTATTGACCGTCAATAACGAAGAACAGGCTGCGGAAAGAATTGGAGGCAAACATGGGCATAAAGGTGAAGAGGCGGCCATCACTGCATTAAAAATGATCAGCTTAAAATCTTCATTCAGGAAAAAGCGCTAACACTAAGTTCTCACAGGCATTTATATTCAATAATATTTTTAATCAGAAGGTTTCCTCCGCATCCCTTAAAGTATTTATGAACGTTCAACTCTTTATTCCTTGTTTTGTTGATCAGCTTTACCCGGACACAGCCTTCAACATGGTTAAGGTTTTAGAAAAAGCGGGCTGTACGGTGAGCTACAATACCAATCAAACCTGTTGCGGACAGCCTGCATTTAATGCTGGCTTTTGGGATGAAGCAAAAACGGTATGCACTAAATTTTTAAAAGACCTGGAAGGAAGCGATTACATAGTAGCTCCCAGTGCCAGCTGCGTGGGGTTTGTCAAAAATTATTATGGCCGTTTATTTGAAAATTCTTCTTTACACCACGCCGTTACCGATATAGGTAAGAGAATATTTGAATTCTCCGATTTCTTAGTAAATGTTTTGAAAGTAGAAAATTTTGGCGCCGTTTTGAATACCAAAGCCACGTATCATGATAGCTGCGCTGCACTCAGAGAATGTAAAATAAAATCAGAACCCCGAAAACTTTTATCTTCTGTAAAAGGCCTGGAAATAATTGAAATGAATGAAGTAGAAACCTGTTGCGGTTTTGGAGGAACTTTTGCAGTAAAGTTTGAAGCCATCTCCATGGCGATGGGCGAACAAAAAGTAGAAAATGCCTTAGCTACCGGCGCCAGCTGTATAATTTCCACAGATCATTCCTGCCTGATGCATCTACAAGGCTATATAGATAAAAACGGGACTCCATTAAAAACTATGCACCTGGCGGATGTACTGGCCAAAGGTTGGTAGATCTTTTCCCGTTTTGATCTGCTATATAATACACCGGTTCAGTTTTTTTTCTTTTATTCATTACAAAAAAATACCGGCATTAAATAAATAATACCGGCATGGTTGTTTGATCTTTAAGTAAACTGTCCGTTTCAAGGAGCGAATACTGTTCTTATTTTTGATCGCTAAGGCTGAATGGTTGCATGAAAAAGGGACACTGATATATAATAGAAGGGTACAGTTATAACAATATACGTATACCAGGGTATAGCGGATTTACCAGAAAAATAAATCCTGCTTTATAAAACAGGATTTAAAATTTCAAATTTCTGATTATGGCATAAGTACATGATCGATCACATGTATTACTCCATTGCTCTGATATACGTTGGGAATAGTAATGGAAGCCATTCCGCCTTTTTCATCTTTTACCATCCATTTTCCATCTTTCTTCATAATCCATAATTTTCCACCGGCAACGGTAGTTAACTCTGCTGCACCGTTTCCTTTTATAATCCACTTTTCCAATTCCTTTGAATCCAATCTTCCCGGAACTACATGGTAAGTAAGAATGCCTGTCAGCATTTCTTTATTCTCAGGCATTACAAGAGTTTCAACTGTTCCTTTTGGTAACATGTCAAAAGCGGCATTTGTAGGAGCAAATACGGTGAAAGGACCAGCTCCCTGGAGCGTTTCAACCAAACCGGCGGCTTTAACAGCAGCTACCAAAGTTGTGTGGTCTTTTGAATTAACGGCATTCTCCACGATGTTTTTAGAAGGATACATGGCAGCCCCGCCAACTTCTACGGTTTTTTCTTTCTGAGCATAGGATACATTCATTAGCAATGCTGCTGCCAGCAAAATTCCGATTGATTTAATTGATTTCATAAATTATAGCGTTTGTTTAAAATTAAATGGCTGGTTAATAGCCGATGCATACAAATACGAGCAAAGAGTTTAATTTGGTTTTAAAAATTATCTGTTTTATTTATTCACTTCGTTTTACTTTTGAAATCCATAAAAAAATTTTATACGTATGGCGCACTGGCTGGTTAAATCAGAACCTTCTGTTTATAGTTGGGATCAATTAGTAAAAGAGAAACAAACCGTGTGGAGCGGAATAAGGAACTATGCCGCCCGACTTCATATGCGCAGCATGAAAAAGGGGGATGAAGTTTTCTATTATCATAGAAATGAAGGAACGGATATAGTAGGCATTGCCAAAGTGATAAAGGAAGTATACCAGGATCCTACAACGGATGATGAACGATGGGAGGCTGTAGACTTGAAGGCAGTAAAAAAACTAAAAAATCCTGTTTCGCTGGCAATGATAAAAGCCGATAAGAAATTGGCGAATATGGCTCTTGTGAGAATTGGGAGGTTATCTC
>JBPPMM010000196.1:0-14127 GCA_051306075.1 Chitinophagaceae bacterium
AATAGTTTCCCCAAAAATTTGTAAGCTTCAGTTGAAGGCACATATTTAATGGGCTCAATTTTTTTGTTATCAGCTTTATTATAATTAACGAAAAAATCGGCCAGTCGCCTGTTATGCTTTTTGGAAAAATCTCCGATTGTTTTAATATGTTCATATACCGCTGAATATTCCGGAATAAAAAAATATCGGTCATCCCGGATTTTTTTTTTGCGGGCGATGTCTGCCTGGCAAGCAGGGCTTCAATGACCCTGCATTTTAGTTCTACACCGGGATAGGTGGTAGATTCTGTAAAAACCATTGCATCTACCGGGCCCCCATCTTCGCCCAGCGTATTTTTTACCATTCCAAAATCATAAGGAAATGTCATCCCCAGTTTAAGTACCTTCTTCAAACGAAAACAATTTTCTCTTTTATCAAAAATGTATTTGCCTGCGCTATACCGGGGTGTTTCAATTACCATTGTTACCAGGTCCATATTCTGAATATTAGTTTTGTTTTTCGCCCCGGCCTTCTTTTTGTAAGTATATGCTGTTGCCATAATATTTATAGTCAACCAAAAAATGACGCCATGGGCTTAGCCATCTATAAGAAAAAAAGAAATTTTACAAAAACACCGGAGCCGGTTGGCGGCAAGGCTTCGGATAATGAGCTTAGGTTCGTTATACAAAAACACGACGCTTCTCATCTGCATTATGATTTTCGACTGGAAATGGACGGTGTTCTGAAAAGCTGGGCCGTACCCAAAGGACCTTCAACGGATCCCTCAGTCAAAAGACTCGCTATGATGGTTGAAGATCATCCTTATGATTATCGCACATTTGAAGGCATCATTCCCAAAGGACAATATGGGGGAGGTACAGTTATCGTTTGGGATGAAGGAACTTATTCTTCTGCTGATGGAAATACGGCAGGCAAAAAGGAAATGGAAAAAAGCCTGTTGCAGCAACTTAAAAAGGGCAAGTTGGTTATCACATTAAATGGACAAAAATTAAAGGGGGATTATGCATTGGTGAAATCTTCATACCAGGGAGAAAATTCCTGGTTGCTGATGAAGGTGAAAGATAAGTATGCAAAAACAACAGATATAACAAAAAAGGATAAATCCGTGGTTTCGGGTAAAACAATTAAACAGGTGGAGAAATCGCCGGAACGAATTTATGGGCAGAATAATAAAAATACGGAGCCCCAAAAAAAATCAATAAAGGGAAATACCGTCATAAGGAATGAGAAAAAGAAAACTATAGTGAATGCAGAGGGTAAAAAGCAAAAATTTCCAACGAACCTTTCCCCTATGCTGGCCACTCTTGTTGATAAACCTTTTGATGCCGAAGGCTGGGTATATGAAGTAAAATGGGATGGATATCGTGCTCTGGCTTATTTAAATAAAGAAAAGGTTCAGCTAAGCAGCAGGAACAATAAATCATTTAATGAAAAATTTTACCCGGTGCAAAAAGCATTGCAGGATTTAAATATTGATGCCGTTCTGGATGGTGAAATTATCATGGCAGGTGAGGATGGAATTTCTAATTTCGGCCACTTACAAAACTGGCGCAGCGAAACTGACGGAACATTAAAATTTTATGTGTTTGATGTGCTATGGTTGAATGGATTTTCTCTTATGGATTTACCGCTATTAAGGAGAAAAGAAAAATTAAGGGAAATAATTCCTGAGCATCCCTCCGTTCATATCAGCCAGGTATTTGATTCTCCGGGCACTGAGTTTTTTGAAGTAGCCAAAAACATGAAACTGGAAGGCATCATGGCAAAAAAAGCAGACTCCCTGTATTCACCCGGAGTCAGAACCAGGGAATGGCTGAAAATTAAAATAGCGCAGCGGCACGAAGTGGTTATTGGCGGCTATACACAAAATGAGGGAAGTTCAAAAACCTTCAGTTCTTTATTAGTGGGCGTTTATGGATCAGGTAAACTCAGGTATACGGGTAAAATAGGCACCGGGTTTTCAGATAAACTGCAGAAAGAAATGTTGCAGAAATTTAAAAAGCTGGTGAGAAAAACGAATCCTTTTGAAACGGAACCTGATGTAAATAAGCCTTCCCGTTTCAGGCCCAACCCGCCGAAAGCCTCTGTAACCTGGTTAAAGCCTGAATTGGTCTGTGAAGTTTCCTATACGGAAATGACAAGCGATGCTGTTATGCGTCATCCTTCTTTTGAAGGAATGAGGGAAGATAAAAAGGCGAAGGATGTAAAAGCTGAAAAGCCGAAAAAGGTAAAAGCCATTATAGAACCAGGTCAATCTATACTTCACAAAGAAAATATCATCAATCGGGGAAATCAAAAGGAGTTTAAAACATTATTGAACCCATCAGAAAAACAACAGGTAAAGAAATTAAATGGTAAAGAGCTTACGTTTACCAATCTTCAAAAAATATACTGGCCCGGGGGAAAGATCACCAAGGGAGATATGATCAATTATTATTACCAGGTGGCCCCGTTTATGCTCCCTTACCTGAAAGACAGACCGCAATCACTCAACCGTTATCCCAACGGAATTAAAGGAGCCAGCTTTTATCAAAAAAATATCGCGGGCAAATTTCCTTCCTGGATTCAGACTCATGATTATGAAAACACAACCAAAGCAGGTGAAAAAAAATTCCTTGTATGCGCTGATGAGGCTCATTTATTATATATGGCTAACCTCGGCTGTATTGAAATGAACCCCTGGCATAGCCGGGTGCAAACGCCGGATAAACCGGATTGGTGTGTGATCGACCTGGATCCGGATACCAATTCATTTGACCAGGTAATTGAAGCGGCAAATGTTGTTCACCAAATTTTGAAATCTGTAGACGTTCCTTGTTATCCCAAAACATCGGGATCAACAGGGATCCATATTTATATACCATTGGGTGCCAGGTACGATTATGAACAATCGAAAGTATTGGCGCAGTTGGTGGTTACACTGGCGCATCATCAGTTAGAAAAATTTACCAGCCTGGAGCGCAGCCCTGCAAAACGTAAAGGGAAAATATACCTTGATTATTTACAAAACAGGGCCATTCAAACCATTGCTGCTCCCTATTCTCTGCGTCCAAAACCAGGAGCTACAGTTTCTATGCCACTCGCATGGGATGAAGTAAAACCCGGTTTAAGCATGAAGGACTTTACTATTTACAATGCGGTAAAGCAAGTAAGCGAAAGAGATAAATTATTTAAACAGGTTTTGGATACAGGCATCCATTTAGAAACGGTGCTGGCTAATATGGCGAAATTATAATCGACTTAATTATAGACGAGCAATAAACAATAAATCAAAATATGAATTATGGAAGATAAGATCTATCTCATTGGAATTTTTGCAGGCATTTTCACATCAGTATCTCTTATTCCTCAACTTTTTAAAATCATTAAAGAAAAAAAGGCAGAGGATATATCCTATTTTATGCTTTTAATTTTATTAACCGGGCTGGCCGGTTGGGTATGGTATGGTATTGTAAAAAAAGATTACCCGATTATTATCACCAATTCCTTTTCTTTCCTTGTCAATAGTGCCACCATTTTTTTTACATTTCGTTTTAAGAAGAAATAATTATTCGCCGGTTTCTTTATTGGGAGCATCTACGGGCTTGGATTGAGGAGAACCTTGCTGACGTAAAAAGACAGATAATACGACAATGGCAAACACACTTAAAAATTCACTTTGCCAGTTTTGGAAAGATTCAAACCAGAACCTGGCACTCAACAGGTGGTCCATTGCATTTTCGGGGGATAATCCTTTTTGAACTAAAATTACATTCTCGTCTTTCAAACTTCCATATAAATGAAGGACCATAGACACTAAAAAAAGAATACCCAGGGCTATACTAAGAGAATGCTTATACATTTTCAATATCCAGCCACCTTTGCGAACAGCCCATGGGGCACCCTTTCGCTGTGCTGAGGGTTCCCGGTCTACCTCTTCCTTCTCACCTTCAGGGTTTTTTGATTCTGAAGATCCCATTTGTTTTAATGAAATGGTAAGAATGACAAATAAGGCCATTTGTAAAAATTCGCTTTCCCAATTTTCAAATGTGGCCTGTATAAAATGCCCGGATTTTAAGTAGGACCGCATCGATAAAGGAGACTGCCCGTCTTCCATTCTTTCTTTATTGTTTTGGTTAAACCCGGTTATGACCTGGCCTGAAAGTGCAAATAAAAAAAGAATAAAAAAAACAATGGACAGGCTATTATTCTTCCATAATTTTTTCATGATGATTGACCTGTTTGTTTTCATATATCTAATGTTGTACCAGAAGCAATGGCCGCATTCCACCTGACTTTAATGATAAGGGCTCCAGAAGCTTTTAGTTTGATAAAGCAAAGAGCACTTTCTATAATGCCTTTCACTGCATATTTAATATGTGGCATAAAAATTTATTAAATCCACGTAAACGATTATTGAATGGAAGACAAAAAAAGGGATTATACATTAAGCCTTGAGGTCGTATCAAAATACATGGTTAAATACGGACAAACCCTTGCCGTTGCAGAAAGTGTAACATCAGGTGATCTTCAATCCGCATTTTCTTCAGCAAAGGATGCTACGCAATTTTTCCAGGGAGGTATTACTGTCTATAGTATCAATCAAAAGGTTCGGCATCTCCATGTGGAACCAATACATGCCATATCATGCAATTGTGTTTCAGACCGGGTGGCAGAGCAACTTGCGGAAAATGTAAGAAAGCTATTTACCTGCGATTGGGGCATTGGTGTTTCCGGCTATGCCGTTCCCATGCCAGAAAAGGATATAGAAGACCTTTTTGCTTTCGTTTCTATTTACTATAAGATGAGTGCATGCTTTCAGAAATCATACAAGCTGCCAAAGTTGACCCGGTGAAGGTCCGCGAATTTTATACCTATACCATTCTCAATTATTTCTCCGGCATATTGGAAAAGAAAGAAAATTAAACATCTCAAACATCCTTAACAATGCTGCCATTTTGCACTGAATTTTTAAAGAACGGGTTCATCACCATGTGATACGTTGATCTTTTTATAACTGTAAAATCCTTTTATGTGCTTATTAAGAAAGGTCCCTTTGGATGAGGATTGTTTCAGTTCATGATATA
The DNA here is from genome assembly GCA_051306075.1 of Chitinophagaceae bacterium. Lineage (GTDB taxonomy): Bacteria > Bacteroidota > Bacteroidia > Chitinophagales > Chitinophagaceae > Terrimonas_B. Next base: position 5,067 of record JBPPMM010000196.1, read on the forward strand.
ATTTCTCAGGCACCTTTTTATAATCGTAAATCGTTCCTGAAACAAAAATGATCCTTAGCGTAGAAGTTTTTGGAAAATATTCAATAGAAGAAACAACAGAAGAAGGCATTATTGTATTTTATCATCACATTCTATTAATCTCCAGGTGTTGAATCCTCATCTTGCATGACTTTGCATCAATTCCCCCTCATCCAGGTCAGTAACGCATTGCCGGGAAGCATCAAGTCCCGGGTACATTTTTTTTGAATCAGTGCTATAATTGTTAACAGTATTGGATCCTTGTTGAGGATGGCGAGAATTCTCATTTTCTTTCTCGGAAGTTGGTTTGTCCTTTTTTGTGGTCATAACAATTAGATTTTCTTCTTAGGAATAAAATATTGTGCCATTTATATATTCTTTTTTTCATATAAAATATTTGGCTTGTTTTTGGTCAATTAGGAAACAGACAGTAAATGCAAGGAACTATGCCCATCAGCCTTCAAATTGCCTATCTTTTTCTTTTAGCTATTCCAATAGCCTGTATTTCATGGACGGTAACGCATGAAGAGGTTTTCAAAGAGCCAAGGGAATATTGTAAAAAAAAGAGCCAGGTCGGCCCTTCAGCCCTGAAAAAAAAGTTTTTTTATTTGTTTACCTGTGAATATTGTTTCAGCCACTATGTGACAATCGGGATTTTATTCCTCACCGGGTTTAAATTATTATACGCCGATTGGATGGGTTATGTTATTGCCGGGTTTTCCCTGGTTTGGATAGCCAATATTTATATGGGCCTGTATTCAATGATCAGGTTGGATATAAAAAAGGAAAAAACGGAAATTGTAGCAAAGGAGAGTGAAATTGAATAAAGAAAAGTGAAAAAATCCTGCATGTTCATGCTGATTAATGAGGCCTGAAACCAATTTTTAATCAGTTTTATTTCTGCCATTTATATTGTTCAGGTAGCTCCAATTAAAACTGGTGAATAATTACAATGCCGGGAGACAGGTTTTGAAAACTGGGCATGATTACCGTTCCGGGCATTGTATTTCTGATAAATTTTTCCTTGATTTTTGGATAAAGCCAGTATGAGATTTTAGCTGATATTATTCCAATGCCGGCTCCGGAAACTACATCACTAAGCCAATGCTTGTTATTATACATTCTTAAATATCCGGTGGTCGTCGCCATGGCGTAACCTGCTACACCATACCACGGAGATATTTCTTTGTATTCCTGGTACAAAAACTCGGCTGATGAAAAGGCCGTAGCTGTGTGACCTGAAGGAAAAGAATTATAGTTAGATCCATCTGGACGCAATTGACGGGATATTTTTTTTATAGAAAAAACGGTCGTAGTCATTATCACATTAGACAAAAGCAAGATCATGGTTCTGTCCTTAAAATTATTTCTTCCTTTAATACCAATTGCATTGAGTCCATAAACAGAAATGGCTGGAGCCAGCATGAGATAATTATCAATATCAACCAATCTATGAGGATGATCTGTCCATATATCTTCCTGGAAATCCCTGTTCAAATGTTTTAAACCTTCATTGCCAAGGGAAGTAAAACCATACGTAATTAAACTTCCCGTGATGAGCAGCGATGCAAGTGGGAAATGTTTTTTTTCAGGTTGCACTCTTACCAGTGTTCTTTGAAAATTCACGGCCGGTTCATTTCCTGCTGCAGTTGAATCCGCTGTTTGGGCATGGGCAAAATAAAAGAAACAACAGGCCGATACAGTTATTGCTTTTTTTGTATACGGGTTCATAAAACTGCTTTTACTGACTTAAAAAGGATATGAGATGCACTTGTAAATCATAAGGCAGGAATTAAGAAATGCAAGCGGTGTTTTATACTTTTTTCTTAGGGATGATCTCTTGGGTAAACAAACAACAGTGAATCGGATAATACTGCTGATCCAAAAACTCCGATAGCCCCTGGTATTTTGGAATTGATAAATACCGGTTCAACAAAAGGATTATAAATGGCCTGCAACTGATCGTCCAGGTCTTTATAAAATTCAGCCGAGTTTTTATCCAACGATTGAATAAATACCCAGCCCTCATCATCTTTTTCATATTCATAAGTAACTTCAATCGACATGGTTATTTTCTGACCATCCGCATTCTCGTCAGTAAAAACAATCCGTCCTATATCAGTCACGGGAAATAATTCATTCGCATCCGTGCAGGTATTCACAAACCCGTCCAGTACATGCGCATGTTTAACTGAATTATCAATAATTCTGTTCATTTGAAAGCGATAAAAATCTTGGGTACCCGGGTTATCCGGGATTTTGATTATCATTCCATCGTGGCCGCCATACACATCAAAAAATTCTGCTGTGTATACCATGGACTCAATGGTCACTTTTTTTTGATTGATCGTTGTAGTTGCCTTATACGTTTTTCCTGCATAGCTTACTTCAAGCGTATATGTTTTACCGTACTCAGCTTCAATATGACCGCGGTAAAATGGTTCCCAGCGGCAACGAAATTTATTAAATACTGAATCAGCTTCCAGCACATCTACGGTTGTACCACTGGTAACCTTTGCAATTGCAGCTCTTGCAAAAACCTGTTGCGGGGTGATCTTTGAACTAAAAAACGGGTTGCTTGTGCTTATATTGATGGCGGGTACTTTACCGGGGTACAACATTCCTTCAATAAAAACCAGGCTATTATGTTTATCAGGAAAACGAATAGTTATATCTTTTTTGCAGGCAGTAATCATAATACCAGCAATAAGCAGCCCTATTATTTTATTACGGTTCATTTTCTAAAATTTAAAATTGAATGAGATGCCGGGGATAATGGGCAATAAAGAAACCTGTTTTGCTTTTGGCTGCGTGGTTAAGGCATCGATCTCGAAATAAATAAAATAGGGGTTTTGCCGGCTGTATGCGTTGTACACTCCGAAAACCCATTCTCTTTCATACTGCTTCTTAAATAACTTAACTGTTTTTTTGTTTGAAGCAGAAAAATCCAACCGGTGATAGGAAGCCAGGCGATAATTATTTCTTCCTTCATAAACATAATAATTGCCTTCAAATATGCTCCCCGAATTCAGTGTGTTTATTCTTCCTGTTGGAACAGTAAAAGCACTGCCTGTTGAAAAAGCGAATACAGAACTTAGCATCCATTTTTTTGAGACCTGGTAACTCGCTGTAACAGACAATACATGTCTTCTATCATAACGGAACGGAAATTTATTTCCGAAGTTCAGGTCTTTGAACCGCTGGGTTGTTTTTGACCAGGTATAAGAGATCCAACCTGTTAGTTTGCCTGTATTTTTTTTCACAAAAAATTCGGCTCCATAACTTTCCCCTTTACCTATTACGATCAAACTATCTATATCTGCATTAATCCTCAGTTGTTTTCCTTCACCAAATAAAACCTGGTTATCCATTTTTTTGAAATAGACCTCTACGCTGGTTTCAATAGCATTATTTTCAAAATTTTGAAAATAGCCCAGTGCATACTGGGTAGAGGCTTGCGGTCTTGTTTTATCACTGGAAGGAATCCAAATATCTGTTGGTAAACCAGCAGTGGAATTAGGTATCAGGTGTAGAAATTGGTTCATCCTGGTATAGGAAGCTTTTATAGATGAAACGGGACTCACCGATAATTTAGTAGTAATCCTTGGTTCGATAAAAGAATAGGTTTTTCCCGACGCTGTAAAAAAGGGAATTCTTATGCCATAATTCACACTGAATTTTTCAGATGCATCCCAATCATCACCTATATAAAAAGCCATTTCATTTGAATTCAGTTTATGAATGCTATCCGCATTTATTTTTAATTTATTGCCACTCCTTGGAATAGTAGCGGAGAATGATGCTGGCGACAGGCGATGACGAATAAATGAAAATCCTGATTTTATTTTATGTTTTGTATTTTGAGTAAATGTGAAATCCGTTTTTGCGGTGATGTCTTTAACGGCGGTATAGAGCAAAGAATAAAAATTATTTTGAGAAGTGGATAGACCCAGGTCATAATCGTTGTAGATGATGGAAGTGTTCGAAAAAATCTTGCTTCCGAATAAATGGTTCCAGCGAAATGTACCCGTACTGTTTCCAAAGTCGGTAGTATAATTTAAACTGTTGGCATTATTATACGCCGCATTATCATTGCCTTTAAAAAAGCTAAAAAAAAGATGATCTCTCTTCCCGGTCTCGAAATTCATCTTTGCATTCACATCGTAAAATTTGTAAGACATACTTTCCTTGGGTTTGCCATACGCAAGTAACAGCAGGTTGATATGGCTTCTTCTTGCAGAAACAATAAAGGATGATTTATTTTTTTTAATGGGTCCCTGTATCGTAAGATTATTTGAAAGTATTCCAATGCCTCCTTCTAACTGGTACTCTGATTTATTTCCTTCCTTCATAGTGATATTTAAGATGGAACTGAGTCTGCCACCATATTCTGCCGGAAAACCCCCTTTTATCAATTGTACATTGTTAACAGCATTTACATTAAAGGTGCTGAACAATCCAAACAAATGATTGGGATTATATATAGTGGCTTCATCTAACTGAACCAGGTTTTGGTCCAGGTTACCACCCCGCACATAGAAGCCGGTTGTTCCTTCCTGGCCTCCCTGTACGCCGGGTAGTAACTGGATAATTTTCATAATATCTCTTTCGCCCAACAACACCGGTAAATTTTTTATAGCGCTGATAGGAACATCAATCACACCCATTTGCGCCTTTTGCACATTGCGGTTATTTTTTGACGCAGAAACGATTACTTCTCCTAATGTGCCTCCCATGTTTTTCAGCAATACCTCCAGCTGTACATCTTTTCCGGCAATAATTTTTTTTGCCTGCAAATCATATCCCTGGTATGTAATAATTAATTCAATGGTATCTGTTGAAGGAATTGTAAAAGAAAAAAACCCATATTGATTAGCTGTTGTACCTGTTTTATTGTTTGCGTTTACAATGGAAGCGCCTGCCAATACTTCCCTTGAGCTTTCATCCTTCACATAGCCACTGATGGTTATTTTTTGGGATGAAGAAGTTAATGAGAACAATAACGAGAGGATAGATAGTATAGAAACCTTCTTCATAAGCGGAAATGTTTTTTTGAAACAGGTAATCGGTGACGAGTAACCATCCGGTTCTCTTTGTACGGGTGAAAACAAATCTGAAATCAAATGCAAGCCTGTAATGGAAGAGATAACAAGTTTGAACGTTTTGGTTGGGTGTAACGGAAAATATTTATTACAGATGCCTTATCTTTTTCAGGGATAAAAATCCCGGACAAGAAAATCTTCCCGGGATATTGATGAAGACTTTTATAATTATGCTACTGAATTTCCAGTAAAACAATCTCCGTATTATCTGATACATTAACTTCTTTAATAAGGCCAATGCCCGGAGCGTAAAATTTATTTTCATTGAGGTCCGGCTCCAGCTCTGTCCAGTTTCGGGTTTGGATGCAATTGGTGAATATCCCCATTGGTGTAGTAACCGTAAGTCCTGTTTCGATTATTTCCGCTCTGTCTTCTGCATGGTTAAAATAATATTCTTCACGGTAAGCCATACCTTTTTTCACATTTGCCGGCATGATGGTTCCGGGCTGAGCACCATCTACACCGGCTTGCCATGAACCTGCATGGTCCTTCAGGCTTCCGTTGCTATTATAATTATTCACGTCCTCCCCAAAATACCACACATTGCCTTCATTATCCTGTGCATACCAATCCCAGGCTTCTTCAATCAATGTTCCGTTTAGAAAAGCTTTGAAATTGACAATGATGCATGGTATTCCTAAAATTATTTTTGTAGAAGTTAACCGTTGTTCTTCTATCCGCTCCAGCCCATCCTGTGTTTGTCCTTCATAGATGTATTTTTTTCCTGCGGTAACAGGGAAGTACGGATTTGTAATTTTTAGACTCTGGATGAATTTGGCATTATTTACTTCCGGCTTGTATGTATTATCCACGTGGCGAAGTGTTTCCTTTTTGCAGCTTGTTGCACACAATGCAAAAACAATTATCATGAATGTTTTGTTTTTCATGTACTTTTTTTTATTTTAAAATAATTAAACTGTTTTCCTGAAATTGTAATGTCAGGTGAACTAAGAATGATTTTCAGTCTGTATTGAAATTTGTCTGGAAGCCGGGCTCATATATAAGATAACCAGAAAGGAAATTTGGTTGGGCTGCAGGAATTGGGTTGAAATAATATACGGTACTTTTTTTGGAATTAAAATAAATGGATAGTTGTCATTTTCATTATTAGTATGGTCTTATAGAGAACAATTTGTACAATGATATAGTTAATAAAAAACGCAGGGCCTTTATTGTCCTGCGTTATTACTATTCTTGAGCTGTCTGAGTTCTCTGTTTTAATTTTTATTTCCAGGCATAATATACTTGGTTTCCGTGGGCCTGTTTATTCTGTACCAGGCCACCTCTCAATTGTAATAGTTCCGCTTCTGTCACAAAAGTGATCAGGTGGGCAGGAACGTTCATTTCGGCCAGGGTGATAGTGGTAGGATATGCCCAGGATGTATTGCTGCAGTTGCCTGCGTTCCAGCCATTATTAAAAACTCCATTTTTATCAGTCCAGTTGACCCTGTTTGTTTTCACTGTTATGTTTGAGCATGTGGTGGCTGACTGGTTCCAGACATATAGCGGGTTATTGGTCCAGGGTTGTTGCCGGGCATATATTTTATTATTGCTTACGGTTATATTTTTTCCACCGGCCACCGCTATGCCTGCCTGGCCCGGATCAAGAAGGGTATTATTGTCGACTAGAACATAGGAGCCACCATTGTCACCGGCTACTATACCACTTCCGGATGTGGAGGGTCCACCACCCCTGAACATATTATTTCGAACGGTAAGAACGCTGGCCGAAGTACCTGAACTTTTATACAAGGAAATCAAATCTTCCGGATCACTTTCACCAGGGAAATTTTCCCCTTTATTATTTTCTATTATATTACCACTACCGGTTACTTCATTAAATTGTACAAACTGCCCACGCGATGCGTTCGGACGCATTCTCATATTTACAAATTGGTTGTTTCTGACTTTGATCACCTGGGATTTCAATACATACACACCGGTTTGAGCGCCGATAAACAAACAATTTTCTACAATAATATTATTTGAATTTTCTATACTGATCGCTTCCAATGTTGCCCTGTTGAAAAAACAATTCCTGATCGTAATATTATTGCTGCTAAAAATATTAATAGATACGCCAGTAATATTATCAAATCTTAAATTCTCAATAATGACATTTGACTGGCTGGTAATTGTTTTAGCTCCCGATAAAGTTAAGGTCAGGATGGGCGATGGCGGCGGAGGTGTTAATGTAGTAACTGTTAGCGGGCTGCTTGTCGATTCATTGCCTGCGGCATCTTTGGCCCTGACAGTTATAGTAAATGTGGTGCTGGAAGCAAATCCGTTGGCATTATATGAAGTTCCTGTAACAAGTACTGAATTTATTTTTATTCCATTGCTGTACACATCATAGCCGGTCACTGCTACATTATCGGTAGAAGCATTCCAGGAAAGAGTAAATGATGAAGTAGTGATAACAGAAGCTGCTAAACCTGTTGGAACCGAAGGTGCCTGTGTATCCGGGGGTGCATTGGTGGTAACAGAAAGCGGCGCACTGGTTGACTCATTGCCTGCAGCATCCCTGGCTCTTACGGTCATGGAATAAGCAGTGTTCGGCGACAGGCCGGTAATATTAAATGTAGTCGCAGTTATATTAGACGTGTTGACCTTCACCGCCCCATTGTACACATCATACCCGGTCACTGCTACATTATCGGTAGACGCATTCCAGGAAAGAGTAAATGAAGATGTGGTAATAGCAGAAGCCGCTAAACCTGTTGGCACAGATGGCGCCTGTGTATCAGGAAGATCATTGGTGGTAACGGATAAAGAAGTACTAACCGATTCATTACCGGCAGCATCCTTAGCCCTTACGGTCATGGAATAAGAAGTATTAGGAGCAAGACCTGTTACATCAAAAGAAGTCAAGGTAATATTGGAAGTGTTCACCTTCACAGCGCCATTGTAAACATCATAACCGGTCACCGCTATATTATCCGTAGAAGCATTCCAGGAAAGTGTAAAGGAAGATGTTGTTATGGCAGATGCTGCTAACCCGGAAGGAATAGTTGGTGCCTGGGTATCGGGAATATCATTAGTGGTAACAGAGAGCGGTGCACTGGTTGATTCATTATTCGCAGCATCCTTAGCCCTTACCGTTATGGTATAAGATGTGTTCGGCGACAACCCAGTAATATTAAATGTAGTCGCAGTAACATTGGAAGTGTTGACCTTCACTGCTCCATTGTACACATCATAACCTGTCACTCCTACATTATCGGTAGAAGCATTCCAGGATAGAGTAAATGATGAAGTAGTGATAGCAGAAGCTGCTAAGCCTGTTGGAACAGTAGGCGCCTGCGTATCGGGAAGATTATTGGTGGTAACAGATAAAGATGTACTAACCGATTCATTACCGGCAGCATCCTTAGCCCTTACGGTCATGGAATAAGAAGTATTAGGAGCAAGACCTGTTAGATCAAAAGACGTTGCAGTAATATTAGACGTGTTGACCTTCAAAGCACCATTGTACACATCATAGCCGGTCACTCCTACATTATCTGTTGATGCATTCCATGATAAAGTAAAGGAACTAGTAGTGATAGCAGAAGCTACCAAACCTGTTGGAGCCGATGGCGCCTGGGTATCAGGAATATCATTAGTAGTAACAGAGAGCGGAGTACTGGTTGATTCATTGGCCGCCGCATCCTTTGCTCTTACGGTCATAGAATAAGATGTGTTAGGCGACAGGCCGATAATATTAAATGTAGTCGCAGTTATATTAGACGTGTTGACCTTCACTGCTCCATTGTACACATCATAGCCGGTAACTGCTATATTATCTGTAGAAGCATTCCAGGAAAGCGCAAACGAAGAAGTAGTAATGGCAGATGCTGCTAACCCGGAAGGAACAGATGGCGCCTGTGTATCGGGAATATCATTGGTGGTAACAGAAAGTGGTGCACTGGTTGACTCATTGGTTGCTGCATCTCTTGCTC
>JBPPMM010000200.1:0-3786 GCA_051306075.1 Chitinophagaceae bacterium
AGTACCAGTTGTTCATGGTATTAAAGGGCAGCGGAACCCGGTTTATAGGAGACAGTGTGCGGCCCTACAAGGAGGGCGACATTAGCCTGACCGGGCCGGATTTACCCCATTTGTGGCGCAGTGACCAGGAAGCATCACCACAAGGGGAGCAGTCCTGGTCTGAAGGGGTGGTAGTGTATTTTCATCAGGATATTCTCGGTGAGAATTTTATGAAAAAAGAGGAGGCCCTGAAACTGCAACTCCTCTTTAAAAAAAGTATAAGGGGGTTGGATATCAGGGGAGCTGCAGCTGTTACAACACGAAAAATGATGCTGAGACTTCTTAAGTCGCGGGGGTTTGACAGCGTGTTGGAGCTGCTGGGTCTCCTGAACTTCCTCTCCAAGGCAGATGATCTGGAGATACTTGCAAGTCCGGGGTACACCAACACGCTGAAAGAAGGTGATACCCAGCGGATGAGTACGGTGTACGCCTATGTGATGAAGCATTTTAAGCATAAAATGGCCGTCTCGGAGCTGGCTGCCCTGACCAATATGACCGAGACCAGTTTCAGCCGGTATTTTAAAGTACACGCCAATAAAACCTTTTCTGAATTCGTCAGTGAAATCAGGATAGGTCACGCATGTAAATTACTCATCGAGAAAAAGCTGAATGTCTCACAGACATGTTATGCCAGTGGGTTTCAGACATTGTCGAATTTCAACAGGCAGTTCAGGGCAATAACCGGGAAGACACCCCTCTCTTATAAACGCGAGTTCAGTATGACATGAATTCGCCTGATCCTTTGCGAAGCGCGCAAAGAAATGGACAGTTCTTTAAATAAATAACTTGTGTGATTTGTAACAGCCAGAATTATTCCCGCCTCACATCTGAAAGAAGCCACAAATCCAGAGGTTATTCATAACCATCATGAAGTACCGATAAATCGCCGGTTGTTCAAAAAATCACCGCTTTTACATCCGATAATTGTGAAACATTGGCTTCGCATAATTTTGATCGCAAATCTCCTTCGGTAACGCGGGCTTTATTTAAATTATCATAAAGCACTTTCTCTTCATCCATTAATAACAGTGGCATATTGTCTACCACTTTACGAACATACTTGCTTTTCCTTGCTAATGCCACGGTTAACTGAAGCATATAAACGGCACCAAGCCCGATTATTCCGGAAATAAGGTTTACCGAAGGCGACAGGATTGTTGAAGCGAATATTGGACCCACCGCAACGGTCATTGGAAAATCGAAACTCGACATTTTGGAAAAACTTCGTTTTCCGAAAATGCAGGTCAATAAAATAACACCGGCATAAACACAGACGGCTGCGATGGCTATTTCGGAAGCAGACTTCCATGATAATTCAAAAATATTTTCCATGCTTAAATATTAAAATTTTGATAATTGCCGGTAAATCCCGAAATATATTCCCTGCAAGGGGTCGTTTAAGATATATAATTATTGACTGCCATTATTGACTGCCATTATTGACTGCCATTATTGACAGCCATTATCAACTGCAAAAAGCAAAAATTAAAGACTTTTTCTTTTTCGATCTTTCCTTTCCAGACAGACAGACAATTTACCATGGATCGCGCTCAAATAACTGTATGATACACTGGAATAATTAGCGCCTTAATTTTTTCTCCTGAATGAGATGACAGGGTTCGTTTTAATTTATTGGTTCCTTTTGAAGAAGTGAAAATTGAAACCGGGAAAAAAAATTTAGTGACTTAATCGAATAAATTAATATACTTATGTTTAACTGCACCGTCTTGATTACTTAGAACCGGTACTGTTTTATCTCTTTAATAAATATCCCCTTACCAAATACAGTAAGAGAAGATTTGCATAAACACTTATTGTGTAGCCATAAGTAACGTCACTATTCCGATTAAGTAACATATGGCTGAAAGTAGTACAGACTTTTCAGAATAGAATTCTGGCTTATAACGAATACTTATACTCATATTTCTCATTTTCCCGGAATTAATAAAAGGCATAGCCCGTTGACATCCTGAATATTAAAGCGTAGAATGCAATCGCCATTAATGCGAAACAAAACCAGGCATAGCCCTTAAAAAAGTTTCTTACAATAAAGGCGCCAAGATATCGGAAGCCTTCCAAATAAATATCCTTAACAAGTAGTATTGTATTCATAGGGGGATGTTTTTTAATTACAATGTGAATATTGTGCAAGTGAGATGATCCCGCAATTCAACCCAACGAAGGTGAAAAAAAAGGTTTAAAGGCATAACACATAACAGACACCCTGAATACAGGCGTTTCGTAGATAAGCCAAAGTTTGGTTTAGCAAGGATAATAAGCTGTTAATTATCGGTAAAGCACCTTCAATTAATAGGGTATTCCTTACATTAATTGCTTATTTCTGCCTATTACTGTTAAGAAATATTCTTATAGAGCACCTGATAAAGGAATGATATATTTACTTTTACCTTATAAGTAGGTTAGTTAATTGATTCTCTAACAAAGAATTATTTAGACAAAAGGAGGACGTTGTGGGGATGTCCTCCTTTTCTATTATACAGGCGGTAAAGTTTTCCTTCTTAACTTTTGATTTAACACAACTTATGAAAATTCCCTCAATTCCAAGGGGACTTATGATATCAGGGGATGAGCTTGAAGCTGATGGTTTAAATCCGATACCCCTTAAATCTTAAAACCTGGATTGCTTTCAAAGCCCCCTTATCAATCACAGGCTATCACGGTTCCTTCTTTATTCTATGAGTAAAACCGGAGTATCTGAAATTACCATTGACGTTCTCTTGCCAGTATGCTTATAACAAAAACAGTAATACAGAAAACCCTGCAGGTATAAAACCAGGGGAGGATCCAATTTAGACCAGGGGGATGAGGCGGCAATTCACTGGTTATTCAACTATCAAACACTTAAGGATATGGAGTATTTAGGTTCCGAAGAAATGGCCGTGATTTCAGTTTTACTGGTTGACGATGACAGGGAGGATCAAGTGCTGTTTGCCGAGGCAATCGCTCAGTTAACTATGCCCATTGACCTGAAGATATTGAATAATGGAATAGAACTGATGCAATTGCTACATTCTGATGCACCCTTTCCTGATATGGTATTTCTTGATTTGCAAATGCCCATGATGGATGGTGAAGAGTGCCTTACGGATATTCGTCAGGAAAAACAGTTTGAAACAATCCCTATTCTGATTTATTCGACCGGCTATGACGTGTCGCGTATAGATCGATTGTTTGCCCTGGGGGCTAACTTTTTTTTACAGAAACCTCTTTCATTCAATGATTTGGTCTCATCACTGGAGCGATACATTGTATCTGCGCTCAGGAATGGCTATGAAGGTGAAGCGGTGTATCGGATTACCACCTAAAAACTTCAAACATCCTCATCTGCTTAAATAAAAGCTTGACTAACGTATACCCCACTGGGCTAACTAATTGCATCGGCAATCCTACCGGGAGATCACGGCTAAAAATAGAAAACCCGCGCCAAATGGCGGGGGTTTTCTGCTTAATGTGGGCCCTACTGGGTTCGAACCAGTGACCCCCTGCTTGTAAGCGCGGATATTTGTCTTTTCATATATTTTCATTTTTCTTCAATCTCTGGAAACCCTTGATTTTATTGGGTTTTTGTATTTACTTGTTTTCATGCGTTTTCAAAAAAAGGTGGGATTTGTTTCACCTATGTTTCACCCCTAAAGAAAAAAGCATGGTAAGTATCAAGTTAAAATTGAAGGCAAAAGCAAATTCTGAAGGCAAACATTCCATCGTTTTGCAAGTGCTAAAAGACCG
>JBPPMM010000231.1:0-2477 GCA_051306075.1 Chitinophagaceae bacterium
AGTGCTGGTTTACCAGGCTATCCGTTAGTGCGTGCAAACAGTCATAATCATTTTATTAGTACTGCTCCATCGCGGCAGTAAACTTTTTACCATAGATTTTGCAGTTTGTTTCGTTACTTGCCGGAATAAAATTTGATTTTGGGTATTAGAATTTTACAAATACTGGTTTTTGTTTTTTCCCTTTTTTTAATTCATTCAACTCCGCTCTGTGCCCAGTACAAGATCCGGGGCACCGTATATGATAGTTCAAGAATATACCCGGTGCCTTTTGTAAGTGTTCTATCTACCTCCGGAAAAGGAACAATCACAAATAATTTGGGAGATTATGAAATTGAGGTCGCTGAAAAAGATTCAATTTGGTTTAGCTATCTGAATAAACCCACCGTGAAATTCCCTGTACTGAAAATAGCCACTCCATTAAGTTTTGATATTTCCTTACAGGTTAATGTGCCTGTTTTAGCGGAAGTAAAAATAAGGCCCCGCAATTACCGGCAGGATTCCCTGCAAAACCGGGAAGACTATGCAAAAATATTTAATTATAAAAAGCCGGGTCTCAGTGTTGTTACACCTCAATATGGAGTAGGTGCCGGGTTTGATATAAACGAGATCATAAACGTGTTTCGCTTCAGGCGAAACAGGAGTATTCAATCATTCCAGGACAGGCTACTAGCGCAGGAAGAAGAAAAATTTGTTGACCACCGGTTTAGTAAAGGATTGGTAAGAAGACTGACATATATAACCGACGTTAATGAGTTGGATAGTTTTATGGCCCTGTTTCGTCCCCCCTACATATTCACCGTTATGACCAGTGATTATGATTTCCAAAAGTATATAAAGGATTCTTATGAACGCTTTAAAATGGGATTAGGCCCACAGGATTTGTGGAGACATGAAGAAGAAGATCGATAAATCTTTTGACTAATAAAAAAGAGTTGCGGAAAACAACTCTTTTTTATTTCTTTTTTTCAGGAGAACTAAAACCCGTTACCATTGGTAGCCGGTGTTTTTTTACCAAACACATTACCAATGTCGCCGAGATTTTTATCTAAAAAATCTTTGCCTTTCTTTTTCAGATCTTGTTTTTGTTCAGGGGTCATTTTTGTATACTTATAATACCCGTAAGCTGCAGCGGCCGCGAGCAGCAATCCTAATCCATTTCTTTGCATAGTTATATTTTTTAAAATGATTAAATCGTTTTTGCCCTGATCTATTATAAAATATCATGCCGGAATATTCCAGGCCCTTCTTTGATAATTAATTGGTTTGGTCAGGCAAGCACCGAAGAAATTTCCATCTTTGCTGCTGAGTATAATTTTCTACATACTAAACCAAAAAAAACGGCAAATAGTTCTTTCTGTTTATTTTTATTTTCAAACATTAACCATCGCTAAAAAAATCTTTAACCATGGACCAGACAACTTTAGGCATCGGCACACGTTTGCAACATACTCAATACGGACCCGGAGTTATTGCGGGAATTCGATACGCCACTTACCTGATTTCTTTTATTAATCATGGTATAAAAGAAATTGATAAAACAGATCCAAAGCTGGACGAAATAATACCTGAAAATATAACAGCTGAAATTGAGACCACCGCTGACCTGGAGAAATCCCTGCTAAAGATACTCCGTCTCTGGGGCGGCCTTACAGAAAATGTGCCCCTGGGCGATAAATGGAACAATGGAGTATTGCTTTTACAACCTGCAGATAAAAGTCTGAAGCCAAAAGAAATTCCAATAGATGATTTTTTTCACAAAATAGTTATGCTGCGGGATCGGCTAAGGGTGTTGGAACAAAACATCAACAGCAATAAAAAACTAACTGATGAAGACAAAGTGAACCTGCAGCAATATATAACCAGGTGCTATGGATCACTAACCACTTTTAATGTTTTATTTAAAAATAAGGAACACTGGTTTGTGGGAGAAAAAACCGGGAAAGAAGATTGAATATATTTATCAACTTTACCGAACACCTATTTTCATAAATTGCATGGATGAAAAAATTTGTACTCCTGTTTCTTTTTCCTTTTTCTCTTTTTGCGCAACCTCCCGCCTGTGATATTTTAATACGCCAGGGAAAAATAATGGACGGCTCTGGCAATAATTGGTTTTACGGGGATATAGCTGTAAAGCATGGAAAGATCATGGCCGTCGGAAGAAATTTAAATTTTACGGCCGCAAAAACAATTGATGCATCAGGCTTGATTGTAGCTCCAGGTTTTATTGACGTGCATACGCATATTGAAGACGATGAAGTAAAAGATCCCCTGGCCCAGAGTTTTATTTATGATGGTGTAACTACTGTTGTTACCGGCAATTGCGGCCTATCGCAAACGGATATCGGTAATTACCTGCGCTATATTGACTCATTAAAAATTTCTGTAAATGTGGCTACGCTGGTTGGTCATAATGATATCAGGAGATCCGTGATGGGCAAAGCGAACCGGGATGCAACGGCTGCAGAACAAGACCA
>JBPPMM010000236.1:0-10247 GCA_051306075.1 Chitinophagaceae bacterium
CCTTCGCACAGAAATGGGTAAAATGAAAGGCACTTATCAAATGGAAAATTTGAATAACAAGCAAATGTTCCAGGTTGATATTCCTGCTTTTGAAATGATTGTTCCCATGAAAAATAATTGAATTCCTGTTATCGTAAAATCGTATTAGTTCAGGACTTCGATTGATATGAAGAAAAATGCTTTGTCCCGGATTTCAAAAATCCCTCTTCATTTAATACACTTATACCCCGCAGGACCATGGGTGTTTTTTATAATGGCACAGCCAAATTACTAACCGAGAGGTTTTATTTTCCTTGTTCTTTCTTTCATCAAGGCAATGGCTTGTTCCCGGCTGGAGAACATATTATTAATGTTTACCAGATTGTCCGCAAGTTTATCATATCTCTTTGTGAGCAAATAAGTGAAAATATGGAGATAATGTATGCCATCAAATACGATCGCCCTGTTCATAGCAAATTCGTCTTTCCTTTTTAATAACTCGGCCGGCATTTCTGTGTAATGCATTCCCGGACGCAAGTGATGGATAATATGATAACCGTCATTCCAGCAAATGTGATTGTATTTGGTGTTGATACAATTAATGGAATTGGTATAAAGATTTTCCGGATTTGTGCTATCTATAAATGAATGTTGTGCCCAATTGCCAAGCATCATCACCAGCCTTGCAAAAAGAAGTGGAATGATAAATACGAGCAGGGTTGCTTTCAGATTTACAAAACACATAGCTATACAGAATGCGAAGTAGGCATATTCTCCAAATGTTAACCTCAGGTAAAGTTTTTTTCTTTTCCTGTAATACAGGTACAGGATGGTGTTTTTTACGCCAACAAACAGAAATTTGAAAAAATAAGCTAGAAAATCCCTGGCGCTATCACGCTGGTAGGCCATGGTACTGCTGGTATCCTCTTCCATATTATTTTCAATATGGTGCATACCGAGGTGGTGGCTAAAATACCCTTCAGGCGCATGCCCGAATAACGGACAAATTAACCAGGTGATATAACCATGTATCCATTGATTGGGTTTCTTAAAGCATTTTCGATGGCAAATGCAATGAAACATTAAGCCAAATCTTCCTTTGAAATATAGTTGTGATACATAGAAATAAGGAACAGCAACAATCCACCACCACACTCCCTGCAGCAAAGGCGTGAAAAGTAAAATGGCTACCGGCACCACTAATAAATGGATAGTGGTAAGCAGGTAAATGAAAGGAAGATCTCTCTTATCGTTCATAACACGAAGCCAGAGCCTGTCGTACCAGGTAAGATACTTCTTTGGGATATAGACAGGATCAGTAAGGGTCAGAAGCGACTTCATGGATTTATATGTATTAAACGAAGAAAAATCAGGTTGCAGGAATTTCACAATATAAGCAAATAGGAACAGGCAGAACAAGTATGAGATTATAATTATTTTGGCTTGTACCTGGCTTCTTCCAAAATTTGTTTAGCTGTGGCAGTCATTATAACTTCAGGTTTCATGCCAGAATTATTATCAGCATATTTTTTCACAATTTGCCAGCCAATCCAGGATCCCAAATTCCCCGGGGATAGTTCTTGTGAGAAACCCCTTGTAAATGGCCCTTCTCCAATATAGGTCTGAATTGTAGCGGGATCATTAGCATAAAGATTTTCATTCTTTACAATATAACTCCAGATTAATCCTTCATTTTCCCGGCACCATTCCAATTGTTCCGGGGTATATCCTGTTTTGATGTAATCTGGCGTGAGGGGAATAAAGTGATCCATCAGCCACCATTGTTTTCCTCTCTCAATCATTTGCTCTATTAGAGGTTTGGTATTACTCCTGTCAGGAAAAATATCATCCGCCACCAATTTCATCACATCTGCCACAATAAATTCCCTTGAAAACCTTCTGCTGCGATAGAGCGGGACCACGTTGTTTATAAAGTATTCATTCTGGTAAAGCGAAAAATCTTTTCCTAAATAAAATTGAAGACTAATGCCTATAAAATCCGGTCCAAGAAAATTGGGAGTCATATCTCCGTTTGGCATTTTAGCCATATCATTCAGCGTATTCATTGGACCTACCACCGTAATGACCTTAGAGGGTATTTTATAGGATGGAAAATAATACCTGACAAACCGGAAAGCTTTTTCCAATTCTGTTTGAATGGGTTCAAAATTTTTGTAGATCTTTTGGGATGAATCGAAAACAGGTTTATATAGCCCTATAAATGTTTTTATTCCCAATGTGTCTGTAACGCCAACAATGGTTTGCAAAAACACAGGGAGCAGATCCGGAAATTTTCGGTTAAGTTCATTCAACCCCCTATCCGCATTCAAAGTATCTATACTAAAAAAATTTTCATCAAATCTTTCTACCGGCAGCCTGACTTTAATATCAGAAACGTCGGGGATGTTTTTTTTGCTTTTGCAGGTAGCCAGAGTAATAGCTAATAAAAAAAAAAGACTGTATCTCATTACGATTATGATGAACGGAGTAAATACAATTAAAAGGATGCGAAGATAAGGAATCAGTGGAGTTACTGTTACGGGATGAATATTACCCAGCTTCATTTTGCGATAGAATTCAGGAGCAATCAGGATAGGAGGTAAGGATATCAGGATAGCCCGTAAATTTGCGTAATGAAGATTGCATTAGCACAGCAAAATTATCATATTGGCAATTTTGAGGATAATTCACGCAAAATTATTGACGGTATCAATTGGGCAAAAAACCAGGGTGCAGACCTGGTTGTATTTTCAGAGTTATGCGTATGTGGATATCCCCCCCGGGATTTCCTGGAGTTTAACGATTTCATAAATAAATGCTATGACGCCATTGACAGGATAAAAGAACATGCTGATACAATAGGTGTACTAATTGGTAGCCCGTCCCGGAATATTCTCAAGGATGGTAAAGATCTTTTTAATGCAGTATTTCTTTTGCATGAAAAACAAATACAAGCTGAAATTCAAAAAACCCTACTTCCCAATTATGATGTTTTTGATGAATATCGCTATTTTGAACCAGCATTTGAGTGGAAGGTTATAGAGTTTAAAGGCAAAAAATTAGCTGTCACTATTTGTGAAGATATATGGAACATGGGTGATAACCCTCTGTACCGGGTTACGCCAATGGAGCAGCTGATTTTACAAAATCCTGATGTAATGATCAACCTTTCTGCCTCTCCTTATAATTATGCCCAGGATATAGTTCGAAACAGTATTGTAAGAGCTCATGCTGTCAAATATGAATTACCTATGCTGTATTGTAATGCAGTTGGTTCGCAAACAGAAATAGTTTTTGATGGAGGCAGCCTCGTATATGATCACAAGGGTAATAAGGTAAAAGAAATGAAATATTTTGAAGAGGATTACGGGGTGTTTGAACTTGATAGCCTGTTGTTACCAGCGGCAAGTAAAGATTTATACCATGCCACTAGCCAGCTTATTGAAGAAGCGCCGGCTGATAATGAATTAAGACGAAAAAATTCTTTAGATGTTTCATCTTTCGAAAAAAATGAATCACGTCTTCATAATCAAAGAACAGAAAGTGCATCAGACCATAACTATATTTCTGATCAAAGAAAATTATTAATTGCCACCCTTGAAAAAGAGGAAGGCAAGGAAGGATACTTGGAATCACTTGCCCCGGTATTTTTTTCAGCTATCGATGTAGGGGTTGGGGAAGACACCATACAGTATCTTACCAATGAAAAAAACATGGATGAAATATATCATGCTTTGGTAATGGGCATTAGAGACTATTTTAATAAGATGGGATTTACGAAAGCAATATTGGGTTCTTCAGGTGGCGTTGACAGTGCGGTTACACAGGCTTTAGCCGTGCATGCCCTGGGAAAAGAAAACGTAAGGGCCATCCTGATGCCCTCGCAATATTCCAGTTCCCATTCTGTAGGCGATGCTGAATTATTGAGCAAGAATCTTGGAAACCCATATGATATAATTCCAATTAAGGATATTTATGACGCATTTCTTACTGAGCTAAAACCCATATTCAACAATTTGCCCTTTGGTGTGGCCGAAGAAAATATTCAAAGCCGGACAAGAGGAAACCTGCTCATGGCACTTGCCAATAAGTTTGGATATATTTTATTAAACACCTCCAATAAAAGTGAACTGGCTACCGGTTACGGTACTTTGTATGGTGATATGGCTGGTGGGTTAGGCGTATTGGGTGATGTATATAAAATGCAGGTGTTTGCTCTTGCCCGTTATTTTAATCGTGAAAAGGAAATTATTCCTTCAAACATAATTACAAAACCTCCTTCCGCCGAACTACGACCCAATCAAAAGGATAGTGATAGTTTGCCCGACTATGATACATTAGATCGCTTACTATATGAATATATTGAACTCCGTAACGGGCCAAAAGAAATTATCTCAAAAGGATATGATCCTGCTTTGGTTTCAAGAGTTCTAAAACTGGTGAATACAAATGAATATAAACGAAACCAGTTTTGTCCCATTATCCGAATCAGTTTTAAAGCATTTGGGGTAGGGAGAAGGATGCCTATTGTTGGTAAATATCTATCCTGAATATATTAATGTAAAAATGTAATAACAGCATTTTGAGTGCTGCCCGATACATTAATATTCTGAGATATTACCAATTCGGTTTCTGTAAGGCTTACCAGCGTGAAATTGCTGCTGCCTCCTGAGAAGAAGGGTGTGGATACAAACAATATGGTTTCATTAGTTTGAAAATTCCAGGTGAAAGGGTTGGTTTGCGGGTCTGAAGGATCGCATTTGCTGGGGCCTTCATCAGCTGTGCCGGTACCCGCAGTAAGAAAAGTGAGAATATTGTCTTTTTGACAAGTTTGTAAAAAGGCAGAGACTGAGGAGCCGTTTACCTTTGCATCACTAAATTTCCATGCGGCTTTTGTAATTAACTCTGTTTTTGTTTTGGATGAAGGAGGAGCGGGGCTATCTTCTTTGCTACAATTTATATGAAGCATGGAAACCAAAATAAATATACTTGAAAGCGATATAAGACGTTTTTTCATAGAATTGATTGTTTTTGTAAAATTAAGTTCTCACTATTTACGTTACAAGGTAGAAATACCAATATATTATGAGTAGTTATAACCTTTTTAAACCCGGCAAATAATTTGTTTAAGGCAAGTTCGTATTTTGTGTCCCCATAAATCAAGCCAATGTATAAAACCGCGGAAGATATCCGGCAACTCAATGAACGAATCAATCATGCCGGAAAATTCACAGATAAATTAAGAGAGGAAGTTAGTCACATAATAATAGGTCAAAGTCATATGCTGGACCGTTTGCTAATCGGTTTGCTAAGCAATGGTCATGTTTTATTAGAAGGAGTTCCTGGTCTGGCAAAAACGTTAACGATTAAATCGCTTTCTGAAGCCATACATGCAAAGTTCAGCCGCATCCAGTTTACACCTGATCTGTTACCGGCTGATGTTATCGGGACACTCATATACAACCAGCAGAGGAATGAGTTTGTGGTTCGTAAGGGTCCTATTTTTGCCAACTTTATTCTAGCCGATGAGATCAATAGGGCGCCGGCCAAAGTTCAGTCTGCTTTACTGGAAGCTATGCAGGAAAGGCAAGTGACAATAGGTGATACTACCTACAAACTAGATCAGCCATTTTTGGTACTCGCTACTCAAAATCCGTTGGAACAGGAAGGTACTTATGCACTGCCTGAAGCCCAGGTGGACCGTTTTATAATGAAAGTGGTAGTGGGTTATCCAAAAATGCATGAAGAGCAGTTGATATTGCGGCAGAATACCCAAAAGCTTTCTTCGCGGTCAATCCAGCAAGTTGTGTCTGTGCAGGAAGTAATGGATGCAAAGGAATTGACAAGGCAGATTTATTTGGATGAGAAAGTGGAGCAGTATATACTGGATATTGTTTTTGCTACCCGAATACCGGACAGGTATCAACTCGAAAATTTGAAACCGCTTATTTCTTATGGAGCATCCCCAAGAGGAAGTATTAACCTTGCTCTTGCAGCTAAGGGGCAGGCATTCTTAAATAAAAGAGGGTTTGTGATCCCTGAAGATGTACGAAGTATTTGTAATGATGTGTTACGACATCGGATTGGCCTCACTTATGAAGCTGAAGCAGAAAATGTGAAAGTTGAAGATATTATTGAAGAGATATTAAAAAAAGTGAATGTGCCTTAACACTTAAAACAATAATCCCGGCTTGTTAACAACAGCAGAAATATTAAAAAAGGTCAGGCAGCTTGAAATAAAGAGTAAGAAACTGGCCACCGATCTTTTTACCGGCGAATATCATAGCGCCTTCAAAGGAAAGGGTATGTCGTTTAAAGAAGTTCGTGAGTATGCTGCTGGAGATGATATTCGTTTTATCGATTGGAATGTATCTGCCAGGTTTGGTCATCCGTATAGTAAAGTATTTGAGGAAGAAAGAGAATTGACCGTAATGCTTTTGGTTGATATTAGTGCCAGTTCTTTATTTGGGACAGTACATGCCAGAAAGCGGGATATCATTACTGAAATAGGCGCTGTAATAAGTTTTTCGGCAGTAAATAATTCAGATAAGATTGGGGTGATTTTTTACAGCGACAAAGTAGAAGCTTATATTCCTCCAAAAAAAGGCAAACAACATGCTTTATATATTGTGAGAGAATTATTAAGTAAGGAGCCAAAAGGAAGTGGGACCAGGGTAAATTCTGCTTTGCGATATTTTAATAATTCAACCAAGCAAAAAAGCATTGCATTTATTCTGAGTGATTTTCTGGATGACAACTATGAAGATGCTTTGAGGATTGCCGGAAAAAAACACGATGTGATCGGTATAAAAATTTACGATCCTATGGATATGGAATTACCTGACGCTGGCTTGGTACAGGTGCAGGATGCTGAAACGGCTGAAAAAAAATGGGTGGATACCAGTAATGCGTATGTTCGCCAGAGTTACCAACAGGAATTTTTTAATATAACTGCATATAGCACGCAAACATTTAAAAAAGCAGGCTGTGATTTGCTGCATGTCCGCACAGGCGATGATTATGTAAAAGTTTTAAAACGCTTTTTTCTTAGTCGCAAATAAGTAACCATATTCATTGATACAAGCCATGGATTTTTATTAAATGACCAATATTTTTATTTATAAGGCCACCATATTTTCTGTTACTGTTTTTTTTGCTTTGTCTGCAATTGGTCAGGACATAACCACGGTCAAAGCAACTGTTGACAAAAGCAAGATACTTATTGGAGAACCGATCAGGTTACAGCTGGAAGCAGATATTCCTGAAAACGAAGCGATCCGCTTTTTCGATACGGACTCCATTCCGCATTTTGAATTTTTGCATAAGGAAAAGATTGATACAGTGAATACCGGCAAGGGCACCATTTTATCTCAGGTGATTCATATCACCAGTTGGGATTCGGGCCATTGGGTGCTACCGTCCTTTATACTCGGGGAAAGAAAGGGAACGGATACAATTCCTGTTGATGTGGGTTTTACTCCATTTGATCCTGAACAGCCTTATCATGATACGAAAGATATCATTGAAGTAAATCCAACAGAGAAAAAACAAGAATTTAGTTGGTGGTATATAGCGGCCGGAGCCATAATAGTATTGGTGCTGCTTATCTTCATATTCAGAAAGAAAAAGAAACCCGTTATTCCGGTAATTGAATTGCCGCATGATCCATATAAAGAAGCCATGGAGCAATTGGAAAAATTGCAAAAGAATAAACCTGTAGCCAAAGAATATTATTCCAGGCTGGTTGATATTTTCAGAGAATATGTGGCTACTAAAAAAGGAATTCTTTCCTTACAGGCGACAACGGTTGATTTCGTAGCCCAGTTGAAAACCCTGCAATTTACCGGTGAGCAATTTGAAGAACTTTCTTTATCATTAAGACAAAGCGATTTTGTAAAATTTGCAAAGTATATTCCTTCAGCGGAAGAGGACAAAAGAATTTTTGACCTGATATTTAAAACAATTCAACAAATAGAAGTGACCAAATAATGGTATACGACTGGTTCCGGAATATTGATTTTGCCTATCCTGAAAATTTTATATTGTTAGGGTTAATACCTTTTTTGATATGGAATTACCGAAAAAAATTTGATGGCAGACAAGCTGCATTTGTCGTTTCCGGGGTAAAAGCTTTTAAGGTATCTACCCTGAAAAACTATATTCGTCATTTGCCTTTTATATTCCGGGTTTTGGCCGTCAGTGCATTGATTATTGCACTGGCAAGGCCACAAAAAAGAAATGATCAGCGACAAATACTTGGAGAGGGGATTGATATTATATTATGTATGGACGTTAGTGGGAGCATGGGTTCGCGGGATATATTACCATCGCGTATGGAAGTAGCAAAAGAGGTTGCTGTGAATTTTGTACTTAGCCGGCCAGTCGACAGAATTGGACTGGTTATTTTTTCGGGAGAAAGTTTTTCTCAGGTTCCTGTTACAACAGATAAAAATACACTGGTTTCTCAAATTCAGTCTTTAGAGAGTCGTCGCTATTTGAAAGACGGGACTGTAATAGGAGAGGGTCTGGCCACCGCGGTTGATCGTCTTTCAAAAAGTGAAACAAAAAGCAAGGTAGTCATTTTATTAACTGATGGGAAGGAGGATGCCCCCGATACCAGACTTATTGATCCTCTTACTGCTCTTGAAATAGCTAAGGTAAAAGGGATAAAAGTTTATTCAATCGGCATGGGAGCCAGCGTATCAGGTATTGTAGAAATTGCGGGTAAAGGAAATTCCAGGCAAAGGAATCCGTCCATTGATTTCATTGATGAAGACCTGCTTCGAAAAATAGCTGAAGAAACAGGTGGTCGTTATTTTCGGGCAAAGGACAAAGAGGGATTAGAAAGTATTTACAAACAAATTGATCAATTAGAAAAATCAAAAGTTGAATTTACTTCCTACAAGCGCCACGAAGAATTATTTTTTCCCCTGGCACTTGCGGCTCTATTTTTCTTGTTTATGGAAATATCTTTGCGTTATACCATTTTAAAAAGATTTCCCTGATGCATAGTTTTTTTTCTGCAGGTGTTGTCCATTCATCGAAAATCCCTGGTTTATGAAAGCCGTGGTATATAAATCAACGGGTAGCTGGTATATAGTAAAGGATGCCGTTGGTCAATGGTATAATGCACGGATGAAAGGGATTTTCAAAATTGACAATATTACAAGCACTAATCCGGTAGCTGTAGGAGATGAGGTAGAAATAGAATTAGAAGATGAAGCAGAAAAATCAGCGATGATAATTGAAATTCATCCCCGGCGAAATTATATTA
Source organism: Chitinophagaceae bacterium (assembly GCA_051306075.1). Classification (GTDB taxonomy): domain Bacteria; phylum Bacteroidota; class Bacteroidia; order Chitinophagales; family Chitinophagaceae; genus Terrimonas_B. Next base: position 9,254 of record JBPPMM010000236.1, read on the forward strand.
ACAGGCAATCGCCCCGTTTAAAATACCAGCATCATATAATTGCTTCCAACCTTGATCAATCTATTTTGGTGGCTACATTAAAAGAACCACGGACCTCGCAGGGTTTTATCGACCGGTTTCTTGTGGCCTCTGAAATGTTTCATGTTAAAGCTATAATAGTGTTTAATAAATCAGATCTGTATAAAAAAAAGGAACAAGAAAGATTTGACCATATGAAGGATATGTATGAGAAAGTAGGTTATAAAGTATTCCTGACCAGCACTAAGGATAACACAGGCATTGAAGCGGTCACAAAGGAATTAAAAAATAAAACTACACTCATCAGTGGTCATAGCGGTGTTGGTAAATCATCCATAATCAACGTTATTTTCCCAGACATGCATTTGAAAATACAGAGCATTAGTGGATGGAGTGGCAAGGGGCAACACACAACCACTTTCGCAGAAATGTATGACCTGTCATACGGTGGAAGAATAATTGATACACCCGGAATGCGTGAATTTGGACTGGTGCATATTTCCAAACAGGAGGTCTCACATTATTTTCCTGAAATGCGGGATCGTCTGAATAATTGCCAGTTTAATAATTGCCTCCATGTAAACGAGCCAGGCTGTGCTGTTAAGCAGGCGGTAGCCGCCAATGAAATCAGTGAAGACAGGTATGTGAGCTATGTTAATATTATGGAATCAATTGAAAAGCCTTTGCATCCGCAAGGAGGAGCCAAATGATGATAAGGAATGAAAGTGATGGTGGGAAGGATGAATATATTTATCACAGAAATTTCCTGAAAGAAAGGATCTAAGAATTATTGAATCAATAAGCCGGAATGAACCATCAGAAATACGCATACAAAACAGGCGCTTGTGAATGCTGTTTAAGCGATATTCCGGAGTGGGTTAAATAATTTTCCATCAAGGATATTTGCCAGTTCTACTACAGCCAGGTTATCCTTAGGAAGTGCTGTATGTGTTTTGGTAGGATGCACGGAAATGCC
>JBPPMM010000249.1:0-2289 GCA_051306075.1 Chitinophagaceae bacterium
TTTGTCCCGCAAAATTGTAATCAGAAAACTTTGACATACATGCTAAATTTAAAAAGAGTTATTATTTTTCCCGTTGCCAGCCTCTTCAAATAATAAATAACCATTTATAACATCCATTACTTCATTCGTTACATCTTTTCCTCCCTTCAGATTCGTACGTATTGCCTGCAATGTAAATTTGGGACCCCAGGGAAAACCCCACCAACCTGTCAAAAAAGAAACAATCGTAAATAAATAGCTTTTATTGATCGTTTTTTCACCCGACCGGATAAGATAAACACCGGAAACATCCCGGAAAGTAACAAACAATAAAGATATAGTATATGCAAAATATACAAACCGTCCGCCACCGGAGATTTCTCTTTCAAGATCTGCTGCACTTAATCCATCAATATTTTTAATCCTCATGATGCGTAATGCAAAATAAGGCCGCAATGGTTACCACAGAAATTATTCTGATGTATTCATTGCGGCCAGTAAAAATCGAATCTTTATTTATTCATCAGCTTTGCAAAGAAATGAACAGTTCTTACTAACTGGCTTACATAACTCATTTCATTGTCATACCAGCTCACCGTTCTAACCAATTGAGTATCTCCGATGGTTTGCACCCTCGTTTGTGTTGCGTCAAACAGCGAACCAAAGTTGATTCCAATTACATCACTGCTTACAATTTCATCTTCTGTATATCCAAAGCTTTCGTTAGATGCTGCTTTCATTGCCGCATTTACTTCTTCAACAGATGTTTTTTTATTTAAAATGGAGGTTACCTCCGTAAGAGATCCGGTAAGCGTTGGAACCCTTTGGGCACTACCATCCAATTTTCCTTTCAGGTTGGGCAACACTACGCCAATCGCTTTAGCTGCACCGGTGCTATTAGGCACAATATTTTGAGCGGCAGCCCTTGCACGTCTTAAATCGCCTTTTGCATGGGGAGCATCCTGTGTATTTTGATCGTTTGTATATGCATGTATGGTTGTCATCAATCCGTTTACAATTCCAAATTTATCATCGAGTACCTGTGCCATGGGTGCCAGGCAGTTGGTAGTACAGGAAGCACAACTAATGATGGTTTCACTGCCATCCAATATGTTATGGTTAACATTAAAAACGATTGTTTTCAAATCACCGGTAGCAGGCGCTGAGATCACGACTCTTTTAGCTCCGGCAGTCAGATGGGCAGAGGCTTTATCCTTATCCGTAAAAAAACCTGTACATTCCAGAACTACATCCACATCATGGCTTTTCCAGGGTATTTCAGCCGGATTTTTCTGGGCATATATTTTTACTTCATCGCCATTAACTATAATTGAATTTTCAGTAGCCTTTACATCAGCATCAAATCGTCCCTGTGCAGTATCATATTTCAACAAATGGGCTAATACCTTAGGGCTGGTAAGGTCGTTGATGGCAACTATATCAATTCCCTCCATTTTATATATCTGGCGGTAAACGAGGCGGCCTATTCTTCCAAACCCATTGATAGCTACTTTAACTGTGCTCATAATATTAAGAAAGTTTTAGTTTTAAAATGCGGGGCGAAGTTATGAAACCGTTCTTGGTTTCCGGTGAACTGATGAAGGTTTTTGTAATGAGGGTGGAAATTCTAATAATTAACCTGATTCTTCAAAAAAACGTTTATAATTCGTTGATCTGGGCGGGTTGCGCTAAAGGAAAATTTTTTGGCAGGGAATTGCTGCACTCCTATCTTTGCCGTCCTTTAAAACGGCGCTATGTACTGGTATGAGCCGATTATAAAAGGCCCGTTCGTCTAAGGGTTAGGACACCACCCTTTCACGGTGGTGATACGAGTTCGAATCTCGTACGGGCTACAACAAAAATATCCCCACAACAATTACCTGTGGGGATTTTCATTTCCAAACTGATTTAAGTTCAAAGAATTAAACTCTTTCCTGATTTTGAAAGTTAATGTGGCATTCAAAAAAAATTTAGAATGAAAAATCGTAGCCACTAAGATTTAGCAAACACAGCTCCCATTCTGTTGTTCTTGGCATAATGAATTTCAGCGTTTAGGTGCCTGAACTTTAAAGCAAAAAAACTATAGTCCTGATATTTATTTCTTTTGCAACCCAAACCTTGGTATCCGTATTTAATGAATGAGTTGCATAATGAATGGCAATAAAGGTGGGTAGTGAATATGTTTGGTAAAAATGCCACAACCTGCCTATAAGAAGCAAAGCGGCCAGTAAATCTTTACCTCCTTTTATATTAATATTAATGATACGTATATTTCTTCCTGTTTTTTTGATTTTAATACTCGTAACTATA
>JBPPMM010000258.1:0-4826 GCA_051306075.1 Chitinophagaceae bacterium
TGTAACGCCTCCTCCCAATACCGGTGCACTTTTTCCAGCGATTTCTTTGCTGCATCACTTCTATCAAACCTCCGGATTATTTCAAGAGCATCGTTATTGATTTTACCGGCACCCAGTCGGAAGATCATTTCATGTTCTTCATCCTCTGCCAGGTCAAATGGAACCTGTATAGCTGCACACGGATCCAATGCGGCTCCGGATTTTCCAGAGAGCCGGGTTCTGTTCATAGCCTCAGGATTACTTAAATTTCCATTGCGGCCAATAAATTCTGCCCGGTCATTGGTGTAAAATTTATTAGGATCATCAACACAAAAGAACGCAACCCTGTTTCCAAATTCTGTATTGTAAGCATTCCTGGCAAGAAGGGCCCCGCTCCTTGTATCCATTTCTGTAATAACATGCATTAATGAACGGGAGCGCAGATCGCCCAATACCCATTCAATATATCCTGTTACGGAAACCCGACGGTACCTGCCGGATTTATTTTTAATTTTCAAAACAATAAATTTCACCGGCGCTTCTATGTCGGTATAAATACAGACATCCGTTTCAATACCGTCTTCACTATGCTCAAAAATACTGTAGCCAAAACCATGTCTTGTGATATATAAAGAATTTCCTGTGCAGGGTAGCGGCATCGGCGACCAGAATCTCCCGCTTTCTTCATCCCGCACATAAAAAGCCTCTCCTTTCAGATCAGATACAGGATCATTGTTCCATGGTGTAAGCCGGAATTCGTGTGCATTTTCAATCCAGGTATACGACTGCCCGCTTTCTGAAATGATACTGCCAAAATGAGGATTGGCCAGCACATTGATCCATGGGGCAGGTGTAAATTTGTTGGCACTGATTGTAATGACATATTCAGTACCATCTTTTGAAAAACCGCCGTAGCCATTATGAAATTGAAGACCTGAAGGTGATAAAACTGAGGTTCGTAATGACGACGTGAATTTACTCGGACTAAAATAAGGAATGGTAGTTTTTAATTTTGTTCTTCCCGCAATCTGTTCTTCCAACGTCCCTAATTTATCGGAGATAACAACATGTGCTACTGTTTGAAATAATATCCTGTCTTCATTCGATATCTGGTCGGCTGACCTGATATAGATACCACCCATCTGGTCTTTTGCATCAATGGTAATGCCGGGAGAAACAAGTCCCTGTATCCGGTTGTGTAATACCTGCCTGTAACCTCCATGATCTTCATTCCAGATTACCAGGTCTACCAATAAACCTTTCAGTCGCCAGTACGCATGGGCCTGCACCAATTGCTTTACCAAATCTATATTAGCAGAATCCTGGATTTGCAAAAGAACAATAGGAATATCGCCGGATATGGCATATCCCCAAAGGCCAGACTGACCCCTGTGATTTTTTATTATTACCGAAGGATCGGTACGTAAAGAAGCATTGGCATAAATGATGGACCCTGCCAGGCGGGAATATAACTGAGCATCTGATTCTACTGCGTTAATTTGTCGAAGTATTACCTGGCTGTGAGTCCACGCCATTTCAAGCACACGATTGATAAGATGCCGGTCCTGGTATTTTTCTATAAGGAAATGGCAGGTTTCCTTTGTATCTGCAATGCCATAGATCATATCAATGGTAGCTGATTCATAAGGCTCCAAAACAATCCGGTATTGTATAGATACTATTGGGTCTAATACGGAACCACTGCTTCCTGTTAATGGTAATCCCTGCTTTATCAGTTTAGGGTCATTGATCGTATTCCCTCTTCCGATAAATTTGTCCCTGTCTGTTTCATAGGTTACATTTTTAATTTCGGCATCGTGTACTTTCATTAGATGAAACATCCAGGGATTATTTTCATCTTCAGATCTGGGTCGCCGAGTGCAGATGATCGCATTGCGGGGTTCATTAAGTTCCGTTTGTACAAAGAGATTACTGAAGGCCGGATGCATTTCATCAGCTAAAGGAGAGGTCAAAACAACTTCTGCATAACTGGTAACTGCGATTGTTCTTTTCTTCCGGGTACGATTGGTAATATGTACTCTTCTTAATTCTATATCATCTTCAGGCGATACTACAATTTCAGTATGTGTTTCCAGTGAAAGATCCCGGCGGCGGAATTCTGCCCTGCCCTGGGAAAAAACAGCTTCATAATTTTCGCCTTCTTTCAATGATGGCTGAAAAGCTGCCGACCAGTATGCATTATTATCAAGATCCCTGATAAAACAGAAGGTTCCCCAATTGTCGGAGGTGCAATCTTCACGCCAGCGGGTCAATGCAATATTTTTCCAGCGGCTAAAGCCCCCACCTGCATTGGTTACCATTACATGGTATTTACCATTTGACAATAGCTGAACTTCCGGAATGGCTGTATCAGGTGTATTAAGTACCCGCATATAGCCATTGCCACCGGGAGTTATACTGGTGTCTGCTTCATGCACACTAGGCGAATAAAAAGTGGTTACCCGGGGAATTCTTTCCTGTAACAATAACAAGGCTGATTTTACTTCAATATCTGATTCAAACCTGCGTTGCATGGGTTGTTTGTGAATCAGGTGGCTGATAGCCAGGAAACTCATTCCCAGGTGATGAGCCATAAAAGATTTAACTACAACGTAATTCTGCTTTCTCGAAAGCCGGGAAGGAGTATAGTCAATGGCTTCATAAAAACCAAAACGGCCTTCAAACCCTTCTGACTTTAATACCTGCAAATTATCATAGGCGTCCCTGGGAGAAACCATAAGTCCCATAATAGTAGAATAGGGAGATATAACCAGGTCTTCGCCCAAACCCCGCTTAAATCCGAGACCCGGAACTCCAAAGGGATGGTATTGATAATTAAGACTGGCATCTACCATATTATATCCCGACTCTGAAATTCCCCAGGGAACACCCCGCTTTTTACCATATTCAATTTGCTTTTGAATAACAGCCTTACTGGTTTGATCGAGCAATGTATTTCTATAGGTTGGCATTACGAGCAACGGCATCAGGTATTCAAACATGGAACCGCTCCATGAAAGAAGAATAGGTGTGGTGCCGATATTCGTAAGTTGCCGGCCCAGAGCAAACCAACTTTGTTGTGGTAATTTTCCCTGGGCAACAGCAACAAAAGTTGTAAGCCTGGCCTCGGAGGCCAGAAGATCATAAAAACTATTATCTCTTCGGTGCTCTTCTGCATTGTAACCGATGGTTAAAAGATGTTGGGTGCTGTCATATAGAAAATTAAATTCCATATGGGAAAGCTGGGTACATCTTACGGCAAGTTGCTCTACAAGCAACATAATCGCTTTGGCCCTGCGCCCGGTTTCTGTAATGCCGGTGCGGTAGATAGTTAACCAATCATTTTCTTCTTCTGTATTATCAGCTGAATAAAGCTCATTGATCTTGTGTAATAAAATCTGTTCAATTTGTGATAACTGTTTAATAGTTGGAACGCCGGGTAAAAAAGGAATCTGTCTTTCAAATTTCGCTGGCGGCTCATTAAGTAATAGCCAGGGCATATAAACACCCAGGTCATTTTTTATATTCTTGATATGCGCAAAGATTTTTTGTATCCACCAATCCGCTTCATTTTCCGGATCAATATCTAATTGTACCAAAATCCTCGTTAGAGATTGTTCTAAGCCGTCAAGATATTTTTTAATCTCATGCGGGTTATCAAGGTTGGCCAGGTTATCGTCAGTTAGTTGTTCCTGAAAAGATTTAAGCGCAGGTATATTTATTTTTTCTGACAAAATTCTAACCTCATCCAGCAATCCCTCAAACATGCTTTCCGTAATAATTTTCTTTTCAGGAATGGTAAGTAAACCTTGTTTCAATGTAACCAGGTGTCCCATCAGGTTTCCGCTATCAACTGTTGAAATATACCTGGGGTTCAGCGGCATCAGCGATCTGGTGTCATACCAGTTATATAAATGTCCCCGGTACTTTTCCATGCGTTGCATTGTACTTACTGTATTGGTAGTAAGTTCTATTAGTTCACCTGCCGTTATATATCCAAAATCATAGGCCGTAAGGTTGGCAAGTAAGGAAAGACCAATATTAGTAGGGGAGGTCCGGTGGGCAATTCTCTCAACTGGTGCTTCCTGGAAATTATCCGGTGGCAGCCAATTATCTGCCGCGCCAACATGTGTTTCAAAAAAAGCCCAGATCTTCCGAGCCAGCTTGCGCAGATAAATTGTTTGCTCTGCAGAAATTTCTATGCTTTTTTCTCCGGCGGGTTTGCTGATGAACCAGGCGATGAATGGTGCCCCTGCCCAAATAATTAAAAAAGGCAGAACTTTTGCTAAAGTTATAGGCGACCAGACGGTTAAAAACACAAAAAGAACAGCGGCAAGAAAGGGAGAAAACCACATTACTTTATATGCCCCGGCCATCGTTTTTTCATCTGTTCTTGTATTACTATACGGATTCCATTGCAATAAATTTTTCCTTGTAAAGTATATACGCCATAAGGTTTGAAATATAGCCGTAATGTTAGTATAGACTTCGAAGGGAAGGAAAATAAAATTAATGACTTGCTGAAAGACATTATCCTTCAAGGAGCGATAAGAATAGATCAGGTGCTGAACAAATATTTCATCGGCCGGCTTTTTATATAGCTGCCATGCAAAACTGACTATCATCGGAAGAAAAACAATGGCAAGTACAGATACCGTCCAGAAAAAAGGATGTGTAGATAAGATCCATCCAAATAATAATAGCGCCAAAAGCGAGACAGGAGCCAGGCTTCTCCGGATATTATCAAAGATTTTCCATTTAGAAAGCCTGGAAAGAGGATTTGAGACCAGGCGCTTGCTAAGTGAAGGGACAAATGGTAATATCCAACCTGCAATTTGCCAGTCTCC
>JBPPMM010000304.1:0-7635 GCA_051306075.1 Chitinophagaceae bacterium
ATGGTAAACAAGTTAATTGCTTGTGTATATATTCTTAGTTTATCTATACCAAAGCGCTTAAGCAAATTCACAGGAAGATTATAACCCAGTGTAAGAGCCCTGCATCTCAGGAATGATCCGTCTTCCAGGTAATATGAATTGAACTGTGTTGAATTACTGAAGTTAGCTGAACGTTCCAGCTTGGGCACTTTAGCATTGGGACGATCAGGCGTCCATGAATTATAAACAGCATCTTTACTGATGGCTACATCAAATACCTGGGGAAAATCTATTGAGGAACGAACATTATTTATTACATCGTTGCCTACTGAGGCGTACATAAACATGGAAATATCAAAACCTTTATAATTTGCTCCCAGGTTCAGGCCTGCAGTGAAATCCGGGTTGGGATTTCCAAAATGAGTTCTGTCTCCTGAATTGATTACTTTATCGCCATTTACATCAGCAAACTTATGACGACCAGGTGCTGCTGATTCCTGGGTTGGTGAACCACTGATATCTGCTGCGCTTTGGAACAAACCAATTTGTTTATATCCAAAAAATGAACCGATAGGATGTCCGGGCTGCAATCTGGAGTTACCGTAGTCAATATAAAGTGTACCCTTTGGAAGTGATACTACTTTATTATCATAGGAAGTAAATGTTCCTGTTATGTCAAAACCAAAATCATTTTGAATTTTGCCATGATAGGTAGCAGAAAAATCAATTCCCTTGTTCTGAATATTTCCTACGTTAATGAAGGGTAGCAGGGCAGAACCTACTGAAGCAGGAGCAGCAGGCCGGAACAACAATCCTTTAATATCTTTCTTATACCACTCTAATGATAATTCCAGTTTATTTCCTAATAGTGTGGCATCAATACCAATATTGGTAATGATATCTTCTTCCCATGTAGTTGCCAGGTTGCCATATTGTGCAGAATATAAACCCTGCGCAGGTGCAGTGCTGGTTCCGTTTATATCATAATAGGATTGCACCGAACTCTGACCAAATAAGGTATAGGCATTGGTTGGGTTAATATTACTGAGTGAACCCAGCTTACCCCATCCGCCACGAATTTTCAGATCATTGAGCCATGAAAACCCCTGCATAAAATCTTCAGCAGAAATTCTCCATCCGGCAGTAATGGATGGAAATACACCATAGCGGTAATCAGAAGAAAAAACAGAAGAACCATCACGGCGCAAGGTTCCGCTCACCAAATATTTTTCATCAAACGCATAATCTACCCGGCTGAAAATGGAGAACAGCGAACTTTCAAAAGGACTTTGAATGCCATTGACAACCGTATTGCTATTTTGCTGACCTGTGGGCGTACCGAAATTGAGTGTCCATAAATTAGGATCAACCGTCAGATCACTGAGGTTGGTTATGAAATAACTTCCTCTTGCTCCTGAAATGCCGCGGGCATAATTGCTGATAGCTTCACTTCCTATCAATACATCCACTTTATGCTTACCACCAAATGTGTTGTTATACTTTAATGTATTGGTCCATGTCCAGCTACTGTTAAATGCAGAGCTTTCCAGGAAACTATTGGGGTTGGTGCTGTTTTCCGCATTTTCATATGCAGTAAAAACAAACGCATTATTGTAGAAGTTTTCTACCGTTCCGCCGAAACTGGTACGTGCCGTAAAATGTTTCAGGATATCCACTTCGGCAAAAACATTACCCATCATCTGCCATGTATTACCCCTGTTGTTTTGGGTACGTTCCATAATAGCAACCGGGTTGGGAGAGTTACCCAGGCTCTGTGAACCGCCGCCGGCAAAATTTGTCCCGGTTATATCCCGAACCGGTACGATGGCCGGCATCCTGTAAGCTGCATTAATGGAGTTAGCATTATTTACACCGGGCAAACCAAGGTAGGCGGGATTTTTCTTATACGAGAAATAAGCATTCTCACCAATGCGTATGTTGTTTTTTACATTGAACACGGTATTGATCCTTGCAGAATATCTCCTGAGATAATTATGGATCAGGGTGCCATCCTGGTTCAAATAATTTACTGAAAATAAATAAGCAGATTTATCACTGCCGCCGCTTACAGAAACATTATGACTTTGTAACATAGCCGGCTTGAATATTTCATGAAACCAATCAGTGCCTGCTTTGTTTGCTCTCGTTATCTGGTTTGCATAAAGTTTATAAGTAGCGGGATCAGTATTTGGATCACCTTCAAAAGCACGGGTTGGTGTGATATAATCCGGAAGCCTCGGATTGCCCTGTGCATCCCAGGTGTATTGTTTATGAGAAGGAGTGAGGCCATTATTTGTATACTGTTGCCATATCGCACTGGCATGTTCTGTTGGATTGGCAAGATTCCATCCGTCTTTTAAAGGACGTTGCGTGCCGATATAGGCATCATAAGTAACACGGGCAGGTCCCTGTCTTCCTTTCTTTGTTGTAATGATAATAACTCCATTGGATCCGCGAACACCATAAATAGCAGCTGATCCTGCATCCTTTAAAACCTGGATAGACTGAATGTCATTTGGATTCAGGTCATGCATATTTCCCGGTGTGCCATCAATAATAACCAGCGGGTCTACATTACCAATAGAAGTGATACCACGAACACGAACATTGCTGGGACCTCCGGGTGCCCCATTGTTTATTACGGTAAGACCCGAAGCCTGTCCCTGCAATACATTTTCAATGGTACCGGAAGGTACATTTTTCATGTTTTCAATGTTGATCACCGAAACAGCGCCGGTAATATCTTTTTTCCTTTGAGAGGTATACCCGGTAACCACTATTTCATTTAGTGCCACAGATGCCTGGGCTAATCCAAGCTGACCCAGGTTGGTTTTTCCGGCTACGGATAATTCCATTTTATTGAAGCCCACAACGGTGATAACTAATACACTGTTTTCTTTGGGTACATTAATAGAGAAAGTTCCATCGCTTTTTGATTCGGTTGCATCATTGGTTCCTTTTACCAGGATAGTAGCCCCGGCTATCGGTTGGTTGTCCAGGATGTTAGCAACACTCCCGCTAACTGTTTTTTGGGCAAATAAGCTGCATGAATAAAGCAACAACACAATTGCAAGGGTGCAGCCTTTTGCGATAAGTTTGTTTTTCGTTGACATAAGCAGTCGTAATTTTAGAATGAATAAATACTGTACTGAATGAAAAAATTTGTAAAAATTAACTTGAGGTAACCAGGCAGGGATAAGTGTTACAAATGTATAAGGCTAAACAGCTTGAATGGCGTTTAAGTACTACATCAATACTACATCACTTCTCTGAAAACAGGAGGAATGGCCTATTCCGGCCCATCAATACTACATCGTAAGCACTATCATCAAAAGGGAAGCAATAAACCAAAAAAGAAAGACTGATTATTCAATTATTATTCCTGGTTAATAATGCGAAAGAGGAACCCAAACAATAAAAAAGGGCGACCTGATGGCCCCCTGCATTTTAATTTATATTTTAGTGAGTGTAGATCCGGCAATATTAATCTCCTGAAGTTTGTAGATTAAGAACGCTATTCCGGGATGAAACAAGACTGGATATTTTGTAACTGTATTCAAATCATCAGCAGGCTAAAGGAGTGTATATTCTTTGCTGATATAATTATTTAATCAAACAAAGGATTATTAAATAGTCCTTTCGAAAAAGGCATAAAAAAAAGGGGACTGAAGAAAAACTTCAAACCCACCTTTAAATAATTAAAGCAAAAAATAATCCTTATTCCGATTTTTCCGAATTGCTTACAAAAGCTATGGACTTACTATCCGGAGACCATGAATTTACATTGATGGTTCCCTGGCCTCCATACAAATAGGCAATTACTTTGGGAGCACCACCGGTAGCAGGCATCAGGCGAAGCATTACTTTTTTATACGAAGGATGTGAGCTGGGTTCAATATCCGTTGGAAAGGAAATAAATGCGATCCATTTTCCATCAGGAGAAATATGCGGAAACCAGCTATGGTATTCATCAAAAGTAAGTTGTTCTTTTCCGGAACCGTCTGGTTTCATCCGCCATACCTGCATGGTGCCGGTTGGGTTGGCGTTATAATAAACATATTTTCCATCTGGTGAATATTCACAACCGTCCACATGACCTTTCGTATTATTGGTCAATGCCACTTCCTTACCAGTGTTCACATTTACTTTATACAAGTTGTAAATTTTACTTCCATTTCTCTGACCTACTACAACCACTTCTTTTGCTCCGGGAGCCCAGCCATGCCAGTAGGATGGTGTTGCTTCAGTTACCAGTTTAGGTTCACCACCCTGCAGGGGTAATACATATACAGCAGAACTTCCACCGGTGGTTCCTGGTTTAGAACTACTGATAGCAAGCATTTTTCCGTCGAATGATATTCCGTGGTCATTGTTGTTTTTGTTTACTTCTCCTGTATTCAATTTTTCCGCGGTGCCTCCGTCAATTGGAATGGTGAATAAGGATCCGCCTTCGTTATATAATAATTTTTTTCCGTCAGGCATCCAGTTAGGTGCTTCAAATCTTCCGGCTGATTCACGAATCACTTTTCTTTTACCATCAAATACATTCATGGTTTCTAACCGACAACCAACTACGCCCTGTAAAGGTTTAATAGAACGCTGTATGATTGGATTCGGATGGTAGGCCATTCCAACCGGCTTATCGATCCGCACATTCCAGATCTTTGCAGTTTCCGATTTGTTGGGGTCATGGGAACAAATATATAATCCCACCAAAACGGAATCACGCATATTTTTCATTTCATGAGAGCCCACATCCTGCAGGGGTTCACCGGGATTGGCGATTCTCATTGTAACCGTTTTCCCCTGGCGCTCCATCTGCAGAATTTGTCCGCCTTTTTTTGCTGCAAATATTTCATCTTCCGGATCTCTCATATAGGCCCCTCTCATTTCCCGCCACTGCAGAGCCATCAATCCGTCGCCATGCGACACAGAAGTGATGTGTGCGGCTGCTTCGTCAACAGATTCCCTGATCATCCAACCGATCTTGCGGTGGCCGTTTCCTTCCTCACCCACAAATTCAAAATTAGCAGTCAGTAAAAAATCACCATTGATCTTCTTATAGAGATATTGAAACTCATCCCTGTTGAACCAAATGTTTTCCCCACCTCCGGTCATTGTGTACGTTTGGGTGGCCGCATCGTATTGGGAAGATCCGGAAACTTTGGGTTTTCCTATGTCAGTATACTGCTGGAAAATTCCAACAGGCGAGGTCTGACTAAAAGCAAGAGAATAACAAAACAATAAGAGAATAAAAGAGACAAGCTTCATTTTGATTATTTTAAAAATTAAAAAACAGGATTCAGCAATAAGTATCCGCAAGGATTTTTTCGTTGTATTCAAATGTATTTATGAATTTGACAAGCACCTGCAGAATGGCTACATCAATACTACATCATACTTAAATGAATGCAGAAAAGTGGGGGTTGTTCCCACTACGCTTCTACATCAGGATGTTTTATGCTTTTTATTAACCAAAAACAGCCTGCCACCGAATTTTCATTTTGGAATAAATCTGTAACGTTTATATCGTCAGATTTTTCATATACTCCGCATCCGCCTTAGCAGATTCAAGAGGTGTATGAGTGGGATAAAATTCCTGCTCTACAATATAATATTCAACTCCGTTATCTTTTGCTGTTTTCAATATCCTGGGATAGTCAATAGAACCCGTACCCAGGTTAACAGAATTTTTTCCATTATCCTCAACGGGTGATTTACTCCTGTCTTTTACATGGCAAAGGCGAAAACGTTTTCCATATTTTTTCATCCATGTTTCAGGATCAGCTCCTGCGGCCACCACCCAGTACAAATCAATTTCGAAATCCACCAGGTCCGGATCAGTACCTTCCATCAACACATCCTGCGGATATTGGCCGTCCATTACATTAAATGAAAAAGCATGGTTGTGAAATGCAAAACGGATATCATTCTTTTTACAGATTTCTCCTTTCTTATTAAATTCATCTGCCATTTTTTTGTAATCATCCAGTGTTTTATCAGCACCCTCATAAGGATAAATAAGGTATTTCATCCCGATGGCAGCAGCCTCTGCGGCTTTTCTTTCAAAATCCTTATTGGTATCGCAATGACTTGATATCATGGTGAGGCCAATCTCATCTAAATATTTTTTGAAATCATTATTACTCATTCCCCAAAAAATACCTTTATCTCTTTCATAACCTTCCACCTGTTTGTATCCCATATCTGCTACTTGTTTCAGAACGGCTTTGGGATCTTTAGGAAAATCTTCTCTTAATGTATAAAGTTGCAGCCCAAAAGCGGCAAGGGCTGCGCCTTTTGCAATATCACCTGATGCTGTGGTGCTGTCACCGGTGGTTTTATTGCTGCTGCTATCATTATTGCATGCCATTGGCGCAATGGCCAGTCCGGCCAGCATGCCAGTTCCTAATTTGATAAATTGTCTTCTTTTGAAATGATTCATATTAGTATAGTTTAAATTAAGTTAACCCGGAAATTACATTGTCCATTTTTTCCGGTGTTTCAAAAACAAATAATGATAATTAATTAATGCTTAATTTTTTGAGAAAATCAAAATCATATTTCATACTGTCCATAGCGGCTCCTGCATATTCTTCCTGCTCAATAAATAAATATTTCATTCCTGATTTTTCCGCATTTTTTAATATGCTTTTGATATCAACCTGTCCTTTACCAAATTCGGTACTATGGTTTTTTGCCAAATCCATATCTTTTAAATGCCAGAGTGGAAAGCGGCCGGGATATTTTTCAAAATAATTTAGCGGCTCTTTACCTGCTGCAACCACCCATCCCAAATCCAATTCCATGTGCACCAGTGAAGGATCTGTATTATCCATTAATACATCATACAAAACCTGGCCATTCTCAGTTTCAAATTCATATTCATGATTATGGTAACCAAATTTCAAATTGGCCTTTTTACATTCTTCTCCTCCTTTATTACAGGCCTCAGCCACCCGCTTATAATTGTCTGCTGTTTGTCCTTTTGAAGGAAAGGACGAAATGATCAGGTATTCCTGTCCTGTTTCCACAGCTTCTTCAATTGATTGTTTCCATTTTGCATCCTGGTGAACATGCCCGCTTCTTAAAGTCATGCCCAGGTCTTTGCAAATTTTCTTTATCTCTTTTGGTGAAAGGCCATAATAATTCCCTTTTTCACTACGTGCCGATTCTAATTCTTTATATCCTATTTTGGCAAGTTGTTTTAAAGTGCCTGCTGCGTTTTCCAGCATTTCCTTACGAACGGCATATAATTGAATGCCAATATTTTTCACCTTCTTTATACCAATTGCATTTGAAAGTTGTGGTAACAACATAGAACCGATGGCAAGTGAACCGGAAACTTTTAAAAATTCTCGTCTTGATCTCATATATGTGTATTTTATTTGAAGATGAAATAATTAAAATTCGTTACAAATGAATTTAATAAAGTAGCAACCCGTGTATTTTATAGAAAGTTAAGGTTTACATTTTTAATTGAGCTAAACCTGGTTTCTATTCCGGAAATAAATAAAGGCCGGCGACTTCAAAGTTTGGACTGCAGTATGTTTAATTATAAATAAATCGAAACATGGATTCTTTAAAAATGCGTTAGGGCATTACTGAATTACTTACAAAAGCAATTTTCTTACTGTCTGGTGACCATGAAGGTGT
>JBPPMM010000351.1:0-2986 GCA_051306075.1 Chitinophagaceae bacterium
AGAAATACAATTAAAACAAATAGTTGCTCTCCGTGTCCTCTGTGCTGTATTTCCTCTGTGTCCTCTGTGGTTTTGTATTTCTTTCTTTTTAACCACAGAGAGCACGGAGTGTTACACAGAGAGCACAGAGAAATACAATGGAAGCGAAGGCGCTGCTGGTTATGTTTGTATCTTGTTGAATTAACCGCAAAGAGCGCAAAGGTATTTCGCAACAGAGAGACACAAGGAAACAAATAGCTGCTCTCCGTGTCCTCCTATGTTTGTTTTTTCTATCAAAAATAGTTCTTTGAGATACCAATAGTTTTGATGATATAAAGTGAAAAAAGAGTGGGAAGTGGATTCGTGCCTAAGTAACAAATTGTATACTGACACAGAGAAAAAACCTCACTCTTTTTAACTCTTTCGAGTTTGAACAGAATGTAAGGAATACTGCCAAGCCGTATATCCAGAATATCCATCAGGAGACAAAACGAAGGGAGTTTTTCACTTTTTTATTAAAAACTATTAAGAATGGAAAAGATTGTAAAGCAGGTAGCCGCTATTGATGTGGATCAAAAATTATTGGTTGTAACCCTCGGCCGTATGCATGATGACTGGTCACCGGAACTGTATGCACAAAAAACTTTTGCCAACTCCAAAAAGGGATTTGAATCCTTTTTAGCATGGGTAAAGAAAAACACGGTTCAGGAAATGGCGGTTCGATTTGTAATGGAAGCAACGGGCGTTTATCATGAAGGGTTGGCTTATTTTTTAGATGATAATAATGAGGAAGTGACTGTTGTTCTGCCCAGTAAGATCAGCAATTACATGCGTACCCTGGAGATAAAAACAATTACTGATAAAACAGCATCGGCAGCCATAGCACAGTTTGGCTTAGAAAGAAAACTTGAATTGTGGAGCCGTCCTAAGCGCATCTATAAGCAACTGCGCCAGCTAACCAGGGAGCGGGATCAGCTAATAACAGAGCGGACTGTGGCGAAAAATCAATTGCATGCGGAACAGGCTGAAGCAGAACCTCACAAAAACAGTATTGCGAGAGTAAAAGCACGGATAAAAATGTTCGACAAACAGGAAAAGGAAGTTCGGGCAGAACTATCCGTATTAATAGCCACTGACGTTGAAATGAAGAAAATAGTGGCACTTCTTTGTTCCCTTCCCGGAGTAGGGTTGCTGACAGCCGTCACTGTTTTAGGCGAAACAAATGGCTTTGAACTGATAAGGAACAGACGGCAACTGGCCAGCTATGCAGGCTTTGACGTAAAGGAGAAACAATCAGGCACCTCAGTGAAAGGAAAGCCTAAAATATCCAAGAAGGGAAATAAATATTTACGAAAAGCAATGCACTTGCCCGCACTGGCAGCTATTCGGCATGACGAAAGATTTAAAGCAGTATTTGTGCGAATTGTATCCAAATCCGGCATAAAGATGAAAGCAGCAGTTGCCGTCCAAAGGAAATTACTGGAAATGATGTTTACGCTCTATAAAACAAATAAAAAGTACGAAAAACAATATCTCATAAATATTGAAAATACAGCTCTTGCAGAATCCGGGCATTTAGCCCCTTAAATAACTGTATTCCAACTAAGTGTGCCAGTCGAAACACTTTGAAATAAATTAAGCCTCGTTGGGAAATGATATTTTCCTTGAGGGGATGGACAGCCTAAGGACTGCTGCAGAAAATATCATTTTACAATGAGGGGCCGCCGGCAGGCACATAAACTACTTGTCCTTTCAAAAAATCCCGCAAAGTGATGTCGAACCCATCCGTAAGAATTAACAAAAAGAGAAACAATCTAAAAAGACTGCTTCCCTTTACAGGCTAACAAATAGTCGCCTAAAAAATAAAATTAAACCATTAATCAAAACTGTTGGTTTATAACACAGAATCTCTGTGTTGTATTTTCTCCGTGTGCTCTGTGTTTTTGTATTTCTTTTTTAGCACAGAGGGTCCCAATTGCTGCCAAAAGAAATGATGGCGATAACTTTTTCTTTCATAACAGCATTGGATTTCCACTGATAAAATTCAGGAGATGGTATATAAAGCTATCCTTTCATCGCGGCCTCTTAATGTGTGTTCGCCCAGTGGCTGCACCCGGAATTGTTCTCCTGGTGCAAGTCTTTTTACAAGATCATCTGAAAGGATATTGTCCACCTTGTTTTGATTGCAAAGCGCCTGTATGCGGGCAGTGGTGTTAAGTACATCCCCGGTAAAAATTATCTCCTTTTTTATAATGCCAATTTCTCCTGTAGTTACTTTCCCCAGGTGCAGGCCCGCTTTAAATTCAGGCACCATTCCGAATTGCTCTATGTACTTGCTGCGTTGCTTTTCCAGAACAACTTTCATCGAAAAAAAGCAACGGATGCAGTTATTGTCTGCTAACCCGTTCTTCAGTTTCCAGGAAACAATTACTTCATCACCGGCATATTGATATATTTCTCCCAGGTACTCAATAATCGGTTCCGTTAAGTCAGCAAAATATTCCCTGAGCATTTCGAAATATTTTACATGACCTAATTTTTCCGCGATCGTGGTGGACGATTTCATATCAAGAAACATGTAGATCCGTTCTTCTTCTACCGGTTTATAATACTTCCCGGTAAAAAAATTGACAAGTGCACCACGGCCAATGTTGTCACTAACCTCGGCATAGAACTGTGCTACAACAAGTATAGCCCCGATAAATAAAACAACGCTCCAAAAAGCCTGGTTTGAAACAAATGCGAAAACATTAGTTATCACCTGCTTATTAAACAGCGGTATTTGCAATTCAATGGAATTGGCAACGGCGCTTATGCCTACCAGGAAAATGATGGTCAGGCCCAGGTAGATAAACACTTTATAAATAAGCTTTCTGCTAAAGCTTTTCCTGATAAGCAGTTTACTGAAGTAAAGTGTTTCGATCGTTCCCATTAACACGCCAGTGAAAACAGAAAATACAGGAGTAAAAAATACATTCCAGGAATAATTGTATGGATTTCCTGTCGA
>JBPPMM010000372.1:0-4546 GCA_051306075.1 Chitinophagaceae bacterium
CTTCATATACTTTAGAAAAAATATAATCTTAATGTTACAGCATTTATTTGTAACCTGTTTATTATTTTGTTTCAATTATCCTGTTTTTTCTCAGGAAAAGGTGACCATCTCAGGACAATTGCTAGATGCAAGAACCCAAGACCCCTTGTCCTTTGCCAATGCTTCCGTACATGATTTGGAGAACGATTACCTTGTTACCGGAGCGATAACCGATGACAAAGGAAGATTCGAAATTTTGGGGCTACCTATTGGAGAATATAGACTTTATTTTTCTTTCATGGGATACAAAACAACAGAACGAACCTTGGTCGCAGGTGGTTTGAACACTATTTTTGATTTGGGAAAGATATCGTTGGAGTCGAGTGCCGAAAATCTTCAAGAAGTAGAAGTGATTGGCAAACAAGCCGTAATAAATTCCGATTTAAATAAAAAAACCTTTAATCTAGCCGATAATATTGCCCAATCCGGAGGCTCGGTATTAGATGCCATGAAGACCATGCCAGGCGTAACGTTTGACCAAGAAGGAAAAGTGGTCTTGAGAGGAAGTGATAAGGTGGTGGTGCTGATTGATGGCAAGCAAAGTAGCCTAACCGGATTTGGTAATCAAAAAGGTTTGGCGAACATTCCAGCCTCTAACATAGAGAAAATAGAGATTATCAATAATCCTTCGGCTAAATATGATGCCAACGGATTTGCAGGTATCGTGAACATCATCTATAAAAAAGAAAAACAAACTGGACTAAATGGTGATATTGGCCTATCCTTTGGGCTTGGTGCTTTAGGAAGACATAAAGACGATACCCCAACAGATTTGGGTAGTTTTTCGGTCAACCCTAAATTGATACCAAGTATCAACCTGAACTATAAAACTGGAAAATTCAATTATTTTCTGCAATCGGAATTTATTATACAAGAAGCCTTGCCCAATAACGAATTTACCACACGAAATTATGATGATGGGAGAAACATCATTTCCCAAGTGCCGGAAAATAGAAAGCAGTTTCGTGCCATTATTAACGGTGGTGTAGACTATGATCTGGATGAGAACAACAGTTTTACCTTCTCCGGACTTTATGATCGCGAAAAACATATTGATACCGCCCAAGTCGCTTTTATCGATTTGGATGGCAACATTAGAAACCGTCTTTATACTTGGGAAGAAGAAGAGGTTACCCGCTACATCAATGCCGCTATAAATTACCGGCACAAATTTGAGCAAGCAGGGCATACAATAAGTGCCAATGCCCAATATACACAAGGTTTAGAAGACGAAACCTATTCCCTAAACGATAGTTCGGCAGTACGGATCGGAAGGGATAAAACCAACATCCGCGCTATTGAAAATACTACCAGCCTTTCTACAGATTATGTGCGCCCCTTAAGTAGTGGGCGAATTGAACTTGGTGCCAAGCTCCGGATCAGACGGTTGCCCGTTGACTATGCTATTACACCCGGAAATCAGTCTATTATTTACCCCGATTTAGGTAATTTTTCGGACTGGGGAGAAAATCTGTATGCAGGCTATGTCAACTACCTCTGGGAAAAGCCAAAGTATGATATAGAGGCGGGTCTTCGTGCAGAACAGACAAATGTTTTCTATGATTTGGATCGGGCAAACGCCTACTACCTCAACAATGATAAATATGATTATTTCGAACTTTTTCCGAGTGCTCGTTTAACCTATAAACTGAACAATACCAACAAAATATCGGCCTTTTATAATCGCCGCATAGACCGTCCCGGGGAACCTGAACTAAGGGTTTTTCCGAAATTCGACGATCCCGAATTATTAAAAGTTGGCAACCCGTATCTGCGCCCACAATTTACCGATGCCTTTGAGCTTGCCCATAAATACTCTTGGGATTCCGGTTCCCTGTTTTCAGCTGTCTATCATCGAATAATACAAGACCAATACATGCGTATTTTCGCCATTGATGATTCCAATGCTGATTATGACATCGTGAACCGTATCTATCAAAATACAGGAAGAGCTACCAATACAGGAGTGGAACTGTTATTGAGCCAAGACCTGACCGAAGATTGGAAAGTTTCGGGAAGTCTCAACTGGTATTCCAACGCTATAGAAAACTATCAAGGTACGCTGCTATTTCCCTTTGAAAGAGCATTTATTATCAATGCTTCAACGGCCAATGCTTATGATGCAAAGGTAAATACAGAATTCAATTTGCCCAAAAACTTTGCGGTACAGCTAACAGGAATCTACTTTTCTAAAAGGAACATTCCACAAGGCGAACAATTTGCCCGTTCCTCGGTAGATTTTGGGATAAAGAAAGACCTCTGGAACAAAAAAGCCGAACTGACGCTTTCCGCCAGCGATATTTTTAACAGTTTCGGAATTCAACAAAGAGTCGTAAACCAGGGATTTACTGTATTGTATCAAAACTTTTACGAGACACAGATCTTTAGGTTAGGGTTTAAGTATAAAATTTAATAGCACCACGGTGAAAAATAGTGATTTTTTCTACTTTGATCTCTCCTAAATAAAAGTCTGTTTAAGTTTCTAATTCTTTAAAATTCCTTTAGAATCTCACAGTACATTCGTGTAAATTTAAATGGTTTAAATGTCTTAGCCCTTTAAATGTGGGAGCTTCAGGAGGAGCATCTTTTAATCAACAAAAAGAAGGTTTACCGTTTGATGGGAGAGGCTCACCTTCTTAACGCCTATCGAAGGATCTCCACCCATGGCAGGCATAACTTTGTAGGCACCTACAGGATCGATGCCAGGTACCCGCTGCATTATCTGACCATGGACATCAAGTATGTGTATATCCATGGTGAAAAACAAGAGTGTATACCTGCTTACTATCATGGATGTGTTCACACGAACCGTGCTGGCTCACGTGCTAAGGCCGAGCATTAAACAGCAGAATGTTATACTGCTGCCAAGCGGCATTGCAGACTGCTATAATACCAAAGATATTATCATCCGAAACGACAATGGAAGCCAATTCATTGCCCACAGCGTACGGAAATATCTTAAAGATGTTGGCATGAGCCAGGAGTTCACCCATATTGCCACCCCGCAGGAAAATGCCTATATTGAGGCATTGCATTCAACCTTGGAAAATGATGTGATACAGCGATACTGGTTTGATTCCATCCATCATGCTGCCATGAAGATCAAAGACAATTACAGGGTGTACAATACCAAATGAAAACATCGCTCTCTGAATCTAATGTCACCTCGGCAATACTGGAATAATTATATGAGTAATAACCAAACTCTTCTAAACCAAATTGAAAATTCTGTCCCATCTATAGGGGGCTAAGACAAGAACGCAGCAGATCACTAAAGCCAATCCTTCAGCTCCTAAACCGCGCTAAGTTTTAGACACTTGCGTTGGGGTACATGCTGATAAAATCGAGATTTAGGGGAAAACAAAAAATGGACAATTACAACAAAGGTAGTTTGACTCTTAAAGGTGCTGTGGCTCTTGGTACAGGAGTGATGATTGGAGCGGGAATTTTTGCACTGTTAGGTCAGGTAGCCGAACTATCCGGAACATGGTTTCCGTATATTTTTATTATTGGTGCCATTATTTCAGGTTTCAGTGCCTATTCATACATTAAAGTTTCTAATGCTTACCCTTCTGCTGGCGGTATCGCCATGATATTGATGAAAGCCTATGGTAAAACAACGATTACCGCAGCAGCTTCTGTTCTCATGGCACTTTCTATGATTATAAATGAAAGCTTAGTGGCAAGAACCTTTGGATCATATGCTCTGCAGCTTATTGATGTGGAGAATAATTCTTGGTGGGTGCCAGGTTTAGGTGTTGCCCTATTGATACTGGCATATATTATTAACGTATCGGGAAATAAGGTTATTGGAAGAACTTCTCAATTCATGGCTTTCATAAAAATCGTGGGCATAATTGTGTTTGCTATTGGAGGTATATGGGTTGCCGATTTAACTTTAAGTGACATTATGCCTACTTCTGTTGATGTAAATAACTATTCGGTTGCAAGTTATATTGGTGCTATTGCACTTTCAATATTGGCATATAAAGGATTTACTACGATTACTAATAGTGGGGGAGAAATCACCAAACCGCACAAAAATGTGGGAAGGTCAATTATTATTTCATTGCTTATTTGTACAATAGTTTATTTTTTAGTTGCCATTTCTGTAAATGCTAGTCTAACAATCACTGAAATAGTCAAGGCAAAAGACTACTCTTTAGCAGAAGCTGCAAGACCTGCTTTTGGAAATTATGGACTTTATTTTACAGTAGGAATAGCAATTTTAGCTACAATTTCAGGAGTAATTGCCAGCATTTTTGCTGTATCACGAATGACCGCAATGTTAACCGACATGAAGCTTATACCCCATAACCATTTTGGAATACCAGGAAGCATACAAAAACATATGTTAATATATGTAGTTGTCATTGCAATTACATTAACCATTTTCTTTGACTTATCACGAATTGCTTCAATTGGAGCAATTTTCTATCTCATAATGGACATGATTGTTCATTGGGGTGTTTATAAATATTTACGAAAAGATGTGAATGCCAATGCG
>JBPPMM010000422.1:0-5620 GCA_051306075.1 Chitinophagaceae bacterium
CTTATCCCCCCCTTGCCCTTATCAAAAAAATGAATATCACATTCAATAAGACTGAATTAAAAATTAATACAAGTTCAAACCCGTAATTTTGACCTTTCTGATTTTCTTCAGGATAAAAACCTGACATGAAATGCAAAAAAATATATTGATCAGGCTCACTCCATCGGAAGCCGCAAATGAACAATTGATAAGGGAATTTATTTCAAAAGCCGAAGCTTTACAATCGGCAGAAATTTCCGGCTTTACTATACTAAAAAAATCAATTGATGCAAGGGGAAAACAAATTTGGATAAACCTTACGCTCCGGGTCTTTATTAATGAACCATTTCAGCAAAGAGATTTAGCTGCATTTCAATTCCCCGACGTTCATAATGCTAAAAAGAAAGTTGTTATTATAGGTGCCGGCCCTGCCGGATTGTTCGCTGCTCTAAAATTAATTGAAGCGGGGATAAAACCCATCATTCTTGAAAGGGGTAAAGATGTTCGTGCCAGGCGACGGGATCTGGCTATATTAAATAAGCAAGGCGAGTTAAACCCGGATAGTAATTATTGTTTTGGTGAAGGTGGCGCAGGAACATACAGTGATGGAAAACTTTATACAAGAAGCTCAAAAAGGGGCGATGTAACTAGAATTCTAAACCTCTGTGTACACTTTGGCGCAGATGAAAATATCTTATATGAATCACATCCCCACATTGGAACCAATAAATTACCGCAGATCATAACAGCTATAAGAGAACAAATACTGCTTTGCGGTGCTGAGATATGGTTTAATAAAAAAGTGGTTGATTTCAAAATGAATGCCGGCAGTTTGTCTGAGATTACTACGACTGATGGAACAAATTTTGGTGCTGACGCTTTTATATTGGCAACCGGCCACTCCGCAAGGGATATCTTCCAAATGCTTTATTCAAAAAATATAAAAATTGAATCAAAACCCTTTGCGCTTGGCGTAAGAATTGAACATCCACAGGACCTTATAGACAGAGTGCAATATAATAGTACCCTAAGAGACGAGTTTTTGCCTCCTGCGTCGTATAGTTTTGTTCAACAAGTTGATGGCAAAGGTGTATTCTCATTCTGTATGTGCCCGGGCGGCATTATTGCCCCTGCTGCTACCTCTCCCGGAGAATTGGTTGTAAACGGATGGAGTCCTTCTAAACGAAATAATCCATATGCCAATAGTGGAATAGTGGTACAAGTAGAAAACAAAGATCTGAAACAGGTTGAAAAATACAATGATTTTGAAGAAGTCTGCAACCAACCTGTTCATGTGCTGAAAACAGAATTAGGGATGATGTATTTTCAGCAATATGCTGAACGCAAGGCCTTTCATTCCGGGGGAGGAAAATTTGTAGCACCTGCGCAGCGAATGGTTGATTTCGTTGACACAAGAATATCACCTTCCCTTCCTGATTGTTCCTACACTCCCGGGCTGCGGTCAGTTTCTTTAAAAGAGGTATTGCCAGCCTTTGTATATTGCGGCCTGCAGACAGCTTTCAAAACATTTGATAAAAAAATGAAGGGCTATTTAACCAATGAAGCAGTATTAGTAGCAACAGAATCCAGAACTTCTTCCCCGGTTCGCATTCCAAGGGATCCGGTTTCATTGCAACATCCGCAGATAAAAAATTTGTATCCATGTGCGGAAGGAGCCGGCTATGCGGGAGGAATTGTAAGTGCGGCAATGGATGGAGAAAGGGTAGCCTCCAAAATCTCAGGCACTTTGATTTAAAAATAAAATTCATTACATAACTCTGACTCCTTGCAGGGCAATTATCAAATTATTGTTGCTTCCTTCACGAACTGCTATTTTTGCCAATAATTTTTTGTCATGGTCATACTGGAATTACAACACCTTAAAAAATATTTTTCCACTCAAAAAGCGGTTGATGATATTAGCCTTTCAATTCAAAAAGGTCAGATATTCGGATTACTCGGACCCAATGGCGCTGGTAAAACAACATTGATCAGGATGATTACCGGGATCTTTTTTCCGGATGAAGGAGATATAATATTTGATGGTAAAAAATTTGATCCTCGTAAGGATATTGCTAAAATCGGTTATATGCCGGAGGAAAGAGGGCTATATAAAAAAATGAAAATTGGCGAGCAAGCGATGTACCTGGCCCAATTAAAAGGATTAAGTAAAACTGAAGCTCAGAAAAAAATAAAGGCCTGGTTCCTCCGGCTGGATATGGAAAGCTGGTGGAATAAAAAAGTAGAAGACTTGTCAAAGGGCATGAGCCAGAAACTTCAATTTGTGACCACCGTATTGCATGAACCCAAATTAATTATTCTTGACGAACCTTTCAGTGGCCTTGACCCAGTAAATGCTAATTTAATTAAAGATGAAATTTATAATCTGGCGAAAAACGGAGCTACTATCATTTTCAGTACCCACCGCATGGAACAAGTAGAAGAAATCTGCGATCATATTGTTTTGGTGAATAAGGGTCAAAAAATATTGGACGGAACAGTTCAAAATATAAAACATGATTTTAAAGAAAATCTTTTTAAAGTAAATTTTACAAACCATTTATCTGCAGAGCACCTGGCCATTCATCTTTTTGAAGTAAAACAAAAAAAGGAAAAACAAGTAATTATTAAACTGGATCCGGGTTATTCAAACAATGATGTGCTTCAATACTTTATCAACAAGGGATTGGGTATTGAATCATTTAATGAAATACTTCCATCCTTAAACGAAATATTTATCCGGTTGGTGGAAGGCACTCCAACCGCCAGGCATTTTGAGGAGTTAACAACCTAGAGTACCTTATTAAAAAAACAGAATATAAAAAAGGGATCAATAAGAAAAAATTCAGGATTTATTATGAACAAAATAATTCTCATTATAAAGCGGGAATACCTGACGCGGGTCAGAAAGAAAACATTTATCATCAGTACTATCTTGTTCCCGGTATTATACCTGGGTTTAATATTTGGTATGGGCTATATCGGTGAAAAGGCAAAACCACGCCTGCATGTGGCTATTATAGATTCTTCGGGATATTTTGACAAGGGAAAAATAGAAAGGGAAAATCAAAAAGACAGTTCCTCCGTTCTTTTCCTTGTTGCCTCCGGTACAGATAGTGTAAAAAATAGTTTTTCAGACCTGGGCTATGATGGATACGTTTTCATTGCTGAGCAACCCCATTGGGAAGCGGGAATCAAAGACATGGTTTTGCATTCCGACAGAACCCTTGGCACAGATGCTTCGCAAAAAGTAGAAAATAAATTAAATAATATCTGGAATGAAATAAAAAATGAGAAACTGGGTATAGATGAGGGTAAAAAAAATATCATTAAAAACAGCACGGTAAGTGTACGATCAGTTAACGTCAATGATGAATCCGCCAATTCTAAAATAGCCAGTACTATAGGCTATGTTGCAGGATTCCTTATCTATTTTATCCTCCTGGTTTATGGATCGCAGGTAATGATGGGGGTAATGGAAGAAAAAACAAACCGTATTGCCGAAGTAATCATATCCTCCGTAAGGCCATTTCAATTAATGCTTGGAAAAATCATCGGCATAGGCCTGGTAGCTCTTACCCAATTCTTCCTCTGGGTTGCTTTTATTTTTGTGATTTATAATATTTCGATGGCTTCAGGTAATAATATCAGCGATATGAACGGAATGGTAGGTGGTATTCAAAAGGTATTTGGTAGCATAAATGTTCCAATGATATTATTTGGATTCCTTTTTTATTTTCTTGGCGGATTTTTCTTTTACGCATCCTTATATGCAGCCATAGGAAGTGCTGTAAATGAGGATATGCGTGAGGCGCAATCTTTAAGTTTCCCCATTACTTTATTGGTCATATTCTCCATAGCAATGATGACGGTAGCAATGAATGACCCCACCGGCCAGTTAGCTGTTTGGGGTAGCATTATTCCCTTTAGTTCTCCTATTATCATGATGGCAAGAATTCCTTTTGGTGTACCAGGTACAGTACCCTGGTGGCAATTAGGTCTATCAATGTTCCTGCTTATTGTAGGATTTATTTTTTCAGTGTGGCTCAGCGGCAAAATCTATCGGACCGGCATCCTTATGTATGGGAAAAAACCCAGCTGGAAAGAAATGATAAAATGGGCTTTTAAGAAAACTTGAAATGATAAAGCTGATTACCCAAACAGCTCTGTTGATCCTGAAACTGATTGATGTTAAAAAAATGTTTAGTTATCCGGGATAATGTCTTTATACGAAAACAATCGTATATTTGGTACGAAGCATTTCGTTAACTAATAACCAACTAAACTCATCACAAATGAAACCAGGGCAAATCAACGGCAGACAACTCTTAATTGTTGTTTGCATCATTGGAATTTCGGTTGCTTTATCATCATGGGGTCAAAAGAAAGTGGTAACTAATTTTCAACAAAAAACCTTTTACCACGATACCATACCACAAAAGAAAGACAAAAAGATCCTGGACCTGGACGAGGCAATTGCTGAATTGGAAAACATAGATTTACAAATTCACCTGGATAAGGCAATGAAGGAAGCTACCCTGGCATTAAAGGAAATTAATACAGAAAAAATCCGGCTTGATGTAGAAAAAGCAATGAAGGAAGTAGACTTGCAGAAGATAAGGTCCGACGTTGAAAAGGCGATGAAAGATGTTGACTTTGCAAAAATAGAGAGAGAGCTAAACGAATCACTTGCAAAAATTGATTGGGAAAAAATGCGACTTGAACTTGAAGCAATGAAAAAAATCGATCTGTCTGAAATGGAAGCAGATTTGGCAAAGGCCAGGGAAGAAATAAAAAAAATAGGGCCTGAAATTGAAAGGGAATTACAAAAAGCTAAAGTAGAAATAAATAAGGCCAAAGTTGAAATGAAAGAATATAAATCATTTGTTGACGGGCTACACAATGACGGGCTTATCAATAAGGAAGATGGTTATTCTATCATTTATAAAAACGGGAAACTCCTCATAAATAATAAAGAGGCCTCTGATAAAACTTATGAAAAATACCGAAGCTTCCTTAATAAACATGATAAATTCAATATAAAAAAAGATAAAGACGACTTTAATATTGACATCGATTAAATAGTTGATCATAAACTCTGTGAAAAATGGCCCTGGTAATTTGCCGGGGTTGTTTTTTTTGACCCGCCTTATTTTTTAAAGGGAATTATTTTTGAGTTTCTGAAAAATCTTCTACTGAATGAATTATACTGAAGTATTTTTATTGGGATAAAAACGGTAGCAGCCAAAATCAACCGATACCATTAACCAGGAAACAAGGCTATAGGAATCAAAAATAAAAAACCGGTTACTTTAATAACCGGTCAATATAATAGGTATGCGGGTTCCGGATATTCAGAAATCCGCAAAGAGCAATGCGGATGGAACAAGATTAAAATCCTTACTTTCTATCATTTCTATATTTAACAAAAACCCTTCCTCCGCTTTAACAACCACTTTTTCCTTTGTAACTCTCCTGTAACCGGATTTCTCAAAAACAAATTTATAAGTTCCCGGCTTTAATTCTTCAAACCCATAATTTCCGGAATCATCGGTTTGCACAGCTTTTTCTTTTTTTGATACCAGGTAGGCTGTAACAACTACATCCTTTAAAGGCTTTTTACTGTCACAATTCAATATAA
>JBPPMM010000443.1:0-2512 GCA_051306075.1 Chitinophagaceae bacterium
TTTATCCAGGCAACGCACATTTGAGACGACAACAATACACTCTATATAACTGTTATTAACACTGAAGTCCCACCCTTCGGAATTCTTTATTCCGGTTTTCCACCGTTTCACCCAGATTAAACGCAATTGAAAAAACTAAGCCGAAAAACTGTTCGTATAGCGGGGGGGATTATACTTTTCCTGGTTCTATCCTGGACCACTTTTTATCTAGTGATCCTTTCCAATGAAGAAAAGATCAAAGCATTAGTCACGGATCAAATTAATCTTGCGATCAAAGGCCATGTCTATATTGGTCAGATAGATCTTGATTTTATCAAATCCTTTCCAGCGCTTTCATTTCACCTGGATGATGTTATTATACAGGACTCGTTATGGAATGAGCACCATCGGGATATTTTCACAGCCCAAAAGATATACATCAGCACTTCCATTTTTAATCTTTTGATCGGTCGGTCGGGGTTAAGTAAAATAACTGTGAATAATGGCACCGCTTGTTTATATACCGATGAATGCGGATACTCTAATTTGAACCGCTCAAATGATGTTGCTTTCAATAAAGGAAAAAGAAACCTACCGGAATTCCATTTCAGGAATTTCAGGTTTATCATCGAAAACAAAGGCAACAATTCTTTTCATGATTTTGAATTTGCCTATCTCAAATGCGATAACACTCAACAAGATGATTTTCTAAGGCTACATGTGGACATGGATATGCATGTGCACAGTATGACTTTTAATCTTGACAAAGGAAGTTACGCCAGAGATGAACCTATTCGCGGAAAATTTAACCTTGATTTTCAAGTCGGAGAGAAAATTACACTAGATAAGATAAAACTAAATATTTCGGATCAGGCTTTTATATGGGATGGCACATTTCTACTTGACTCAGAACCCATGTCATACGACATTACAATAACAACCAAACAAATACCCTATCCGACAGCGGTTGCTCTATTAACAGATAGTCTTCAAAGCAGATTTAAGAAATTTAAAATCCCCCACCCTCTTGACGCGGAAGCCCATCTTAAGGGCAAAATGGCATACAAGGTTATTCCTGAGGTAAATACAAGCTTTTCATTCAAGGATATAGATATGGATACTCCGATTGGCAAACTATCCGAATGTACATTCTCAGGCTCATTCTCAAATCATGTTGATTCGCTTCAATCTCCCGGAGATAAAAATACCCGACTGGAATTAAAACCTTTTAAGGGCAATTGGTCAAGTATTCCATTGACATCCGATCAAATATCGATCACGAATTTTATAGACCCAATCCTGGCATGCGATCTGCAGTCAGAATTTCAGCTTTCGGCTATTAATGAAGTAAGTGAAAGTACTACAATCCAGTTTTTACAAGGCATCGGAAAACTCGATGTCGCTTTTGACGGACCCATTACTGAGAACGGTTCTTTGGAATCTCATATTCAGGGCACTTTAG
This sequence comes from Chitinophagaceae bacterium, assembly GCA_051306075.1. Classification (GTDB taxonomy): domain Bacteria; phylum Bacteroidota; class Bacteroidia; order Chitinophagales; family Chitinophagaceae; genus Terrimonas_B. The sequence continues at coordinate 1,442 of JBPPMM010000443.1, forward strand.
ATTGGTCCAAAGCATCCATTCAATACGTTCCCAGAAATCTGGTCTTTACAGAATGTAGCGGACAATTAGTTTTTAAAGAAAAAGATGTACTCTTCAAAAATATAAAAGCAAAAACCGGAAATACCCATTTAACCATGAATGGAGCGGTGGCCAATTTACTTGCCATACTTGATTTAAATCCGGAACAACTTACCATGGAATGGAAAATCACTACACCCGCTCTTCATCTCAGCGATTTTACTACATATCTCGGGCGTGGTGTAATTAAAACCGCACATACATCCTCTCGTAAAAACAAGTTAATTAAAACTGCAGAAAACATAGACCGGATGTTGAGAGATGGCTCCGCAAAACTAACTATCGTTGCAGATCAACTCACCTATAAGAAATTTAAAGCATCAAAAGTTAACGCAACCGTGGAGATGATCCAAAACAAAGTCCTGTTGCGGGAAGTCAAACTGCAACATGCGGGTGGAGGGGTAAGACTGAAAGGAGAACTGGTTAATAATAATCAATCCAACTTCTTTGACCTTGATTGCGACATAGATAATGTAGCTATTCCACAACTATTTAATGCGTTTGACAATTTTGGACAAGATGCCATCACTGGCTCCAATATGAAAGGCATACTGACTGCTAAAATAATTATGGCGGGTCATCTCACGGATAAAGCATTGATTCAGGAAAATACGTTAGAGGGCCATGTAGATTTCAAAGTTGAAAAAGGTGAATTGAACCGATTTGAACCCGTTATGAAAATAGCAGAAACCGCATTTAAAAATCGTGATTTTTCCCAAATCCAATTCGGGGATTTAACGAGTCAAATGGATATCCATGGCTCTGCTATCCACATGCACAAAATGGAGATTCGTTCCAATGTTGTGGTCCTCTTCACAGAAGGAATCTATGATACGCGGAAAGGAACAGACATGAGCATTCAGGTCCCCCTGAGTAATCTAAGCAAAGAAGAAAATGCATCTTTAGAAAATACCGGAAAAGCCGGTGTCAATATTCGTTTGCGTGCTAAAACTAGTGATGATGGCACCTTAAAGGTCAGTTGGGATCCGTTAA
>JBPPMM010000449.1:0-12919 GCA_051306075.1 Chitinophagaceae bacterium
TGTGCTCCAGTTCAAGCAAGGATTAAGAACGCTGTGAATTTGAAATGGCGTTTATTCACTTCGAAATTCCGGGATTTGGTAACACGAGATTCACACCGTATTTAAAAATTAAAAAATGCAGATGACAGAAAATAAAAATAGGCAGGCACAACCATTATCCGAAAATAGTTTCACATTTCCGGATAAACATGGCTACTATGGCCAGTTTGGTGGAGCTTATATTCCGGAAATGCTGCACAGGAATGTGGAAGAGCTTCGTACTAAATATTTGGAAGTAATTCATGATTCATCATTTCAAAAAGAATTTTCAGGTTTACTGCATGATTACGCAGGAAGGCCTACCCCATTATATTTCGCAGAGCGGTTAAGTGAGCAACATGGAACAACGATTTTCCTGAAGCGGGAAGATCTTTGCCACACGGGAGCCCATAAAATCAACAATACCATCGGGCAGATTTTGCTGGCTGAACGATTGGGAAAAAAAAGGATCATTGCAGAAACAGGAGCGGGGCAGCATGGAGTGGCAACAGCAACAGTTTGCGCATTGAAAGGAGTGGAATGCATCGTTTACATGGGAGAGAAGGATATAGAAAGACAAGCACCCAATGTGGCAAGAATGAAAATGCTGGGTGCCACGGTTATTCCGGCTATTTCAGGAAGTAAAACCCTGAAAGATGCTACCAATGAAGCCATCAGGGACTGGATCAACAATCCAAATGATACCTATTATATTATAGGTTCAGTAGTAGGACCCCATCCTTACCCGGATATGGTGGCCCGTTTTCAGAGCGTTATCAGTGAAGAGATCAGGTGGCAATTAAAAGAAAAAACAGGAGATGAATTGCCTGACTATGTTCTTGCCTGCGTTGGTGGAGGTAGTAATGCAGCCGGTGCATTTTATCATTTCCTGGAAGAACCCTCAGTACAATTAATAGCCGTGGAAGCTGCGGGACTGGGTGTTGACAGCGGGCATAGCGCTGCCACTACTCAATTGGGAAAGCCGGGTATATTGCATGGCAGCAAGAGCCTGTTAATGCAAACAACAGACGGGCAAGTGGTGGAACCGCATAGCATTTCTGCCGGTTTAGACTATCCGGGCATAGGTCCAATGCATGCTAATTTATTTGAAACTGGCCGGGCAAAATTTTTGAGCGCTACAGATGATGATGCGCTAAAGGCAGCTTTTGATCTCGCAAAGCAAGAGGGGATCATTCCGGCATTAGAAACGGCGCATGCCCTTTCTGCTTTGAACCAATTAAATTTTAAGACTTCAGATAAGGTAGTTATTTGTTTAAGCGGCAGGGGCGACAAAGACCTTTCAACCTATATGAAGTATATAAAGTAAAAAAGAATGAAAAAGAAAATATTGATCATCTGGTTGCTCTCTGGTTTTGTTTTTTTATTATCATGCAACCGTAAACCTTTTGTGGAACATAAATTAAAATTTGAAAAGGTTGCTAATGATTGCAAAGAACAACAGTCTTATTTCCGGCTGAATTCCAATTTTGGCGGAGAAAGATATGAATTTGAAAAATGCCTTTCCGCTGATTTTAATGAAAGTCAACTGTCCACAGAACGCCAGGGAGATACGGTGCTGGTGAGTTTTAAAATAGCTGCACCCGGCGAGATAAAAAACGTATTTCATATTACACTGGATATTGATAGTTATCCCCGTTACCATTATCTCACAATTGACGGAAACACTTATTCAATTTCCCCTTCGGAAAAATAAATTATAATGAGTCGCATCACCGGATTATTTAAAAAGAAAAAAGAAAGAGTCGTCAATATATATTGCACAGCCGGTTATCCGCGTCTTAACAGTACAATAATAATAATGAAGGCGCTGCAGGAAAATGGAGCGGATATGATAGAGCTCGGTATGCCTTACAGTGACCCCCTGGCTGACGGGCCGGTAATACAGGCTAGCAGTACTATCGCACTTGCAAATGGTATGACGATAAAGGAGCTTTTTAAACAGCTAAAAGATTTCAGAAAGGAAATAACCCTTCCCGTGATCCTGATGGGCTATATGAACCCGGTATTACAATATGGGTTTGATAAATTTTGTTCAGATGCGGCGGCGGTTGGCATCGATGGTTTAATACTTCCTGATCTGCCGGAGCATGAGTTTGAAGCAGAATATAGCGGTATTATTAAAAAATATGGGTTAGATTTTATCTTCCTGGTTACTCCTGAAACATCGGAAGAAAGAATTCAAAAACTGGATCAACTTAGTACGGGTTTTCTTTATGCTGTTTCCTCCTCATCTACAACGGGGTCCTCCAAGAATATGACAGATGTTAAAAATTATCTTCAAAAACTTAAATCTCTTCCACTTCGTAACTTGATCCTGGTGGGTTTTGGTATCAGGGACAAGCAAACATTTGATGCCGCCTGCAAGCATGCCAGTGGCGCCATTATCGGTACGGCATTTGTAAAAGCATTGGAAGGGTCAGAAAATGAACAAAATTCTGTTAAACAATTCCTTAAGACTATCATTTAGTAAGCCAGCTTGCTTTTGACCTCTGGAAAAAGAAATTATCTTTGTTCATTAGACGAATAATAGCACAAATTATATTATCCGCTTGTCAGACTTATTACATGGTTCCAAATAAAAATAGAAGATAGAAATGAAAAAATCTGTATTGCTCCTGGTTGTTTTCCCTGTTATTGCTTTCGCCCAGAAAGGATTGACGGTTACAGGAAATGTTATAGGATTAAAGGAAGGAACAAGGATATCAATAACCGATGTAAACAGACCGGGTGATACAATAGCAAAAGCAAGATCAGGCAAAGGGGTGTTTGTGCTGAAAGGATCATTGAAGGAGCCTACTATGGTCAATATTAATTTGGGGGACAAAAAAGACTTCTTGACTTTTTTGGATAATTCTTCGGTAAAAATAGCAGGCAATATTGACCAGTCGGGGCAGTTAAAAATTACTGGTTCCAAATTACATTACGATTTTCAGGATTTTAAAAAGTCATTCGATCCCCTGTTTGAAAGGCTGACGAAAATAAACCAGCAACTACAAATGGGCCTTCGGTCAGATAGCCTGATGGGAGCAATGAATAATGTAAAGGAAGATATACAAAAGCAAATTGACCAGTTTATTAAAAAACATAGTGGTTCCGCAGTTAGCGCATTTGTTCTGGCAGCAACCATACAACTCAATGATGATATCCTGTTAACAGAGCAAAGAATGAATAACCTGAAATCTTCAGCTTTGGAAAACATGTATGGGAATTACCTGAAAGAAATGGTTGCTGAAACAAAATTTACAGCTATAGGCAGTATGGCGATGGATTTTACACAAGCTGATACCTCTGGTGTTCCTGTTTCATTGTCCTCGTTTCGGGGCAAGTATGTGTTACTTGATTTTTGGGCCAGTTGGTGCGGACCCTGCCGCCAGGAAAATCCTAATGTGGTTGCCAATTTTAAAAAGTTTAATAATAAAAATTTTACTGTATTAGGAGTATCTCTTGACAGGCAGGGGCAAAGAGATAAATGGTTGCAGGCTATTTATAAAGATGAGCTTACCTGGACACATGTAAGTGATCTCCAATTCTGGAATAATTCGGTAGCTCAGCAATACAAGGTGCAAGGAATACCTCAAAATTTTCTTATTGGTCCCGATGGAAAAATAGTTGCAAAAAACCTGCGTGGGCAGGCTCTGGAAGAAAAGCTTTGTGAAGTACTGGGATGCAATTAAAAGAATACCAGTGGTCAGAAGCCAGACCATGTTTTAGAATATAACTTCCGGCCTCCGCCACCAATACATCTCTAGTTAATATCTTTTCCTGCTTTCAATTTATCAATCATATCCGATACACTGTTTTTATTGAGGTTATCAGGAGCCTTTGGTAGCGCAAGGGTGGCATATTTCAATGCATTTTTATAGTCTCCGTTTGCTGAATAACCTCTTGTTAAACCAACTAATGAGGTGAACTGGTTTGGATTTTTCTGGAAATTGGTTTTAAAAACTTCCAACGCCTCTTTATAATTCTTTTGTTGCAATAGCTGGCGACCATATTGATGTATTTCAATCATGCTGGCAAAGCTCAGCGTGGCTTTCATAATGGCGGCAGCCTCGTCAGGGCGATCAAGTTTTTTCAACAGTTGAGCTTTTGTGCTCCATGCCTGGAAAGCTTTATCACCGCCAAACGTAGTGCTGGTGGCAGAATCAGCCCATTGCAAAGCCTGCTCTATGTTTACATTTTTTTGCAGGCACCAGTTAGCAGCCTGGTCCCAGCTTTGCCAGATGAAACCTTTCTCTGTCCTTAGTTCTTTGCGAAATGATTCGAGTTGTGTATTTACATAATCAACTTCTACTATAAACGGGATCATGAGTTTCTCCCATTTTAATGCTATGGTAGCGCTGTTATCAGTCTCATTCATAAATTCATATTGCAGCCATTCCACATTTTTATCCAAAATGCCGGGTTTTACTTTTACCCTTAATGCGTCTTCTTTTTCATCATAATAATAACTGCCCCAGGAGGTGGAATTTTTTGAAAAGATAAGTGTGGGTTCGTTCGTATCATAGGCAATGAAAAAGCCATATTTACCGGCGGGCAAATTTTGTCCTTCTATTTTTACAGGAGTAGAAAATTCAATGGATGTATTTTCATTGGAGCCCGCCCTCCATGGAGCCGCTTTACTATTGCCGAAGCCCTGATCTGTAAAACCGGTATGAACAAGCTGCCCCCATATTTTCCCTTCTCGTCCCTTTACAGCCGGACGGTCATAATGAATGGTAACATCAGTAAGACCGATGCGTTCACTTACAGATGCTTTTTTATTGCCGCCACTGGGAGCAACAGTTAAGGGGATTTGTGAAAAGGAAAAGTTGCAAATAGCCAGGCAGGTTGCCAGGATTAGCCATATTTTTTTCATACCAATTAGTTTTATATTAAAAAGCTATGCAGAAAAAATAACTATGAATGAAGAATTTTATAAACGCTGGTGATGGGGGATGAAATGCTTCAGAAAGGGATATAAGGCAAAATGCAGGATACTGCCTTTTATAAATTATATTGTTAAGAGGAGTATTTCAGAGTTCAATATTCCATATTCATTGATACCTGCTTCAATTTAAAAGCCTCAAAATAATCAAAGTCCTAATACATCACTCATATTAAAAATGCCTTTTTTGTCTTTGATAAATTCAGCAGCTAATACAGCTCCCAACGCAAAACCTTTTCGGTTATGCGCCGTATGAATAATCTCGATATCATCTATGGGAGACGAATACAGTACATGATGAGTACCCGGGGCGGGATCTTCTCTTTTGCTGATGATAGGAAGTTCGGAGGCATTACTGCTTTTATGGTTTACCCAAACTTTCTTTTGATGAATATGTTCCAGAATTTGCCTGGCCAGTGTTATGGCTGTCCCACTGGGCGCATCTTTTTTCTGGGTATGGTGAATTTCTTCCAGGCTGATATCATATTCTGAATGGGAAGCCATCAGCATAGCCAGCCTTTTATTTATTTCAAAAAAAATATTGACTCCCACACTGAAATTGCTGGCATACAAAAAACTCCCTTTATTTTCTTCGCAAAATTTATTTATATCTTCCATCTTTTCAGTCCAGCCCGTTGAACCGCTGACAACAGGAACGCCCATTTCAATGCAATTTTTTATATTGGAAAAAGCATTCTCCGGACCTGAAAATTCAATGGCTACGGCAGCTTTTACCACATTATTTTTTGTAAAGTCTTCCAGGTTTTCATCATTGATCTTCAAAACGATGTTATGTCCCCGCTCAATAGCAATTTCTTCAATGGCCTTACCCATTTTTCCATAACCGATCAGTGCAATATTCATAACAAAAAAAGAAGTTTAAAACTTAATGTGAAAGTTGTGAAGATACCAATAGGACGCTATTTGCAGAAAATTTATTCCTTTGAAAGATGAAGCCCTGTTGGGAAAATTTCCTTGCTTCACCTTAAGGTTGGAAAGGTTTAATTTGAATCTTAAAAATAGGATCGTAATAAAGTAGATGGCTTTTTCTTATCCAAATTCACTACAAGGCTAAATCCATTAGTGCCAGCCATTTCACTATAGCCAGGTTTAAAACGCATACTCAGATCGGGGCTTACGTCAAAACTTTTCAAATGTGCATCAACTGTTGCATCCACAACATTGAGGCCCCATAGCAAAACAAAGAAAAGGACTGAATAATCTATATCCCGCCGGTAACTATCCCTATAAGATCGAAGGGAACCTTCAGAAATGGGTTTCAGGTAATCAGGTATCCGGTTGAATGCAAGTGTGTCGGCAGCTGTGGCACCTGGTTGTCTAAAATTAAATTTAGCACGGTATGCAAAGCGGGTATCCTTATAAGTTTGCAAGTTGAAAAAAAAGATACCGGCAGATGTTCCCAGCGCCCCATATACTATGGGTAACTTCCAATATTTTTTATTATAGATCTGTCCCCATCCCGGAAGGATGGCAGAACGAATGGCTGCGGTCCGGGGGCTATATACTCTTACTTTTTTTATTTTATTCCCATCTGTGGAATCAATTATGACAGTGACAGTTTTTGTAGAGTCAACTGATTTTAATATTTCTTTTTCCTGGCCCGATGAAAAATAGGGATTGATAGCAAGGCAAACCATCATTAATAATAAGCGGTCAATAAAATTCGTTCTCCTCATTCCAATTTAATTGACAGTAATACTTTATTGTTTGTAAACCCGTTTGAAAGGACCGGGTCTGCGTTTGATTAGCGGTAAATTATTTATGCTATTTATTCAATACCTGGTGTGGATATTTCAGAAGTTAACAATTACCTTCAGCTTACCTTCACATCCATCTGCTCCAAAATCTTTGTCAACTCTTCCTGGGAATAATAATCAATAATTATTTGCCCGTTGCCATTGCGGCTATTTTTTAATTTTACCCGGGTGCTGAAATAAGATGCTAAGTTATCCTGAATTTTCTGGTAAGCAGGAGGTAAGGAACTTTTTGAAGTTTTTTTAACAGCACCGCTTTGTTTATACAGGTTGCGTACCAATTCTTCTGTTTGCCTTACTGACAAACCTTTTTCTTTTATCTCTTTATAAATATATATCTGTTTGTCGATGGTATCAACATTTATCAAAGCTCTCGCATGGCCCATGCTTAATTGTCCGTTTCGTACTGCAAGTTGTATATCAGGTGGTAGTTTTAACAGGCGGATAAAATTGGCTACTGTACTTCTGTCTTTACCCATTCTTTCTGCCACCTGCTCCTGAGTATATTCCAACTCCTCCATCATCCGCTTATAACTAAGAGCAATTTCCATTGCATTCAGATCTTCCCTTTGCAAATTTTCTATTAAAGCGAGTTCAAGCAACTCGGCATCATTGGCCTGGCGCAGGTAGGCTGGTATATCCTTTAGACCTGCAATTTTTGCTGCCCTTAACCGGCGTTCTCCGGATACAAGCATATATTTTCCGGAAGCGGATCTTGAAACGGTGATGGGCTGAATGATATCATGCAACTTGATGGATTCGGCTAATTCTTTCAGTGATTGTTCATCAAAGTCGCGGCGGGGTTGCTTGGGATTGGGTATTATGAGGTCAATAGCAATCCGGTTAGATCCTGTGACATCTTCAACTACGACAGATTTCAGCGTTCCAGTGCCGGTTTTAAGGTCATTATTAATTCCCTGTAGTAAAGAACGAATTCCTTTACCTAACGCTTCTTTATTTTGCTTTGGTGTAGTCATTGAGGCTTATCGATTGTTAAATGCATGCCGGCAGGCAGGATTTTATTTTTTAATTAAGAGGTTAAATAATACAATAAAAATTTTGGCAGGATAAGCGGAGCATATTTTCCAATTCTCTATACTATCTAAATTAAGGAACAAAGGTGATAATTCATTTCATCTTCTACGTCATAAACTCAGAATCCTCTCATCATTCTTGATCTTCGTCATATCATTTTTTTGCAATATTTCCTTGGCAAGGTTCAGGTAATTCATAGCACCTTTGCTGTTTGCATCATAAAGAATTACCGGTTTGCCAACACTCGGAGCTTCTGCCAGCCTGGCATTACGATGAACAATTGTATTAAACACCATATCCTCAAAATGCCTCCGGACTTCGCTTACTACCTGGTTGCATAACCTGAGACGACCATCGTACATGGTCATTAATATTCCCTCGATAACAAGTGCAGTATTCAAACGGCTCTGCACTATCTTAATCGTGTTGAGCAATTTTCCCAGCCCTTCAAGTGCAAAAAATTCGCATTGAACCGGCACTACAACAGAATCGGATGCAGTTAGTGCATTTACGGTTATAAGACCCAGCGAAGGAGAACAGTCGACAATAATAAAATCATAATCATTCCGAACACTTTCCAGCAGAGTTTTCATCACCATTTCCCTGTTAGGATAATTGATCATCTCAATTTCAGCACCTACCAGGTCAATATGAGACGGCAGTAATTCCAGATAGGGAATATCGCATTTCAATATCACGTCTTTTGCATTGGCCTGGTTCACCATACAATCGTAAAGACTTTGAGTAACGTTAGGCAGGTCGAACCCACCGCCTGTGGTACTATTTGCCTGGGGATCGCCATCTACAAGTAAAGTTTTGAATTCCAGAACAGCAAGACTTGCCGCCAGGTTAATGGCAGTAGTGGTTTTACCCACGCCTCCTTTTTGATTTGCAACACCAATTATTCTTGCCATCTCAATTATCTTGCGGTTTTTTAATTAATAATATCCTTACCAGTTTACGGTAAAATTGTCATCTAACACCAAAACGGCAAAATTAAGTTTTGCCCATTTACTACACCGTTTCGGGCAAAAATAGGTATTAGGCAAAACATAAGGGATTATTCCCTGCTATCTTTGCGCTCAAATTTAATGCATGCGTAATTCTCCATTTTGGTGGATATTGATCATATCGATGGTATTACTTGATATTTATGTATTCCAGGCCGTAAAAGTAATAGCCAATCCGGCTGGTGCCAGGTCAAAAATCATTATTTATTCCGCCTATTGGATAATATCTGCTGCCGCTATTATCGTATTATTGGTATTACCCTATCTTCATTTTGCACACCAGGAAAAGGTGATGCGCACAACTATTTTTGCAATAGTGCTGGGTTTGTTTTTTGCCAAACTCATATCCGGCGTGTTTTTTTTGATTGATGATATAAGGAGAGGAGGGCAGTGGGCAGCAGGGAAAATATTTTTTAGTAATACGGAGGGTGAAAATTTGCAAGCCGGTGAAAAAATATCCCGGTCTGTTTTTTTAACCTGGGCCGGTATGATTGCAGGTGGAGGATTGTTTGCAACATTGATGAATGGCTTTGGAAATAAATATCAATACCAGGTAAAAAAAACGGCACTTTCATTCAGTAATCTCCCCAAAGCTTTTAAAGGGTTAAAAATTGTTCATATATCTGATATTCATTCAGGCAGCCTGATGAATAAAAATGCCGTGCTAAAAGGTGTGGAAAAAATTCTAAGCCAGCAGCCTGATCTGATCGTTTTTACAGGCGACCTGGTTAATAATAAGGCAAGTGAAATGGAAATGTACTTTGATGTATTTAACAAACTGAAAGCACCTTTGGGCGTTTATTCTACTTTGGGAAATCATGATTACGGAGATTATGTACAATGGTCTTCAAACGAAGAAAAGAATGCAAACCTGCAAAGATTAAAGGAAGTTCACGCTGAAATGGGGTGGCGTTTGTTGATGAATGAGCATATTGTTTTAGAAAAGGACGGGGATAAGATAGCCCTGATGGGTATTGAGAACTGGAGTGCTAAGGCCCGGTTTCCCAAATATGGCAATATGAATCAGGCTTATGCCGGTACAGAAGTCTATCCCTTTAAGATATTATTGAGCCATGATCCTTCTCACTGGGATGCTGAGGTCAGGACAAAATATTCTGATGTTGATCTGATGCTTTCTGGCCATACACATGGAATGCAGTTTGGTGTAGAACTTCCGGGATTTAAATGGAGCCCTGTGCAGTATGTTTATGATCAATGGGCAGGTTTGTATGAACAGGATGCACAAAAATTGTATGTTAACCGGGGTTATGGTTTCATCGGTTATCCGGGCAGGGTAGGCATTTTGCCGGAAATAACCGTATTGGAATTAAGTTGATGGACGGATAATGATTAAAATAAAGGAGGCAGAAAATCGTTTCATCCTCTGGAGCATTTTTAGATCTTCCTTTTTTGGTGTTTGGTTTTTTTTGGGAGTATTAGTTGATTAACCAGGATATTTCTAAGTACCATTATTATTTAAACCTTTGAATGCAAAGATTGTCTTAACCAGGCGGGACACAATAAAGTTTAAAACTATCTGAATTCAACCTCATGGTTAAACCTCTTTTTTTTATTATACTAATATTTGCGCTTACGGACACGGCCTTTTCTCAAACCGCCCCTAAGGATACAATAGCCGTACCCTTACAGGATAATTTAGGCATTGACACAAGCTTTGATTATGATGATCTGCTACTTGAAATGGATGATTTTTTTGATTCCTTGCTAAAGCCAAGAAGTTATTTCCTTGCCAGTGTTTCAGCCGGTAGCGGATATTTCAATTATTCCCAAAAGAACAGTACCAAATTATCTACTCAAAAGAAAAGTGTTTATTCACCCACCATAGGATATTTTCACAAAAGCGGTCCGGGTATAACTTTATCCGGAAGTATAATAAACGAAAAACAGCAACTTAATCTTTATCAATTTTCAATAAGTCCGTCATTTGATTTTGTTCAGACCCTGGATTGGGTAGGAGGTGTTTCTTACCAGCGATACTTTACAAAGGATTCATTGCCTTTCTATACATCCCCGCTTCAAAATGAGTTTAATACTTTTTTGACATGGAGAAAACCATGGCTGCAACCAGGTATTACCGCAAGCTATGGCTGGGGCAGCCGGACAGAATATGAAAAGCGAATAAAATATATCCGGTTATTACGCCTTCGCCGCCTTGGGTATGTATTTACAACCACTACAAAAGAAGAAGTCTCGGATTTTTCTATCGCAGCCTCCGTTCGTCATAGTTTTTATTGGGTAGGCATGCTGAAAAAAAATGATTATGTAAAATTTACTCCACATTTGGCCTTTTCTGCGGGAACCCAAAAGTTTGGATTCAACAGAACGACCAGTGCTTATCCTGTAAACGTCCGTACAGGAACTAATTTATTTTATAACAGCGGTGATATAAGCGCTGATGAAAAATCAAAATTTCAACCTCTTTCCGTTTCCCTTTATCTGCGTCCTGAGTATAATATCGGTGTGTTTTTTATACAGCCCCAAATGATCATTGATTATTATTTACCTGCTGAAAATCTGACCACTTTATTTTCCATAAATGCTGGCATCATTCTGTAATTCCCTCGTCGTTATTTACCGTACTATTTTTTTTCCGGACTCTTAGGGGTACAATTAATATGAATTGTCTCTTTAAAGAAGGGAATAAGATTGGGAACCGATTTTTATAAGTCATTTGCAGCTAAAATAAATTTGGTCTTATATTTTTTTTAACGCAGGCGTTTTAAACACCCGGACTTTTGGCTCGTCTACTTTGCTGTTGATAATGGATATTCTTGTTTTTGGATAACCTTCACATTGATAATACAATTTTTATTTTAAAAGAAGGTTTAATCAATAGCCGGCATATTTTTTAACAACGCTAACATGAGATGGCATTATACTTGACAATTTTTTTAAAAAACAAAACAAATGAATGTCCATGACCGGATTTTCGTTCCCAAACCGGGATGATTATTTTCATTGACATACTATGTGGCTAAAAAACAATAAAAAAATATACACATGAAAGCTAAATTAGTCCTTCCGCTTCTTGCAGCCTTGTTTATGTCATCAGCTTTGATGGCGCAATTTCATATTGGTATTAAAGGTGGATCCAATATTACCAAGATCGATGGTCATTCGTTTAAAGATAAATTTGAATATGGGTATCATCTCGGTGGTTTCGCAGAAATAGGGTTGGGTGAAAAATTTGGTATCCAGCCTGAGGTTTTATTTAATCAATATTCCACTACACTTGACAGTAATTATAATCATGTATATGAGGATATATTCACCTCTGGTCAGAGAAAAATAAAGTTGAATTATTTATCTATACCCATTATGCTCAATTACAAAATGATTGGCAATTTCCTCTCCCTTCAAGCAGGTCCTCAATACAGTATTTTAATGAAGCAGGATAAAACATTATTACAGAATGGAGCTGAAGCTTTCAAAAATGGCGACTTTTCTATGCTTGCCGGGGTGCAATTGAAATTAAGTGCTATTCGTATTACGGGCAGATATGCCGTAGGCTTAAACAATATCAGCGATATTGACAATAAAGACAAGTGGAAAAGCCAGGGTTTCCAGGTATCTCTGGGTCTTGCGTTATAGGGTTTCAGATATTTTGTAGATATTGCCCTCCCGGAATTGCCGGGAGGTTTTTTTTTACCTAATTGTCAGGTTTTTTCAGGCGGCACGAAACTTGACAACTAACGTATCCTAAAGTAATTTTAATCCCGCCTTTGCGGAATGACATATTGTCTAAAGTAGAATTGATTATGATGTTTGATAAATTTTTGTTACGACCTGAAGATGAGATGGATTTTATGCCGATTATTCCCCTGAATGAAAGTGATCAGGAAGATATGAATGGAATTGAAGTTCCTGCTCAGATTGCACTTCTGCCTTTACGAAATACTGTATTATTTCCTGGTGTAGTGCTTCCTATTACGGTAGGCAGAGACAAGAGCATAAAGGCTGTAAATGATGCCTACAAGACCGATAAATTAATTGGGGTTGTGGCGCAAAAAGACAGTAGTGTAGAAGATCCTACTATTAAAGACCTTGAAGATGTAGGAACAATAGCCAAAATTGTCAAACAAATAAAGATGCCTGATGGAGGTACTACTATC
>JBPPMM010000452.1:0-2840 GCA_051306075.1 Chitinophagaceae bacterium
GTGCCGATTTTGAAAAGACATTGAGGGAAGCCAAATCCCATTTTGGTAACAAGGTAGTGATCGTTCAATACCCCCGTCAAACAGGATCGGGGTTTCATGAGATCATTGATGTATTGAGAATGACGATGTATAAATTTAAAGACAATGGTGGTAAGCCGGAAAAACTTCCCATACCTGACGATGAAAAAAGCAAAGCGGATGAATTACATAAAGAATTGATTGAAGCCATAGCCAGCAATGATGAAACATTGATGGAAAAATATTTTGAAAAAGATGAATTGGATGAAGACGAGATGAAAATGGGTATGAAAAAAGCAATGATCAATCATGATATTTTCCCGCTCTTCTGTTTATCTGCGGAACGAAATATGGGCAGTGGCCGCCTGATGGGATTTATTGATAATGTTTGTCCCAGTGCCAATGAAATGCCGCCGCAAACTACAAAGCGGGGTGATAAACTTACCTGCGATGCCAATGGGCCGGCGTGCATTTTTATTTATAAAACCGTGGCCGAGCCACATGTTGGTGAACTTTCTTTCTTCAAAGTATTTTCCGGAACAGTGAAAAGCGGAATGGAACTGGAAAATGAATCTACGGGAGTTACAGAAAAGATAACGCAACTATTTTTAGTAGAAGGAAACAAAAGAAGCAATGTAAATGAATTGGTGGCAGGTGACATCGGCGCTACATTAAAACTGAGAAATACCCATGTCAACAACACGCTGCATATACGGGGTAAAAATATTGAATTGGATCCTATCGTTTTTCCACCGCCTAATATGACCGTGGCCATTGAAACGATCAGGAAGGGAGAGGAGGAGAAATTATCACAGGCTATGCATCAGCTTCGGGAAGAAGACCCGACCTTATTGGTTGAAGTTTCCGCTGAACTAAAGCAAACCCTTATACATTGCCAGGGCGATATGCACCTGGCGGTAGCCAAATGGAAGATTGAACATAACCATAAGCTGGAAGTTAAATTTGTAAAGCCCCGCATTGCATACCGGGAGACTATCCGGAAAATGGCGGATGCCAGTTATCGTCATAAGAAACAAAGTGGTGGCTCCGGGCAGTTTGGTGAAGTGTTTATGCGCATAGAGCCCTGGTATGAAGGAATGCCTGAACCAAAGGATTTAAATGTAAGAGCAAGGGATACGCATGACCTGGCCTGGGGCGGTAAATTGGTTTTCTATAATTGCATTGTCGGTGGTGCTATAGATACCCGCTTTCTCCCATCCATATTAAAAGGAGTAATGGAGAAAATGCAGAACGGCCCGCTCACCGGTTCCTATGCGCGGGATATACGGGTATGTGTGTATGATGGTAAAATGCATCCGGTTGACAGCAACGATATTTCCTTTAAGATAGCCGGGTTGCAGGCATTCCGCACAGCATTTCAGCAAGCGGATCCGCAGATACTGGAGCCTATATATCATGTGGAAGTATTATGTCCTGATGATCTGACGGGGGCGGTAATGGGTGACCTGCAAAGCCGCCGGGCCATTGTGGAAGGCATAGATGCGGAAGGGCATTTTCAAAAGATAAACGCAAGAGTACCTCTAGCTGAAATGGATAATTATTCTTCATCATTGCGTTCCATCACACAGGGAAGGGCCAAGTTTAAAATGAGTTTTTTAAAATACGAGCCCGTGATGTATGATCTGCAGAAAAAATTAATTGAAGAATATAGCAAAGCGGCGAAGGAAGAATTTGCATGATAAAAAAGTTATTCTCTTATTTGTAAAAAGGCTGCTAAAAAGCGGCCTTTTATTTTGCAGCACCGCTCAAAGCCAAGTGATGTTTAAATTGCCCTGTTCCTTTCCGGGTGTCCTTCCCTTTCGCAGGCGATGTGTCAGATAGCCCTCCGCCTGCGTTCGTGTCCGTTAAAAAAGAAAGCCCCGGTTCGTGTCTCACGAACCGGAATTATTAACTTTAAACATGGCCGAAGATATTTTTAAGTATAAGCGAAAATCATACATTGAAATCGGTGAAGTATTTTTCTGGACAGCTACAATTAATCAATGGCAGAAATTATTATTGCAGCACAAGTATAAAGAAGTTGTTATAAATTCTCTGGAATATTTAAGTAGAGAAGGAAAGATTGATGTGTATGCTTTTGTTATTATGCCCAACCATATTCATTTAATATGGAAAACAAATGAACTGAATGGTAAAGAAACACCCAGGGTTCATTTCTAAAATATACGGCGCATGAGTTCAGGAAAATGCTTCGGAAAGAAGGGAAACTTGGTTTGTATAAGGTAGATGCTGAGAACAAAAAGCATGAATTCTGGCAACGGGATTCATTGGCAATACACTTATACAGTCGGGAGGTGGCTTTTCAAAAATTAAAATACATTCATAACAATCCTTTAGCAGAGCACTGGCAACTGGCTAAAGACCCGTGTGATTATAAGTATTCATCAGCCAGATATTATGAACTGAATGAGAAGAATTTTTCGTTTTTAAAAGATTTGTGGGAAGTGTTTTGAAGTATTTGGTTCGTGAGACACGAACCAAGGCAGCAGACCCGTGTTATTATAAGTATTCATCAGCCAGATATTATGAACTGAATGAGAAGAACTTTTTGTTTTTGAAAGATTTGTGGGAAGTGTTTTGAAGTATTTGGTTCGTGAGACACGAACCAGGGCAGCAGGATGGAATTTTCAATTCTTTAATAAATAATAAATAAAAAATGAAATTTATACTGCTTCTTTTTAGTTTAGTCATTCTTTCGATGAATGTCAATGCGCAAAGAATGGAGATTAATAAAGTTAAAATAAGAATTGTATCTATTGATCCAAATTCAAAGAGAGTTTTTGTTAGTTATGATTTTCTAT
>JBPPMM010000454.1:0-2105 GCA_051306075.1 Chitinophagaceae bacterium
TTTATCCAAAAGACAACTCTTTTTATGATCGCATAGAATTTTCCTCAAACTCTTAAAATTTGAAGAAGAAGCTGTCTCATTAATTTGAGGCAGCTTTTTTTAATTTATAGCTGTATTGGCTTGTATTTTTATAGTGGTTTTCGTATCTTTAAGTACTGATAATCAGATAAATGAGCCATAAATTTAAGGATTACAACCAGCAACAAAATTGGCTACTCCCACCTTCCATTGAAGAAATGATACCCCCGGACCATCCAGTTAGGATCGTCAACGGAGTGATCGAGTCCTTGGATATACAGCCACTAATAAAAGCCTATAGTAAAGAAGGTCAACCCAGTTACCACCCTAAGATGATGTTGAAGGTGATGGTCTATGCCTATATGGACAATACCTACTCCAGTCGGAAGATAGAGAAGGCTATGGGAGAGAACATTAATTTCATGTGGCTCTCCAATAGACAAGTGGCGGACCATAATACCATAGCCCGCTTTAGAAGTAAAAAACTCAAAGGTGTTTTTAAAGACATCTTTAAGCAAGTAGTGTTGTTACTTGCCCAGGAAGGTTTGGTTACTTTAAAGCAAGTGTACACCGATGGGACTAAGATTGAGTCGGTGGCCGGGCGATATACTTTTATCTGGGGTAATGCTATAAAGACCCGCAAGGAGAAAATGATGATGCAACTTGAAGAGATGTGGCAATATGCACAAAGCATCGCTGATAAGGAAGACCAGGATCCTACCCCTCCGGATTTTAAAAAAGTCGATAAAGAGAAGGTGGAGAAAACCGCTCAAAAGATCAATAAAATCCTTAAAGGCAATGACAAGGCCAGTTCCAAAGCAAAAGCCAAAGCCAGATACATTGTAAAGAACTTTGCTGCTAACCTGGAGAAGTATGAGCATCAGGAAGAAGTTCTTGGCAAGCGAAACAGCTATAGCAAGACAGATCCTGATGCAACTTTTATGCGTATGAAAGAGGATCATATGAACAACGGACAACTTAAGCCCGGCTATAATGTACAGATCAGTTCTGAAGACCAGTTTATTGTTAACTACACTTTGCATCAGGATACCAATGACATCCATACCTTGAAACCCCACCTGGAGAGCTATGAATCTCTATACCAAAATGTGCCGGAATCCCTTACTGCCGATGCAGGTTATGGAAGCCAGGAAAATTTTGAATTACTAAACAATAAAGGAATCCAGGCATATGTAAAGTTCAACACCTTCGATAAAGAACAGAATGCTACGGGGAAGAAAAGAAAGAATGCTCCCTTTCATAGGGATACCCTTCATTATAATGAGCAAGAAGACCATTATGTATGCCCTATGGGACAGCGGATGGAAAAGATATCGGAAAATACCAAAACAACAAAATCCGGTTACAAACAGACCTATAGCAAGTACAGGGCGAAAAACTGTATGGGATGCCCAATAAGGGGTGCCTGTTTTACAGGCAGGGGCAATCGCGTGGTGGAGCGCAATCATACTCTTGAGCAGTATAAACAGAAAGCCCGGGAAGCTCTATTATCTGAAATCGGAGAAATAAAGCGCAAAAAACGGACTGCTGATGTAGAACCCGTCTTTGCCCATATAAAACACAACCGGAATTTTAAAAGATTTACCCATCGAGGACTTGACAAAGTGGAATTAGAGTTCGGATTACACGCCCTGGCACACAATATTAGAAAGAAAAGTGCTTAACACTCCAGCCCTTTATCCTTCCCGGAGAAAAATCACCTATTTTATCCATCAGAAACAGTATAAATAAAAAACCGTCCCATTTTGGTAAATGAGACGGCTTCTTTCTATACTGAAAATCAGGTAATCAATTCTTAAGCGATGCCATGTCTATAACAAAACGGTATTTGACATCCGCATCAACCACCCGTTCATAGGCTTTGTTGATCTGCTGTATGTTGATGAGTTCAATATCGGAAACAATATTGTGCTCCCCACAGAAGTCGAGCATCTCCTGTGTTTCCTTTATCCCCCCGATCAAGGAACCTGCTATCCGTTTTCGGCCCAGGATGATGCCTGCTCCGTGAAAAGGCTTTAAGGGCTCCACGGCACCTACCAAAACCATGGTAGCATCCCTTTTCAGCA
>JBPPMM010000461.1:0-6401 GCA_051306075.1 Chitinophagaceae bacterium
GATAGTACAACCAGTACTGCTCCTTTTTTTTCAGGTTCGGTAAGCCTTACCAATAACGGCATTTCAATTGTACCCAGCTTTTCGTTGGGAAAACCTGCGGCAATAATCAACCTGTCGGTGGGAAAAAACAAGTTAAGTTTCGAACCGGATATTCGATTCTCCTTGTCAGGAAAGCCCTGGTCCATGCTATTCTGGGCCAGGTACAAATTAGTAACCAACGAGAAGTTTCGGATGAATACCGGCACGCATCTGGGTCTGAATTTTAGAACATCACCACAAATGATCAACGGAGACACGACTAGTACGACTGTTGCAAGACGATATCTGGCCGGAGAATTGTTTCCCAGGGTTTTACTTACAAAGAATATTAGCGTCGGTATTTATTACCTGTATTCACACGGCCTGGATGCAGGCACCATTGGTAACACACACTTTATAACTTTCAATACTAATTTTTCAAATCTCAAAATAACAGATCAGTTTTTCTTCGGGGTCAATCCACAGGTTTATTATTTAAAACTGGATGCACAGGATGGTTTTTATTTTACCTTGGCATTTACACTGGCAAAGAAAAATTTTCCATTCTCTGTTTCAGCCATTATTAACAAAGAAATTGATTCAAATATTGCGGGGAGCAAAGACTTTTTATGGAATGCAAGCCTTTTATTCTTTCAGTAAACGATAGGTCAAAAACTATAACATGTGTTATGAAATTGGTAAGTTTGTGGCAAATGAGAACGATTGAAACCATAGAAGAATTTTACACAAAGAAATTCGGTGGTATGCCTGAAGATATTCGCAAAGAGATCGGGCATTTCAATGTGTTTAAGTTAGATCCTTTTGTGGGGAATAATGCAAAGCCGGTTCCTTATGGCAGGAGAGATTTTTTTAAGATCATGCTGGTAAAGGGTACCTCAAGATGCACTATGCGGATGGTGTTGCCGAAATACAAAAGCAGGCATTGGTCTTCTCTAATCCGCAGATACCTTATAGTTGTGAGTACACCGATAGAATTGTTGGTGGCTATTTTTGCCTGTTTACTCCTGCTTTTTTTCATCAATACGGGAACCTGGATCAATATGCCATTTTTCAACCGGGCAATAAACATGCATTTGAGTTAACGGATGAACAAGTAACAAGGGTAACGGAAGTATATAAAAGCATGTTTGAAGAAATTGAATCTGATTACATGCATAAATACGATGTGTTGAGGAACCTTTTTTTTGAATTACTGCACATCGCATTGAAGTTGCCGGCGGCGAAATTTGAAAAGCTGCCGATGAATGCCTCGCAAAGGATCTCTTCTATGTTTTTAGAGTTATTGGAACGCCAGTTCCCCATTGATGAAAACCATCAAAGTTTGAATTTTCGTTCTGCATCCGATTATGCCAAACAATTGAATGTACATGTAAACCATTTGAACAGGGCAGTAAAAGAAAACACAGATAAAACAACATCACAAATAATAGCGGAGCGCATTTTACGGGAATCAAAAATTCTGTTAAAGCACAGTGCCTGGAATGTATCTGAAATTGCCTGGGCATTGGGGTTTAATGAAACGACTCACTTCAATAACTTCTTCAAAAAGCATGTACAGTTAAGCCCGCTTAAATTCAGAAATATTTGATTTTCGTAAGTACTTGTTTCCTTTTTGTTAGTTCCTGATCCGGCATGCGTCTAGCTTTGTATCCCATCAAAAAATAAATATGGATACAAATTTGCAAAAACGAAAATTAGGAAACAGTGGCCTTGTAGTATCTATCAAAGATGAAAAGGCAAAAGAGGCGGAAACGAACGTGAAAAAGTGGTTGCAAAAATTAAAAATAATTGAAGAAGCACCATAAGTTGTTATGAAGAAAGCCGCCGAAAAATTTGGTCGTAACTTTAAGTAAATGCTACCGATTAATCATCTTAATAAATAAATTCCGGCATGATAAATCAGCGAACTTCTTTTAGCAGACGATCATTCCTGAAAACAACAGCTCTGGCCGGAGGAGGATTGATGATTAGTTTTAGCTGGTTAAAATCCTTTACATATAATACTAAAGAAATGGCAGGGTTATCCGATGTGATAACGGAGTTAAATGGTTTTTTGAAAATAGCGGAAAATGGTTTGGTCACGATCATGTCTCCAAATCCTGAGGGAGGACAAAACGTAAAAACGGCTATGCCCATGATCGTGGCTGAAGAACTGGATATTGATTGGAAGAATGTAATTGTTGAGCAGGCGCCGTTAAACACCAGGTTATACTCACGCCAGTTTATTGGTGGCAGCAATGCAATCCGAACAAGCTGGAAGACCCTAAGAACAGCAGGAGCAACTGCGAGGCAAATGCTTCGGGAAGCAGCAGCATTAGCATGGGCTGTACCCGTGGAGGAGGTGACAACTGAAACAGGTATGCTTCATCATAAAAAAAGCGGTAAATCCGCCGGATATGGTTCCATGGCTTCAGCCGCCGCAAAAGTTGCAGTACCGAAGGATGTGAAACTAAAGGATAAAAAGGATTTTCAAATAATTGGTACATCGCAAAAAAATGTAGATGTCTCAAATATCGTAACAGGAAAACCTCTTTTCGGAATAGATATACAACGGGAAGGTATGCTTATCGCCATGATAGTACATCCCCCGGCTTTCGGCATGAAAGTAAAATCAGTAAACGATGCTGAGGGGAAAGCATTGCCTGGTGTAAAAGATGTTTTTACTATTAAAGTTTTAAATGATGATTATGTAAGAGAGTTTTTTGATACCTGCACATTCACAGAAGTGGTGGCCATTGTGGGCAAATCAACCTGGGAGTTAATGAATGCCAAAAAGAAACTAAAAATTGAATGGGAGCCCATTGCGGAACAAAGCATAAAAAGAAATGCCTTTGGAAGTCAAACAGCACAAACCGTAATCATCCCGGCCGGTTTGGAGAGCAGTTCGGACCATAAGTCGAAAATGGCGCAGATGAAGGATAAACCGGCATATGTGATACGTAAGGATGGAGACCCGGAAAAAGCATTTAAAAATGCGGCACGTATAATTGAACGAACCTACACCGCACCATTTCTTGCACACAATTGCATGGAGCCGATGAATTTTTTTGCTCATGTTACTGCTGAAAAAGCCGAGCTGGCCGGGCCGCTGCAAAAAGCAGAGTTGACTGAAAAAGCACTGGCATCAAGGTTAGGAATACATGTTGACAAAATTTATATTCAGCTAACCCGACTTGGTGGTGGCTTTGGGCGCAGATCTTATGCTCACTGGCTGATTGAAGCCGCACTCATTTCTCAAAAAATAAATGCACCAGTTAAACTAATTTATACCAGGGAAGATGATATGACCTCCGGCATTTATCGCCCGGCTTATAGTGCAACGTACCGTGCAGCATTAGATGCGAATAATAATCTTGTCGCTTTCCATGTAAAAGCAGGAGGCATTCCGGAAAGTCCATTGGAACCGGATCGGTTTCCTGCAGGGGCAGTAGATAATTACCTGGCGGAAAGCTGGACGATAAATTCAAATATCACGACGGGTTCCTTCCGTGCTCCGAGGTCTAATTTTATGGCTGCTGCAGAACAATCTTTTCTTGATGAACTGGCAGAGGCAGTGAAGAAAGATCCGATAACATTCCGTCTTGACCTTTTGGAGCGGGTGATAAAAAATCCGGTGGGCAAAGACAATGATTATGATGCCAGTCGTTACGCAGGAGTATTAAAATTGGTTCGTGAAAAATCCGGCTGGGGAAAATCAGTGCCAAATGTACACAGGGGTGTATCAGCTTACTTCTGTCATAATACTTATGTGGCACAGGTTCTGGATCTAACATTTGAAAATGGAAAATTGACTATACCCCGTGTATGCAGTGTGATCGAT
The DNA here is from genome assembly GCA_051306075.1 of Chitinophagaceae bacterium. GTDB lineage: Bacteria > Bacteroidota > Bacteroidia > Chitinophagales > Chitinophagaceae > Terrimonas_B. The sequence goes on from JBPPMM010000461.1 coordinate 3,860, forward strand.
TGTGGTATTGTAATAAATCCTGATGCTGCTATTAATCTTACCGAGGGATGTGTGGCCGATGGTATTGGAAATGCACTGTATGGAAATATGACGTTTAGAAATGGTATACCCGAAAAAAATAATTTTCATTCATACCGAATGATTCGCATTAATGAGGCACCCAAATCTGTGGATGTTCATTTTGTGGAAAATGATTTTGATCCAACCGGAATGGGTGAGCCGGCATTTCCTCCTGTTTTTGGAGCACTTGCCAATGCATTATATAAAGCAACCGGTAAGCGATTTTATGATCAGCCGTTTATTTCACAACTGAGTGGTAGTCGTGGCGGTTGATTGAAAAAAGATTTATTATTTGATTTTCGTATTTATTTGTTTGGAAGCCATAAATGCAAATGATATTAAGGGTCTAACTTTATAGAATGCTTGAACGGGATTACAAACTACTGCATAAAAAAGATGTTGTCGACCGGCCAGGAGGAAAGAATAGATGTATTGTGTAAACCACAATTCCTAAACATTAAAATTTTTGAATATGGAAGACAACAAGATTAATTAGAGCAGACGATCATTTCTAAAATCATCTGCACTTGCCGGGGGAGGATTGATAATAAGTTTTAGTGCCTTTTCAAAATTTAAGTTTGCTGATAAAATAAATGAGGCTGGTCTTCCCGAAGAATGGCATGAACTCACCGGCTATATCAAAATCACCCCGGACAATATCATAAAAATTTTTAACCCTAATCCCGAATTTGGACAAAATGTGATGACCTCACTTCCTATGATGGTGGCCGAAGAGTTGGAGGTTAACTGGCAAAAAGTAGTTGTAGAAATGGGCCCGCATGACAATGTGAAATTAGGGCCTCAATTTACCGGCGGAAGCAATTCAGTGCGGATGTATTGGAAACCACTCCGTGAAGCAGGTGCGGCAGCCCGCTATATGTTGATGACTGCCGCAGCCCAAACCTGGGCGGTGCCGGTGGACGAAGTGACAACTAAATCAGGAATGCTATATCATGAAAAAAGTGGGAAAAAGGGGACGTTGGGCGACTTTGCAGCAAAAGCTTCAGGCATTCCCTTACCAAAGGAAGTAAAGCTAAAAGAGGTAAAGAATTTTAATGTGGTGGGAAAGGCACAGAAAAATGTAGAAGGATTGAAAATCGTAACAGGTAAACCACTTTTTGGATTTGATTATAAACAGGAAGGAATGCTGATTGCCATGATTGAACATCCGCCTGCTTTCGGAATGAAACTAAAATCGTTTGATGCTTCTCAAACTTTGAAAATGCCAGGCATCAAAAATGTATTCAGTTTAAAGTTGTATGAAGATGGTTTCGAACAGGGCGGTTTCGATACCCGTACTTTCAACGATTTGCTGGTGGTGGTGGGCAATACCACTTGGGAAGTAATGAATGGCCGCAAAAAGTTAGTAGCAGCTTGGGAGCCTTTCAGCGATACCAAAGAGACCATTGTTGGAAGAGGCGGAAAAAAAGAGATTATTGTTCCGGGAGGGCTTGAAAGTACGAGTACACATTTTGAAAAAATGCAGGAATATGCAAACAAACCTGCTCAGCAATTACGAAAGGACGGAGACCCGGAAACGGCATTTAAAAATGCCGCCCAAATAATTGAACGCACCTACAATGCGCCGTTTTTGGCACACAACTGTTTGGAGCCTATTAATTTCTTTGCGCATGTTACCGATGACAAAGCGTTGTTGGTAGGACCTCACCAGGCACCGGGTTGGATAGAGCCTACGGTTTCAAAAATCTTAAACCTGCCCGCTGATAAAATTGAAATACAAATGACCCGCATGGGTGGTGGTTTTGGGCGTCGGGCCTATGGACATTATCTAACAGAAGCGGCTCTTATTTCTAAAAAAGTAAAAGCACCTGTAAAACTTATCTACACCCGGGAAGATGATATGACCTACGGCATCTATCGCCCTATGTACACGGCTACTTACCGGGCTGCCCTGGGTGCCAATAAAAATTTAATAGCCTTTCATGTAAAGGGTGGTGGCATTCCTGAACATCCAATTCATGCCAACAGGTTTCCTGCCGGAGCAGTTGATCATTATCTTGCGGAAGGATGGGAGATACCATCCAATATTACGATAGTAGAATTCAGGGCTCCACGATCGAATTTTAATGCGGCTGCGGAACAATCGTTTTTGGATGAAGTAGCAGAAGCAATGGGCAAGGATCCTATCGATTTCAGGTTGGAACTTTTAAAGCGGGCCAAAGAAAGTCCTGTTGGTAAAAACAATGATTATGATGCGGATCGGTATGCCGGAGTTTTAACATTGGTTAAAGAAAAATCGGGCTGGAATAATCCGGTAAATAAAAAATACAGTCGCGGAGTTGCTGCATATTTCTGTCATAATTCTTATGCTGCACATGTTGTGGACCTGGTAACAAGGAATGGAGAACCTTATGTAGAAAGAGTTTTCAGTGCGATTGATTGTGGAATTGTTGTCAATCCGGATGCGGCAACAAATATGGTTGAGGGTGCAGTTGTTGATGGAATTGGAAATGCATTTTAC
>JBPPMM010000463.1:0-2140 GCA_051306075.1 Chitinophagaceae bacterium
GTTCTATCTTACGGGTAAACCCGTTTACACACATGAAAACCGCATTCTCGAAATCACAAATATCGATTTTGATATTCGCTCAAAAGATGCTTTACTTAAAACGTCAGAATGGCTGTTTAGCCGGAGGATCATCAATGAAATAAGCAGGAATACAAGGTTCGATCTCGGTTCCTATATTGACAGCGCAAAAATCACGATCAACCAGCAGCTAAACCGTGAATGGATAAATGGTATCCGGAGTTTTGGACAAATAGAAGATATCCGGCTGATTGGCATTTACCCATTCAGCCAGTCGCTGATTATCCGAAGCAGTTGTACCGGCGACCTTTCAGTAAAAATTGATACTATCGATTTCAGTCTCTAGCTTCATCTTCTATAATGTTTGCCTTGAAAGAAAAATGTCTTTGTGCAAGAAAACTGAACACAATAACTATTGAGGTTGTGAGCACCTGTGCAAGCACCGGATAAACGCCGGCTCTTTCCACTAATATTTTCAACAAAATATAATTCAATGCCAGGTTAAACAGGCAGATCATAAAATAACGGAATAACTGAATTCTTCCTTTCAGAAAAGAATCATTAAACACTACATATTTTGACAAAAAAAAACCAACCGGAAACGTTACACAGAAGGAAATGAACAAGGCAGCTACGTGGCCTTTAAATGCGTAAAAGCCAAAATGAAGTTGCCGTTCCTGCAACAAATAGCGATAGCTTATAAAATAAACCAGGAATCCGAGCAACGTATTACCTCCTCCAACGGCTGCGTACCGGAAAGTTTGAAGGTTCATTATCCCACGAAATGGAGGATAAAAAAAATCAATGCCAGGCAAAATAAAATCTCTTGCTGAATAAAAATGCCGCTTCATGCCGGGCAAAAATATTGAAGTTTCTGATTTAATCCTTTGATTTTTGGCCGGCCTTCCGGTACTTACCCAATATCATTCAATGAAGAAAGGTTTCCCGTAAATTCGCAGCTAAACTTATAGAACAGATGAGCGTTGTTACGGAGATAAAACCACTTATAGCAAAAGCATTAACTAATTTGTACGGAATAGATTTTGCGCAGAATGATATAACAGTAAGCCTGACCAAACCGGAATTTGAAGGAGATTATACATTAGTACTCTTTTCATTTGTAAAACAATTAAAAAAAAAACCCGAACAACTAGGCAATGAGATGGGCGAATTCCTTTTAACGAATAATGCAGATTTAATTACTTCCTTCAATGTTATCAAAGGATTTTTAAACCTGGTTATTGCTGACAATTATTTTATAAATTATCTGCAAACCGAATATAATAAAGATCAATCCACCTGTCAGCCGGCTGATAATAAAAGAGTAATTGTTGAATATTCATCACCGAACACCAACAAACCTCTTCACCTCGGGCACCTGAGAAATAATTTTTTGGGCTGGAGCATTGCCGAAATATTAAAAATAACCGGACACACGGTTTATAAAACCGCCATCATGAACGACCGCGGCATACATATCTGCAAATCGATGGTGGCCTGGCAAAAATATGGTGAAGGGAAAACGCCTGAATCAACCGGCATTAAAGGCGACCATTTTGTAGGTGACTATTATGTACAGTTTGGAGAAGAACATAAAAAGGAAATCGCCCTGCTGGTAGCCGATGGCATGAGCAAGGAAGATGCTGAAAAAAATGCTCCTATTATGCTGGCTACGCAAAAAATGCTTTTAGATTGGGAAAATGCAGATCCGCAGGTAAGAGGACTCTGGCAAAAAATGAATAGCTGGGTATATGAAGGATTTAATGAGACCTATAAAAAAATAGGAAGTGATTTTGACAAAAATTATTTTGAAAGCGAAACTTATTTATTAGGTAAACAATTTGTAGAAGACGGATTAAAAAAAGGGGTATTTTATAAAAAAGAAGACGGCAGTGTTTGGATAGATCTGTCAGCCGATGGCCTGGATGAAAAAATTGTGCAAAGAAAAGACGGAACATCTGTTTACATAACCCAGGACCTGGGACTGGCAGATAAAAAGTATGAAGAGTTTCAATACGACCAGAGCTTTTATGTAATAGCAGATGAACAGATCTATCACATGAAGGTGCTGAAACTTATTTTACAAAAATTGGGCAAGCCCTATGCCGATGGCATATTCCAT
>JBPPMM010000711.1:0-3327 GCA_051306075.1 Chitinophagaceae bacterium
GGCCATCAACAATAAACATGTTTATTATCGAGCTGGGAATACTTCCTGCCGGATCTCCATAAAACTGGTAAATGATTTCTATTTTATTCCCTTGTGGCGTTAATTGCCACATACCTTTCGCGTTTTTAATCCGTAGAAAATCATCGTTGCCTGTAATATAATCGGGATTGCTTACAAGGTTGTATCTAACTGTACCATCAACTTCTACGATTTTTCCGGAAAATATTACAATATCCCTGTCGGTCATTGGCCAAGGTAAATCGGTAGTGTAGTATATGTACTGCTCCGTTTTATTTACCTGTTTTAGAATTTTGGCTGTAGCAATATTTGTTTGCCAATTCGGATAATCACTTACATTTTCAATGAGACTTTCCAACGACTTCATATTAGCAGTAACGGTTGTAACTGCCTTGAACTCTTTTATGCTTGAACCTTCAGACTGACGAGTGTACACTTTAATATCATTCCCGGTTTTTTCTAATTTCCATTCTGTTGGGTTGAGTAAATGACTTTCATTGATGCCAGGTTTGAACGCCATACAAATTATAAAGACATTAATTATGAGTATAAATGCTAAGTTTTTTTTGATCATGTTTTTTAGCTTTAATTTATGATTGGTAATTACCTACCAGTATATTGTAGATACGTTGATATTGAGGTGCGATATTGGGTTTTAGTGTCAATCAGCTTGTCATTGGTTTCGGTAAGTAATGCCTGTGCTTCCAACAGATCGGAAAGAGTTATAACGCCACTATTATAACTTGTTTGCATTACTTTCAGGTTTTCTTCAGCCTGCTTTACAGTTTCTTCTAATAATATAATCTGTTTGTAATTTTCGTTTAAATCCACCCACGCTTTTTCAATTTGTAGTTTTAATAATCCTTTGGTATCGGTTAACGTGTTTTCCGCTATTTGTTCTTTTATTTTTTGCTCTTTTATTGCATGCGAACCGCCCCACCAATCAGTTATAGGTATCGAAACAGTGGCGTAAACTATCCCATTCGTAGTCCCATCTACATCTTTAATTAAATTATTGTTATAGTACCCCATCGCTCCAACTGCTACCTGTGGTAAATAATCACCTGTTTTCATTTTAGTTTGTAATTCTTGTGCTTTTACCGATTGCTCTAATAATTGATATTCCGTTCTGTTTTGCAAGGCTGTTTCATTTTCTATATAATATGATTGAGGTAATTCTATTTTTTGTAAATCTTCTTGCAATACTAATGTTGAATCGTATGGAATACCAGTGGTTTGACAAAACTGCATAATTGCCAATTTTTTTCCGCTGTGTAATTTGTTCTTATTTGAATTCAACTCATTTTTTTTGATTTGAACTTTAAGCAAATCATTCTTAATTATCAGCCCCGATTTGAATGCATCATTCACTTGTTTATTTATGCCTTCTAAGAAGGTTTCGTATTTTTCAATAGTTTTTTCTTTTTCCTGTAATGATAGAATTTGCCAATACTGCTGTTCTGTTTTTAACAAAACATCATTTTGAGTTAGTTTTTGCTGTTGTTCTTTCACAGCTATTCCAACCTTGGCTAATTTATTTCCGGTAATTATTCGGCCACCCGAAAAAATCGGTTGAGTTACATTAACCAATCCAAGAGCAGTTTTGTCTAACATCTGAATACTTGATCCTGGCAAGTAAGCAAATTGTGTAGCTATTGGAATATTTGCAGGATTACCATCATAAACAGGCAAGTTCCCGCCTTGCATATTAAATTTAAGCAAGGGATCTTTAGCTTTCATAGCAAAAGCCATAACACTTATTTTTGGAAAATAATTAGTAAATGCTCCTTTCTTAACTTGCTTTGAGGCTTCGGTTTCAAGAAGACTGTTTTTAATGCTGATGTTGTTTTTTATTGCAAGTTCTTTATATTCTTTTAAAGTAAGTACGGTCTGACCGTAAACTATTACTGAACAAGAAACACTTATAATTATTATAATTAATTTTTTCATTTTCTATTTTTTAATTAAGAGATTTATTCTTTTGTCTTGCAGAGAGGTGGTACATTGTAGGTAAAACATATAATGAAAGCAACATAGAAAACAGTAATCCAAAAAAGATTACAGTTGCTAAAGGCCCCCACAAAGATGATCCACTCAGCATCATTGGAACTACACCAACTGCTCCGGCAGCAGAAGTAAGAAATATTGGCCGCATTCTTCTTTTAGCTGAGGCTATTGCAGCCTCCCTCACATTCATTTGATGAGTTCTACGCAATTCTTCGGCATATTCAATAAGAATAATTCCATTACGTACTACTATTCCCATCAAGGTCATAAAACCTAAAAAAACGGTAAGACCAAAAGGATAGCCTGTTATTACCAAACCAATCGCTGCACCGAAAATACTAAGCGGAATGGTAAGCATGATTAGGAATACCAACCTAAAGCTCTTGAATTGAAACAATACAATAAAGAAGATTAACACCAAACTTGTTGCCAATGCTTTTGACAAGGGAACATAATTCTCGTATTCATTTTCCAATTCCCCTCCATAGGAAATATTAATTTCAGGGCTATTTGTAAGACCTTCGATTTTCGGCCTTATATCATCCAATACCTTATATGCTAAAGAATTTCTATTTAGGTCAGCTTTTATTGTAATGGTTCTTTTTCCATTTCTTCTGATGATCTGTCCCTCGCTCCAATCGTTAGTAAGTGTAGCTATTTGTCTTAAAGGAACAGTGGTTCCTAGTAAAGGAGAAGTAATGGTTTGGTTCTCTATATCATCAAAAGAATTACGTCTTTCTTTTTCGTTTATCAGCTTAACACTTACCGGATAATCACCTTCCCAAACTGTGCCTATTGGCAATCCTGCGAACCCTGTTGCTAAGGATGAAGCTACCATTCCTTTGGTAAAACCAAGACGATTTGCTACTTCATCGTTCACTGTTACTTTCACTCCTTGCCGAGGCGTTAAATAATCTGATCTTGCCCAAATCACATCTTTCTTTTCTTTCATTACTGCTTTTACTTTTTCAGCAATAATTTTTAATGAGTCCATATTGTTTCCTGAAACCCTTACCTCTATTGGAGCAGCAGTAGGCATCATATCTAACTGCTTAATTCGAACATAGGCATTCGGAAAATAATCACGTTTCTCATTTTCATAATCCTCCATTAACTTTACTGCACTTTCTTCAGTGGTAGTGTTTACAACTAGTTGAGCGTAATTTTTTGACGGGAAATTTGGAGCATAAGTAGTATGGAAACGAGGAGAACTTGTTCCTATGAATGATGTTACATTCACAACACGTTTGTCTTTTAACAACATATTTGTGAGGCTATCTGTTACTATGGCCGTTTGCTCCA
>JBPPMM010000511.1:0-12250 GCA_051306075.1 Chitinophagaceae bacterium
CTATCTTATCAATAAGTTTTTCTGCATCCCAGCCAATATATTTTTTGTTCCTGTCGTCCAGAACATGATAGGGTTCAATACGGCCCGCTTTCAATTTTTTAAATTTAAAATTATTTTTCACCGCTTCTTTGATTGTATCATTACTCAGCATATCGATTAGCACATCCTGCGATACGCTATTCAAAAAACCATTGTGAAAAATATTCAGGTTATTTCGAAGCTCCCTGATGACCTGCTTCCTTAATACATCCGTTGTCTTACTTTCCTTATTCAGAAAAACTATAAGATCTTTCAGCGGGCCAAGCCCGGTTTTTAACCATTCCCATTGCATCACCAAATATAAGAATGGATAACAGAGCTTAAACCCTTGAAAAAATATTTAGATAATAAATACCAGGATTTCCCTTACTTATCTTTTTGTGAATCCCTTCTTCATCCGGTCTTCACTAACTTTGAACTGTGCCAGAACCGCTCCGCCATATTGCTCATTTTGATCTTGATTCTTTCTTTGTTGCAGTGGAAATAATCAATAATCCTTCGCTGAAAGGAAAAGCCATTATTGTAGGTGGAACCAGCGACCGGGGCGTTGTTTCAACCTGCAGCTATGAAGCAAGAAAATTTGGCGTTCACTCTGCCATGCCAATGCGTACAGCAATGAAACTTTGTCCCCATGCCATTTTATTACGAGGCACCATGGATCAATACAGCAAATATTCTAGATGGGTTACTGATATCATTGCTTCAAAAGTTCCCTTATTTGAAAAAGCGTCCATTGATGAATTTTATTGCGACCTGACAGGTATGGATAAATTCTTTAATGTTAGTCAATATACAAGGGATCTGCGGGAACATATTATTAAGGAAACGGGTTTGCCCATTTCCTGCGGCCTGGCTTCTGCAAAATATATTAGTAAAATTGCCACCAATGAAGCCAAACCAAATGGATTTTTAGAAGTGCCTGCGGGAAAAGAAAAAGAATTTTTGTGGCCGTTGAAAATAGAGAAGATCAACGGAGTTGGAAAACAAACAGAACAGCAATTAAAAAATTTTGGCATCTATACCATCCAGGATATTGCCCGCACACCAATTGAGATCTTAGAAAAATATGTTGGCAGCTGGGGCCGATCACTTTGGAACAAAGCCCAGGGCATAGGTTCAGCCGATATAGAAACAGACTGGGAGCAAAAAAGCATGAGCCGTGAAAATACTTTTCATGAAAATATTACTGATATTCATTTTTTACATAGTGAATTAGTCAGACTCACAGAAAAAAATGCTTATGATCTGCGGAGTGATGAAAAACTCACGGGCTGTATCACAGTTAAAATAAGGTATCCTGATTTTGAAACCACATCGCGCCAGGAAATGATCGATTACACTTCGCTGGATGATCAATTGATTGCAAAGACCCGTGATTTGTTTACAAAACTTTATCGCAAGGATCAACCTGTACGACTTTTAGGCGTTCGCTTCAGCCACCTGATACCATTTACTATGCAGATGAATTTATTTAATAACCAGGAAGAAAAATTAAATCTCTATAAAGCTGTTGATAATATCAAGGATCGTTTTGGAGGTTATTCCATTATTAAAGCCATTACAGTTAAGAATAAAAAGGAAAAACCCTGATAAAAACATACTTCTTATCTTCGCAAGCCTGAATATTCAAACATTTAATCTCCTTAAACATATTTTACATGCAAGCTTGGAAAGATTACCAGGAAAAGAATAAGGATCGTTTTTTAAATGAGATGCTCGATTTGCTCCGTATCCCATCTATAAGTGCTAAAAGCGAACATAAACCCGATATGCAAAAATGTGCTGATGCGGTGAAACAAAGATTATTGGAAGCTGGTTGTGATAAAGCTGAAGTAATAAAAACGAATGGTCACCCGGTGGTGTTTGGTGAAAAAATAATAGATAAAGAAAAACCAACGGTGCTGGTATATGGACATTACGATGTGCAACCAGCCGAACCATTGGACCTCTGGCATAGCGGACCTTTTGAACCCGTTATAAAAGATGGAAAAGTATTTGCCCGTGGCTCTGCAGATGATAAAGGACAGTTTTATATGCACGTGAAGGCCCTTGAAACGCTGGCCAAAACCAACAGCATGACCACCAATATAAAATTCCTGATTGAAGGTGAAGAAGAAATAGGATCGCCCAACCTGGGAAAATTTGTATCGGCTAATAAAGAAATGCTGAAAGCTGATGTTATTCTGATCAGCGATAGTTCCATGCTGAGTTTTCAAAATCCTTCACTCGATACCGGTGTTCGTGGATTAAGTTATATCCAGGTTGAAGTTGTGGGTCCCAATCGTGATCTTCATAGCGGAACCTACGGAGGTGCTGTGGGCAACCCGATCACCATCCTGGCAAAAATGATCGCTTCCTGTCATGATGAAAATAATCACATCACCATCCCTGGGTTTTACGATGATGTAGTAACAGCCAGTGCAGAAGAACGTGCCTTAATCAACAAAGCTCCCTTCGATGAAAAACAATATATGGCTGACCTGGGAGTAAAAGAATTGTGGGGTGAAAAAGGATTCACAACATATGAAAGAACCGGCCTGCGACCTACATTGGAAATAAATGGTATCTGGGGCGGTTATACAGGAGAAGGTGCAAAAACTGTTTTGCCTTCCCGGGCTTATGCAAAAATTTCTGCACGGTTAGTGCCCAACCAATCGTCGGAGAAAATTACAGAGAAACTACTGAATTATTTTAAATCGATAGCTCCAAAATCTGTTGAAGTAAATGCTGAACTCCATCATGGTGGTGAACCGTATATGACACCAATCACAAGCAAGGGTTACAAAGCTGCTTCAAAAGCGGTAGAAACAACTTTTGGCAAGACGCCTATTCCCGTTCGCGGCGGTGGCAGTATTCCTATTTGCTCCATCCTGGAAAAAGAATTAGGTATTAAGATCGTCTTTATGGGATTTGGATTGGATAATGATAACCTTCATAGTCCGAATGAAAAATATAACCTGGAAAACTATTATAAAGGAATAGAAACCATCCCCTATTTTCATAAATTTTTTGCCAACAACCTGCCTGAAGGAGGTGTTTAATAATACCTGAAAATTGCCGGGCTTATTGCATTGGCCTCATTCTTTTGAATGAGGTTTTTTAATTTTGAATAAAAATATTTTCATTCATTGATTAAACAATCAACACATAATGCCAGGTAATGAAAAAGTCCGGTTGGACAAATTTCTATGGTCGATCCGTTTGTTTAAAACAAGAACAATGGCTGCGGTAGCCTGCGACACAGGTAAAGTAAAATTTAACGGGCTTCATGCAAAAGCAGCAAAAAATGTAAGTATCGGAGATGAATATGAGGTTAAAACGGAAGCCAAACGATGGCGAATAAAAGTTACCGGCTTATTGGAAAAAAGGGTAGCCCACCCGGAAGCCATAAAAAATTATATTGATATAACTCCTGAAGAAGAAATGGAGAGAGTAAAACTACAGGCGGCCAGTTTTCATACAGGAAAACGCCAAAGCAAAATTGGACGGCCTACTAAAAAAGAAAGAAGGGATTTGGATGAATTTTTGGAAGATGATTAGGCAGGGTATTGCATCGTAGAAGATTAATTTATACCTTCACTTTTTCATTAAACCTTCTACCTGTATGAAATTATTTTCTCTTTTGCTCCTTTCGCTTTTTGTTATTCTTTCCTGTTCTAAAGAATCGGAAGATGCAGAGCCACCCGTTGTTACCTTCATTTCTCCAAATAATAGCGATGTATTTACTGCCGGGCAAATGATTCATATAAAGGGCACTGTTACGGACAATAACTACGTTGATGAAATACATATTGAAATCAGCAATCTCATTACAGGTGAAGAATACGACCACATACATATCCATCCCGGTAGTAAAACTTATTCTTTCGATCAATCCTTTACAGTAAAAGCAGCCACCCGTTATAAAATAAAGGTGATTGCAGAGGACCCGTCTTCCAACAGTTCTTCCGGAGTTTTGGAGATATCCTCCAATTAAATGCCACTTATCTTTGCTTCATGCGCATTGACATTATTACCGTTTTACCCGAACTGTTAAAAAGTCCGTTTGAACACAGCATCATGAAAAGAGCACAGGCAAAAGGCTTGCTGGAAGTGCATACCCATAACCTGAGAAAATGGGCTATTAACAAACAAGGTCAGGTGGATGATTACCAGTTTGGTGGCGGTGCAGGTATGGTGATGATGTGTGAGCCATTAACAAATGCCATTGAAGAATTAACAGCACAAAGAAAATATGATGAAATCATTTTTCTAACTCCCGACGGCGAAACGCTTAATCAAAAAACGGCTAACTATCTTTCACTAAAAGAGAATCTTATTCTTATCTGCGGCCATTATAAAGGAATTGATGAAAGGATAAGACAACATTTTGTAACAAAAGAAATTTCAATCGGCGATTATGTATTAAGCGGAGGTGAAATAGCTGCGGCTGTTTTGGTTGATGCAATCGGTCGCTTATTACCCGGTGTATTGAATGATGAAACTTCTGCCCTTTTTGATTCCTTCCAGGATAATTTATTAGCGCCTCCGGTGTATACCCGGCCTGCTGATTTTCGGGGATGGAAAGTACCAGAAGTTCTATTAAGTGGGGATCCAAAAAAAGTGGATTCCTGGCGACTGGATGAAGCATTAAAAAGAACTAAGGAAAGAAGACCAGGATTGCTCAATGATGAATAATTAAAAAAAAAGCCAGCCCGGTTAAGGAGCCAGCCAATCTATCACTACAATTATTTTTATTTTTTACTTTATTTGTTATTTATTCATGTAAATGCCGGGCTTACTTTCCATCCATTTCTTCGGCTGATTTTCTATCCGCCTTTTTCTTTTTCTTATTTTCTTTTTTCTCTTTATTCTTTTGCAAACCTCCAAATCGCAATCCCATATATACATCGGCTTGTTTGGAATGGCTCATTATTGCAGTCAAAATGCTTCCTGAACCAATAAAGAATGGGCCCGAACGCAAGGATATACCCGCATTCAGCTCAGTAAGTTTATTATAACTGACAGGCAAATAAATGCCGAAAGCCCGGCCTTCATACCTGGGAACTAGTGAAAAAGAGGAATAATACTGGCTATTGTACGGTTTGTTTTTTGTGTTTACCAGGCTAAGCTGTCCCGAAAGATTCACATAAAAGCCATGGTGAAAATGATAATCTGCATCGATATGTAATGTAGCCGGTAAGCCCACCTGGTAATTTTTATTGTTGCCGCCTGTTGCCGCTGTGAAGTATTGGGGATTATTATCAAAAAAAGATTTTAAACTGTCGGCTGCTACTTCGGATAATTGAGACAGGTATAATTTTTCCGCCCCTGTGATATGGACATCATAAGCACCGCTGCGCTGCATGTCCCTGTCATATTTTATTGTACCGATATCAAGCAATGCCATACCTATTTTAAATTTATATTTATTCAAATTTCTGCGCCAGTCATTATTATCCAGTTTGTATTTTTCATGATCCGGCCTGAATTCGTAAACAAATCCGATATCCGTTCCGAAACCTGTGCTTTGAAAGGAAGTAAGTTTGGATGCATCAAAATCGGCAAGGTTAACACCACCTATTCCTAATTCCAAACGGCCGGAGGAATTATTAAGGTAGGCGTCAAAGTCAAGCGGGTCCTGGTTGATAGTAGCTTTTAAACTGGCAATGTTCATGTACCCATTGGCAACGCCGGCCAGGTATTTCAGTGTGATGCCTCCTTTCAGAAAATGCTTTCCCTCATCCTTTATTACTCTTGCATAGCTTAATCCAAATTCTGTCCAGGTATTTAAACTTACCCGCATATTTTTATCAGAATTGATAGAATAAGGTAGCCCCGGATCATTTTCTGAAAAGTCATCCATGATTTTACCAGCCAGCTTCCCGTCGATGTCAGTCGCATTCATCATTACACGGGCCCTGCTTGTAAAAGCGATAGCAGACTTCTTATCTGTATTCAACATAAATGAAGGTCCCAGGATGGTAGCGTTGACAATTCCACTGCTGGCGCCTGGCTGGTTTCCTATAAATTGGTTGGCAATCGAATCTCCTTTAAAAGTTTCGCCTATTGTTTTTAATTTGAAAGAAGCCTGGTTATTTCCCACGCTGGTATTAAGTGAAAATAAATTAACATCCCAGCGATAGCGGCTGTCAGCAATATTAGCAGGATTGAAAAAGACGCCATTGACGCCAGTGTAATTGCCGGTTCGGTAGCCCGGAAAATCCTGGGCGGATAGGGTTTGGGAAAGAACGAATAGAGTAAGGATTAAAAAAAATTTCATAGAGGTGGTTTTAAAACAGCCAAAGTACATCGAAGCCCATTATCACACAATGGTACAATTACTCTATTACTCTATTACTCAATGCCAGGATACCATGGAAAGCAGGCAGAGAATCTTTTATGATGGCTATTTTATAGAAAAGCAATCAGTATTCTTGAGAATGTCCTTCCATAATTTTTCAATTTGAATAAAAATATAATGAACCTCTCCCACCAAATTATATGGCCAGACAGGTAAATTCTTCTTTTACATAGAAAAAATATTTTTGCGTAGCGGTTATTATTTATTTACTACTTGATACATTATAAAACATGATCAGGGTACCAAAGGCTTCTTCTATTCGTTTCTTTACTAATCGATCCTAAATAAACCGGACCGAGTTAAAGGAAAGCCGTAGTTTTACTGATTATTTCTGATCAGTTATCCCTGTAAAAATTAAGCTTAACTACACTAACCATTTAATTCTTTAGTAATACATATTCATGAAGGCCCTGACCACTATTACTGACCCCGTTTATACGCCAAAAGAAAAATATAACGGGTACGATAAATTCTGGCTTCGTTACATTAATGATCCCCGTGACCTTCCTTTTATTTATTTGCTTACTGCCATTCATATACTGGTAATACCGGTAGCTATTCTTTTGTATACTCCTTTGCTTGAAGGCTGGTATTGGTGGCTGATTTATATTCCCTATTTCTACGTATCTCAAATGTATTTCAAAGGCAGGTTTGGTTTGATGCTGCATTGCATCAGCCATCGCAAATTGTTTAAAAAAGAACATACCTGGATTTACCATTGGATAGTATGGGGTGTGTGTCCTTTGTTTGGCCATACGCCGGAAACCTATTTTGTTCATCATATGGGTATGCACCATGTGGAAAATAACATGCAGGACGATGCCAGCAGCACCCTGCCCTACCGCCGGGATAGCGTTCGCGGATTTGCCAGCTATGTTACCCGCTTCCTGGTACTGGGATTCCGTGATACATTCATGTATTTGTTTACCAAAAAAAGAAAGAAGTTTTACCTGCGATTAACTTATGGCGAAATGTCGTTTTATTTATTTTGTATTGCCATGTGTTTTGTAAACTTTTATGTCACCTTACTGGTTTTTATTATTCCTTTTGTATTTGCGCGGGTGGTAATGATGCTGGGCAACTGGGCGCAACATGCGTTTGTAGATCCTAATGATCCCGAAGAAAACGCTATTAATTGCATCAATACCAAATACAATCAAATGTGCTGGAACGACGGTTACCATGCCGTACACCATCTTCGCCCCGCTCTTCATTACACCGAGATCCCTGTAGAATTCATGAAGATCAAAGACAAATTTGCCGAGCAAAAAATACTTGTATTTGATGGCATCCATTACCTGCACATCTTTGTCTGGCTGATGACAAAACGCTATGATAAACTGGCCGACAATATTGTTAACATCAACAATATGTTCAGCAGCCAGGAAGAAGTGATTGCCCTTATGAAAGAAAGAACGAAAAAGATTATTTTGCCAGCCGCATAAATAGCACTTTTCTTTTATTCGTTTCCCAAACAGGTTATAAGAATGCAATAACAATCAGAACAACTACAACGCTGAATACTAAATTTTCCTGGTTCAGGTTGAAATTCCGTTGCTACCGCATTAATATAAAAAAGACCTTTAGCCAGGTTCTTTTATCTTTAATTCCATAAAATATATTTATGGCATCCTTTTCTGTTTCCGGCAATTTCGTTGATGTGCATAAGCAAAAAATCTATCCGGCTACCCTGCAGGTTAAGGAGGGTAAGATTTTTTCTATTGAACCGCTGATTACTGATCCTGATCATCCTGTCTCCGGTTTTATTCTTCCCGGTTTTATCGACAGTCATGTTCACATTGAAAGTTCCATGCTGGTACCATCCGAATTTGCCAGGCTGGCGGTGGTCCACGGCACTATTGGCACGGTAAGCGATCCGCATGAAATAGCCAACGTATGCGGTATAGAAGGTGTGGAATATATGATTGAAAACGGAAAAACGGTTCCTTTTAAATTTAATTTCGGCGCTCCCAGTTGTGTACCGGCCACCGTCTTTGAAACAGCCGGCGCAGCGCTGGATTCAACAGATGTAGAAAATTTATTGCAGCGGAATGATATCAGGTACCTGAGTGAAATGATGAACTTTCCGGGAGTATTGAATGAAGATAAAGAAGTGATGAAAAAAATTTCCGCAGCGCATCGTTTATTAAAGCCTGTAGATGGTCATGCACCCGGTTTGAGAGGTGAGGAAGTAAAAAAATATATATATGCCCCCCTACATCCCCCTATGGGGGGGACTTTAGACTCCAATAGTTCGTCATTACATTATCATTATCAAACGGCAGAGCCATCAGTTTATGGTGTGCTTAAAAAGTTTGTAAAGCATCATAGAGAAAACCCTACTCATGCTGAAAATATAATGTGGCATTTGTTGCGGGGAAGACAATTAGATGGTTATAAATTCAGGAGACAACATATTATCGGCTCTTATATCGCCGACTTCGTTTGCCTTAACAAAAGGTTGATCATAGAAATAGATGGCTTAATACATCAAATAAAGGAAAATAAAATCAGCGATGCAGAAAGGACACTTGAACTTAACCAATTGGGCTTTGACGTTATCCGTTTTTCAAACGAAGAAATAGAAAAAAACGCAGAAATTGTATTAAGCAAAATAGTTAAGAAGCTTTCTCAAACGAATTTCAAAAATGCCAGGAAAGAGAACCCTCCTTTGGAGGGCAGGGAGGTTGTGATTTCCACCGATCATGAATGTTTTACAAAGGAGGAAGCACTGGACAAATTACAGAATGGAATGAAGATCATCATCCGCGAAGGAAGCGCCGCAAAAAATTTTGACGCATTAATTGACTTGTTGAATGATTATCCCAATCAAATGATGTTTTGCAGTGATGATAAACATCCGGATAGCCTGGTGCTTGGCCATATCAATCAACTTTGTGCAAGGGCAGTGGCAAAGGGCATTGAACTTTTTAAAATATTACAAGCAGCCTGTGTCAATCCCGTGCATCATTACGGGTTGGCCATTGGTTTATTGAAACAAGGAGATGAAGCAGATTTTATAATCGTTAAGGACCTGGAAGATTTTGAAGTAATCAAAACTTTTATAAATGGAGAGTTAGTAGCTGAAAATGGAATAACCAGGATTAAAAGTGCTGAGCCGGGCATCATTAATAATTTTTCGTGCAACAAAAGATCCCCTGAAGATTTTGAACTACTATGGAATGGCGAAAAGCAAATACCTGTAATTGAGGCACTGGACGGACAATTGATCACTAATAGACTTTTGTTTGATCCGAAAGTTGAAGAGGGTAAAATAGTTTGCGATGAGGAAAGGGATATCTTAAAAATTGTAGTGGTAAATCGTTACCAGGATGCACCTGTAGCAAAAGCCTTTATTAAGAATTTTGGATTGAAGCAGGGCGCACTGGCTTCTTCTGTGGCACATGACAGTCATAATATTGTTGCTGTAGGTGTAGATGATAAAAGTATTTGTAAAGCGGTCAATATGATCATTGAGAACCGGGGAGGCATTAGTTGTATAAAAAATAATATGGAGCTCATCGTACCCTTACCTGTTGCGGGGCTCATGAGTATAGAGGATGGCTACCAGGTTGCCAGACAATATTCTTTAATAGATAAAGAAGCCAGGGAGGCTGGTTCAACCCTTGGTTCACCCTTCATGACATTATCTTTTATGGCATTATTGGTAATCCCCCACCTGAAATTGAGCGACAAGGGTTTATTTGACGGAGATAATTTTGAGTTTGTGAAATAAAATTTTTATCCTTCATTTTTATTTTTTTGTATTGACTACTACTTTTTACCTGATAATTGCAATACCGCGGACATTTAATTTAACATGTATTTATACCACTTCAAGAAGTTGAAATAGATGACTAATATTTTCTTTATAGCTACATCTATCCCTATTTTTTTTTGACAAATTCATCATTCATACTGCCTGATCTAACTCACGTTATTTCCCAATCTCTTGCATTTGCTCACAAAATATTGGGATTTTTTACCCCAATAATATAATGGTTGCTCACCTTACAGTTCTGCTTAGCCCTTTACTGGCATAGCTTTCATGATATTGTAGTTTATTTTTCTTTTCTGGCATTCCGTTTGGCTTCTATAGTATGGGGAAATTTAACCCGAACGTTTAAAAAAAAGTAAAGATGAAAACAGCATTAGCAATAACCTCAGTAGAAAGCAAAGTTATTTTTGCAGAAGGCGTTTTAATTGATTTTGTAAACAGAAATTTATCCCCCACTGAAATAGAAACTTCTGATGAATCCTTTTCACCTGCGTTTTCTACAATTTCATGGGCCTCTACGGATATGCCTGTATATGGTCGTTTGGATATTATTTCAACACCGCAGGACCGGGGATCCATAGACAGAATCATACTTCCGGTTAACACCCAGTTTTTTATTACCTGTATAAAAGAAAGTTCTGGCATTTGTAAAGTTGAGTGGAGTTTGTCTCTGTCTTAAGTAGCTGACAACAAAAATGTTTTTAGAATTTTCACATTCTTTTTGTAACCGAATCTTTTAGAATTACGTCTAATAAACAGGAATAGCAATTTTTTAAACGGAGATTTATGAAAAAAGATTTACATATCAGCACTTATTTTGATCAACCCGTTTTCCTGGAAGAGTTGGTCGAAAAGCTGGCTTACCGCCATTATGATATCGGTTATAGCAAGGCAATTGTTCCGCATGATTCCGAAGCTATTGAAACATCTTCAACAGAAACGTACGTAAGCGGTACAGCGGCAATAGAAGAAAATAATGAACAATTTAACATGCCTTTTATTACCCGGTTTTTATTTACTTGTATTAAAGGAAAAAGCGGGTCGTATAAACTGGCCTGGAGTACTTCCCTGTCATAATAAAACAGAAAAACGATGTTAACAATTCTAATACTTGGATTATGGGTTTTTGCACTGGCAAATGCTATCAGCAAAAAAATTGGCAGTGAACGGAGTGTTAAATAATAATCTTATCTGATACTCTGCTTTCTTTTGATCTGGCTCTTTTAGTGCTTACCACATAAACAGCTTTCCTCATTTGTTTCATTATACCAGGGGAAAAGATCCACATTCTTATTTAGTTCCCAATAAAATTTTGTTCTCAGCTTTTTGTAGTTACCTGTTTCGTTCATAGTTTCTGCATCATATATTCTCCCGTTTACCATTGTATACTTTATGCTTTCCGTATTAAGTATGTTCTCTAAAGGATTTTTATCCATTATCAGCATGTCGGCCAGCTTGCCTGCTTCCAACGATCCAATCCACCTGTCAAAGCCTAAGCTGAAAGCTGGATTAACGGTTGCCGTTTGTAATGCCTGGTGATTGGTCATACCACCCTGTTGCATCATCCATATTTCCCAATGCACGCCCAATCCCTGCAATTGACCATGTGCTCCCATATTCACCTTCACACCTTCATCCATCAATGTTTTTAATGTTTTTGATACCAGGATGTGCCCGTTCTCATATTCCTCTTCGGGAAGCATAGTGCGATGACGACTTCTTGTATCAATAACCGATCGGGGGGTGAAACGCATCAATCTCTCTTTTTCCCAAATATTTCCATGCTGGTACCAGTAATATTCGCCGCTCATTCCCGCATAGCTTACGATTAATGTAGGTGTATACGCAGTTGCCGAATTTTTCCATAATTGCACTATATCGTTGTACAATGGAGCTACCGGCATATTATGCTCAATAGTTGTGTGCCCGTCGAGTATCATACTTGTATTATGATAAAAAAAAGAACCTCCTTCCGGCACTACTTCCATTTGAAGTTCCCTGGCGGCCTGTATGATCATCTGCCTTTGCTCCCGCCTGGGCTGATTATAACTTTTTACTGAAAATGCGCCGAATGCCTTTGTTCTTCTTAA
>JBPPMM010000526.1:0-4161 GCA_051306075.1 Chitinophagaceae bacterium
ATTATCAATCGTGTTAATATCCCTTTTAGTAAATTTACTAATCTGTAAAAATGTAAAAATATCTATCGCAAGTAAGCTTTCTTCAATATATGGTCCAATACCGCTGATCATCTGAAGGTCATCTTTTTCTGCCTCGGTCGCTGTCCCAAAACTGCTATAATCAAGCAAATATTTACGATTTGCAAGATTAACCAGCTCATCATCTTTTTCGTTAAGCAATAGTTCTTTTTGCTCGTTTTCTTTTGTCATTTTAACAAGCTCTTTATTCAGATTACTATTTTCGGCATTAAGCTTGAGTACCTGACTTTTGCTTTCATTTAATTCGGCATCAAGCTTGAGTACCTGGCTTTTGCTTTCATTTAATTCGGTATCAATAGCTTTCAATTTTTTGTTGTAAACCGACTTGTAAAAAAGCCATGCCGTTATATATCCAATAGTTGCTGCACCTGCCAACATTAGAAGTATCTCCATTATTGCTATGCCTTTTGTTTGTGCTAATAGAATGATTAGTGAGCTCATGGTTTTATTTATTTATGGTTATTTCTGTTCTTCGATTATTTGCTCTTCCTTCATTGGTAGAATTACTATAAATTGGTTGGATCTCACCTTTCGATTCAATACTTATCTTTTCTGCAGGTATTCCTACGCTCTCAAAATATTGCTTTGCACTCAGTGCTCTGCGGTAACCCAGTTTCTGGTTATATTCTTCACTACCTATGGTATCCGTATGACCTGTAATAATCATCCTGGCATTGGAGTGTTGTTTTAAATACACATTCGATTCGTCAGAAAATTTTTTGGTCAAATCGTTGACTTTGAATTCTGATTTATCAAATTCAAAATAATTCACAACAATTTCGTTAAGCAGTGCTTGTTCTTTTGCATCAACTTTTTGTTCTTTTACATCAACTTTAGTTAGTGTGTCATTAAGTATTTTGCTTTCGGGAGATGGAGTATTTGCCTGGAGACTAATGGGCTCACTGCATAATCCTTGAATCTTACATACATAAATGTAGGTCGAAGGCATTGCCCATAAAACAAATACAATGAACCCAACAACTAATGTTCTCATTATTTAATTTTTTTAATTATCTTGATATTTGATTTTTCTATTATTTTATAAATGAACTAGTCAACCCATTTCCTCTCCGAATAGTTTCAGAAATTGATAATCAATGAAATAATCCTCTAAAAAATTAAGCTTCTAGCGAGGCAGGACTGTTATAGAATTCTGTATTAAAATTATATAGTTTACACATTTTTGTGGAAGATAGTGATAATCGAGGGCAGATTTGCCAATACCTAGATTGATACTGCTTTGGTTCAACCCTTTAACCCTGGTGTAGCGGTATTTTAATTGTTAATATTCATTTTACGTTTTAATAGTTGTGCATTAATGGCGACAATTATTGTGCTTATACTCATAAAAACTGCTCCCATTGCAGGACTGACAAGTATATTGGCATTATATAAAACTCCTGCTGCCAGTGGTATGGCTACCACGTTATAGCCAGTTGCCCATATAAAATTCTGGATCATCTTAGTATAGGTTGCCTTACCGAAAATCACCAAGGAAGCTATATCTGTTGGATTGCTGTTGACCAGGCTATTATTTTTACATATTGTGCCTGTTGCACAACTTTGTTGATAAAGTTACCAAAAGCCTTTGAGATGATTTTGATTTGGTTGGTAACTTAATGGTATGCAAGGAAAAGAGCAGTATCAGGAAAAGTTGTTTAACGGTTTCCAACTCAGCGAACGGGTACCGGCAACGAATTTTTACAGGCGACTGAAAGCGGCACTCCATCTGGACTTCTTCAAGCTCTGCCTGGTGGGCTACCTGGAGAACATCCCCAGCGACCGTAAGCTGATTGACCATTGTACCATGCGTCTGGACATCCTCTTCTTCCTGGGCTATGGGATCGACGAGGAATTGCCCTGGCACAGTACCCTGAGCCGTACCCGGCAACTCTTTCCCACAGCGGTTTTTGAGGAGGTGTTTACCAAAGTCTTCGCATTGTGTGTGGAGAGCGGGATGGTCAGCGGACATACCCAGGTGGTGGACTCTGCCCCGGTAAAGGCCAATGCCTCGATGGACAGTCTGGAACTTAAGGTCCCAGAGGAAGATTTGGAGGACCACTTGAGAAAAGTACGGGCTTTAAGCGCTCGGGACAAGGAGGCCCCCATTCGCAAGGCTAAAGGCGACAAGGCCCGTGAAGACCAGCGGAAAGTTACGGCCAATGACCAGGAGTTACAGGCCCTGAAGAGCCGAACCAAGAAATGGAGTAAAGAGCAGGACCAAAGACCGGGCGCAGGGAACAAAGGCAGCCGCTATACCAGCAACAAGACCCACTACAGTCCCACGGATCCCGATGCCCGCATCAGCGTGAAGCCTGGCAAGGCAAGAAAGCTCAATTACACAGCCCAACTCACCGTGGACACGGCGGCCCATGTGATCACAGATATCGGGGCCCATACAGCTGACGGAAAGGATAATCAGCACCTACCAGACATAGTGAGGCGTGTAGGGGGTCGGTTGTGGAATCACGGCCTGCTGTGGGAGAACCTCTTGGCTGATACAGGATATAGCAGCGGGGAGAACTATGCCCTCTTAGAGGGCAAAGGGATTACCGGCTACATCCCGCCTCATGGCACCTACACAGGCGGTCCTGAAGGATTTCCATACGATGAGCAGGCAGACCATTACCGCTGTCCCCAGCGCAAGGCCATTCCGTTTAAAAAGGTATTCCTGGACCACCGTACCAGGACCAAAAAGAGGGAATACCGGGCCAGTAAGCACATTTGCAAGGGTTGTCCGCTGAAAACCGCCTGCCTGGGCAAGGCGCAGGAGAAACGCATCACGGTAACCTATTTCCGGGCTGAGTATGAGCGGAACAACGCCCGCGTAAGAAGCCCCTACGGACGGTATCTGAAGTCCAAACGGCAGGCCACGGTGGAACCTGTCCTTGGCACCCTTACCCAGCACATGGCCATGGGAAAGGTGTATACCATTGGCCTGAGGCAGGCTGACAAGTGCATGAAGCTGGCCGCCACGGCCTACAACCTGAAAAAGTGGCTGAAATTCACAGTTAAAAGAACCAAAAGCGGAGCAGGCATACTCCCGCCATTTATTACGGCCGTACAACAGGCTATTAGGTCGGTTTTAAAGCTCGACAGGCAGGGTACAGGTCAAAGTGAAATTCTGGTTAGCTAACTAAAAAAGCCCAAAAAAGAGGCAATTACAAATTATTTTTTCGGATTGGAGAGGCTTGTGCAACGGTTACCGTTGTTGCCATTAGTTTTTATTTCCAAATGCTGAATTTTTATATTCATTCAAATGATTTGGACTAAATATTAATTCACGGTCAAGATTTTTAAATATTGCATATCTTTCAATAAGAGGTTTAAATTTTTTTAATCCGTTTTTATGTAGACAGCTATAGAATAATAATACTTGTTCGTGACTTGACAATTGAGCTCTCGCTATTGAAGCATATCTTCTCTTATCCTCAACATTGGATGAATCAATAAATTTAAATATATGATAGATAGTTCTAAGATAATGACTTAAATCCGACTTGTTATCATTGTAAACCTTTTCATAAGCTCTAATTGCTTGTGGCATAGAAGTAGAAACTAATGCATTGTTCTGACCAATAATAGTCCGTGTTTCTGTCGTTAAATATTTATAAAAAGTTTCAAAACAATCTCGACCTGTAGCTACAATAGTCTTGTTAGTTTTTCTTAAATCCAATGAATTTACAATGCTATTAAAAAGTGTAAGTAATTCGAAGAATGTGTTTTCGAACTCTTGATTACGAAGAGTTTCGTTTTGTAATTTCATTTCTTCTTTTTGTCCTGCAAGTTCTAATCTGGTATATTTAACTTCCAGTTGGCTATACATTATTTCTAGCTGTTGATTTAATAATTGTTGTTTTTGTCCTAAAAAGGCAACATATATCAAAAACAAACCAGCTAATGCCCAAACCGAAGCAACACTTCCTCCTAGAAAATCGCCTAAAAGGTTGAGTCCAAAATCAGCTTCCTTGTATTTACACAAATAATAAATTATAGAAAACACACTTATTCCGAAACCAGACCAAACAAATCCCCAAGCCCAATTTGTGTATTTTTTTATTTTAGAATCAAGAGTGTTTAATT
>JBPPMM010000532.1:0-11694 GCA_051306075.1 Chitinophagaceae bacterium
TTTAGTATTGCATTAGCAGGAAAAAATATCCTCTTCTGCTCAATTCACATTTTTATCTGCCAGTCTCAGATTCACTTCATTGAGTGGTACACCACCCTTAATTCCAAAGTCCAGGGTTCGTATAGGGAATGGAATGGTGATATTATTATTGTCATAGGCTTTTTTAATTCTCATAACAGCCTGGTTACTCACATGCCAATACGCAGCTTGCTCCGGGCTGCTTATCCATAGGCGGATGATATAATTTATTGAGCTGTCAGCAAATTCCTGGTAATACATAGTGGTCTCATCTTCTTTATTCAATCCTTCAATATCTTTTACAGCATCAAGTGTAATAGTTCTCACTTTCTCCAGGTCTTCACCGTAAGAAACTCCTACCACCAGGTCCAGCCTTCTTTTGCCCAACATGGAATAATTTTCTATAGGATTTTGAAACACATCTTTGTTGGGAAGGATCACTATTTGCCCCTGGAAAGTAAGTAATACTGTATCTCGTAGGTTGATCTCTCTTACCTTTCCCATGTAATCGCCAATTTTCACTATGTCACCAATATGAAATGGTTTCCGGAAAGAAATAAAAATGCCGGAAATAAAATTAGCGGCTATATCCTGGAAAGCAAGTGCCAGACCCAATCCCAAAATACCAATACCCGCCAGGACAGAAGTAACCGCTTTGTCAAAACCTAATATACTAAGGACAGCAAATAATACAATGCCGATAAAAAAAATGTGCACTATCGATCCAAAAAGAGTGTTAAGCGTACTATTTCCAGATATCCTGTTAATGAGTTTAACCGAAAATTGTTTAATCTTACGGGCAACAAAAATTCCCAGCACCAATACCAGGGTTGCCAGCAAAATATTTGGTAGTAACCTGATTAGTTCCTGTATCCATCCCGATAATTTTTCCGTTACTAACTGGTAGGCTTTATTAAAATCCATACGTTATTTTTAATTTATTGATAATTGTAGTTTGCCCTATACACTTTGCACAGCCCGGTTTTATGTATGGCCAATTGCTGTAAAATAAGAAGAATAGCCTACTTACGTATTAACAAGTCGGGACATCTTCCTTGTATATTGATTAAATGCTGAAAAATATTCAGAATAAGAAAGGGCACCAAAATGATGCCCCATTCTTTGAAATCACACACCATGAAAAACTGTTTTATTTTTTCGTCGTTGTATTTCTTTTTGCGTTTTTCTTTTTATTAGCTGACGGCGTATGGATTCAACTGCCAGGGAGGCTGCTTCTTCAAATCCTGATGCCCGGCCCCTGCTGAAGAGATCATATCCTTTTATCATCAACCTGATCTCACAATACTTACCGGTTACCGCATTGTTTCCATCTTGCTTCAGTATGGCAACAGCGCTGAGCAGGTCATCACTAAATGTATTTAGCTTATTAATTCTTCTGCGTATTCGCTGCCGTACTGCGTTTGGCAATGTATCATTCATCACTTGTATTCTTATATTCATCATTGCAGGTTTTATAGTTTATTAATTGCTTGCCTTTCCTTCGTTTATCCAGTTTCTCAGCATGTCTGCAAATTTGGCGGCATCACTGTTAGTTGGTTCCAGTTCCAGTATTTTATCAAAATATACAAGAGCCCCGGCATAGTCCTTTGTAATATTGGCTTCATAGGCACCTAAATATCCATAAGCCCCCATCAGCGTAGTTTTATTTTTTTTGCTATCCTTTGCCCCCATTTCAGTTAACTTTTTGTAATAGGGCACGGCAAGGCCTTTTTCCATTGTTGAATCCATAACCGCATTGCACCTGGCTCTCCACACATATCCGAATAATTGATCAGGATATTTCTCCGCATATATTTTAAAAACACTATCAGCCTTCAAATAATTTTCACCGGAATACAAGGCAACCCCCCAATTAAAAATATCAAGGTTAGAAGGCCTGTCCTTAGTGGTATATATACTCTCCCGCCACATAGCTTCCCTGTCCCTGTTACCTAGTTCCTTTTGCATCTCCGCCACCGTAATCATATAGCCCAACTTCTCTTTCTTTTCGCTTTCTGCAGCCAGGGCTTTTTTATACCATTCTATAGCCACTAGTTTATCAGGATTTAATTTTTCAAGCAACCTGGCCTTTAATTCATAATCCTTCACCACTACTTCGGATGGTTTTTGTTTTTCAAAATAAATATCCATGTTCTGCAAAGCGGTAGCAGAATCACCTGTAGCTGCATAACTATACGCAATCAGCTTATAGATTCTTGGTTTGGCCTCATTACCTTCTTTTGCAAGAATATCTTTCCCGCTGCGAATGGCTTCATCATATTTTTTTGAGACATAATAATAATCTGTTTGCATATATGCGTGATGCGCATCCGGATCTGCATTGCGCAAATAAGCTTCCAGCATGTTACCCGCTTTGGCTATATCCCTGTAGAAATAGAAATAATATAATTCATAAAGCACCGGAGTATAATTGGAATCCATAGCATACGCTTTTCTGAAACGATCGATATAAATTTCAATATTATTCTGGCTTTTATAAATAAGCCCTTTTTTATACATAGCTTCTGCAAAGGAAGGATCCACATCATTGGCCTTACCAAAGCTTACAACGGCATCAGAGCCATGAATCAGCTTTCTGTGGGCATCCCCTGCCGCAGCATATATTTCCGGATTCTTTTTATCCCTTTTAGCTGCTTTCTTCAACAATTCCAGTGCCCAGGCCGCATCGCCATTTTTACTTTCAATATTTGCCCTGGCTGCTGCAAGCAATACAGTGGCATTCTTATATTTTGTTTGTTTTAAAATATCTTCCATCTGGCTTCTGGCTTCCTGCACTTTACCGGTGTCAAGCAGCAGGTGCGCCCAGCCAATGCTGAGCAAAGGATATTGCTTCGGCTCCATGTTTTGCTTCTGCATAAAATCTTTTCCTGCCTGTAAAGTTTTTTCAGCCAGGCCCGGCTTTAATTGTTTAAGGTAAATTTCACTCAGCCAGTACCAGGCATCAGGTGATGGATTTTCTTTTACAATTACGGATTGTAAAACCTTTTCCGCTGCATCATAACGTGTATAATAAATATTCTCTTTCGCCTCTTCGATTGTTTGTGATTGAGCGAAAGAAGCAAGTAATAAAATAAAAGAAAGAATAATTGTTTTTTTCATTTGTGTAATTTTTGGTTTTAGTCAAATTCCTGCCTTTCCGCGCCAGGAATTTTTTTTAATATTTTTTTTTGGGTGGTACTGATTTTTTTTTGAACCTATCAGACCGCATTGACAGTAAGGACAGGCGGGGCTGAATATTTTTGCAGGATATTTCCAAGCAAAAAAGAAAAAAGCCCGGGCATTTTTGTTTGCAAACCGGGGTTTACAATCACCAGATCTGCTGATTGCAGCATCGCAAATTGATTAACCGCTTCGGCCACATTGTAACTAACGATGGTTTCCGTGGCTACTTTTACACTTGAATGAGCTTTGATTAGCAGGTAGGCTTTATTGAGATAATACTGCACCTGCTCTTTCGTTTTTTTATTTTCTACTCCCAATAATTTGATGGTTGTATCATAGTGGGAGGCTATATAAATTCCATACATTAATTTTCTGACAGGCAGAAAATCAGTAATGGGTATTACAATAGAATAAAGTTTGGTTAATCGCCGGTTTGATGGAACGGTAATAACAGGAACATTTGCTTCTGCGGCAATCTTATCCGGCTTCAAAAGCATTTTTCTTTTCCTGGATATCCTTCCTTTTTGACCGATCAGCACCAGGTCAAACTGGTGCTCGTTCACCATGTCAATGATCACTTCATCCCAGGTACCCTGCAGTATACTTTGCTCCACCTTAATGGAATTGCCGCCAAGCACATGGATAAACTCAATCAACTTTTCCAGGTGAAAACGCAACTCTTCTTTATTGTCCATTATTTTATAAGGAACAGCCATATGGCCTTCGGCCATGGCTACCGCTTCAAAGGGAGAAATAGAAACCACATGCAACAGATGAATGCTGCATTTATACTCCGTAGCGATCGCAATGGCTTTTTCAAGGACAACTTTTGATTTTGACGAAAAATCTATAGGCAATAAAATTTTATTAAACAACTTTTGCATGCGGTGAATTATATGTTACAATAATATAGGCTGGCAATAAAAGCCTGATTAAGCTCTTATTAAAATTGGATTAAAATATTTATCGTCTGCTTTACAACATTCACTCTTCTGATATGAATTATCTCCTTTTTAAGATAGATTAACCGGCGTTTTAATTTTATTTTAATGCTGCATTAATACCGGCAGAATAATATTGCATACTTTAACTCAAGTATAAAAGGAATAGTATGGATGAAATATTGAACAGGATGGTATGGGGAAACCGGGTATATGATTACGCACTGGCAGCAGCCGGAATATTGGTAACCTGGGTAGTATTAAAGTTGATAAAGAAAAAGTTGATTGGCATTATAAGGAAATTAACGTCCCGCACCAACACCCATTTTGATGATCTGCTGGTAGATCTTGCTGAAAAGTTTGCGCTCCCCTACCTGTATTTGTTTATTAATTACAGCATAATTAATATGCTGAACTGGCCGGATAAAATAAAAAGCATTATTTCAGTGGCCTTTATGTTTATAACGATTTATTACATCGTGAGAATTCTCAACTTCATTATTCACCATTCGGTGGTGATGTATATGAAAAGCAAAAATGAGCCGGCGGAGAGGATTAAACAGGTGGATGGAATGCTGATCGTTGTAAAGTTACTGACCTGGAGTTTGGGACTTGTAATGCTTGCTGATAACCTGGGTTATGATATCACCACCATTATAGCCGGATTGGGCGTAGGTGGAATAGCGATTGCGCTGGCAGCTCAGAACATATTAGGCGACCTATTCAATTACCTCGTCATATTTTTCGATAAGCCATTTGAAATCGGAGATTTTATTGTTTCCGGTGATTACAGCGGAGTAATAGAAAAAATCGGTATTAAAACAACGCATGTCAGAAGCCTGGATGGTCAACAATTGATTATGACCAATACGGAAATGGCAAAATCCGTTATTCAAAATTTTAAAAGATTAAAGCGAAGAAGAGTTGTATTTTCTATAGGCGTCGTTTATTATACTCCTGCTCAAAAATTACGTAAGATTCCGGGGATAGTTGAAAACATAATTGTAAAACAGGAGAATGCAACTTTTGACCGTGTCCACCTAAAATCCTTCGGTGATTTCAGTATCAATTATGAGATCGTTTATTATATTGAATCGCCGGATTACTTAACTTATATGAATACACACCATGAAATTTCATTGAATATATTCGAGCATTTTGAAAAGGATGGAATTGAATTTGCATTTCCTACTCAAACACTTTTTGTTAATAAGCAGGAAGAAGTCAGCGAGGAAAATAAAAATAAAAACGGGATAGCGAAAACCACCCTTTCATAAAAGTTGATCAGTACGGTGTTTCCGATGACTAAACCAGTTCACAAAGGGAATAGGGTATTTTTTAAATTAAAATCTGATTAAAATCCGCCTGAATGCTTCCATTCGGCGGATTAACTGCTATGAATTGGTTAGCTTTGCGATGCTCTTTAAATAAAATTTCTTAATTACTAAAATTAGTGACATTGCAACCACTGCGATCCATTACCATTATTGGCGGAGGCAGTTGGGCTACAGCACTCGTCAAGATTTTTTCCGAAAGCGGTATCACAGTTACATGGCACTTGCGTTCTGAGGACCACGTGAATTTTCTTCTGGCAAACGGAAGAAACCCTAATTACCTGAGTTTTTTTCAACTCAACATGGAATATATCAGGCCTACTCATTTATTGGAGGAGGCTTTAGCTTCATCGGATGACGTGTTATTTGCTGTGCCTTCCGCTTATCTCGAAACAACTGTTTCCGGTTTAGATGAAAACATTCTGCTGAATAAGCATTTGTATGTTTCCATAAAAGGCCTGGTATCTGAGAAGTTTCTGCTTCCATCCGTTTTTATTGCGAAACAATTTAATGCGGAAGTGAAAGATATAACTGTTCTGGCAGGACCCTGCCATGCTGAAGAAATTGCAATGGACAGGAAAACCTTCTTAACTGTTTCGGGTGAAAATGGCGGAATAGTGAAACGATTGTCGGAAGCAGTAAAATCACCTTATATAAATGTGATTAAGAATAGTGATCCCATTGGCGTAGAATATGTAGCAATTTTAAAAAACGTAATTGGTATTGCCAGCGGTATCGTAAGAGGTTTGAATTATGGTGATAATTTTCTTGCCGTTATAGTGAGTAATGCCATGAGAGAAATCACAGATTTTTTAAAGGCTGCAGATACCACTAAAAGAGACCTGAATGATTCTGTTTATTTCGGCGACCTATTAGTAACAGCTTATTCAGAATTCAGCCGCAACCGGAGTTTTGGGTCTATGATTGGTCGGGGTTATTCAGTTGCCATTGCGGAAAGCAGGATGAACATGATAGCCGAAGGATTTCCGGCAGTGAAGGGAATGCACAAGGCAGCAACGGAACTGAAAGTGAATATGCCTGTATTATCAACGATGTACCGGATACTTTATCAGCATGCATCGCCCTTTATGGAATTTAAATTATTAGAAAAACGTTTAAAATAAAATATATGTTATTACTGGCAACAGATCTTGATGGCACTTTCCTCGCAGGAAAAAGTGCATATAAACAACAACTTTACCGCCTGATGCGGGAGCGTCAGGATGTAACGCTTGTATTTGTAACAGGGCGTGGTTTAGAAACCGTCATCCCGTTATTAAATGATCCCGTGATCCCCAATCCCCATTATATTATATGTGATGTAGGTGCTACAATTGTAAACGGTCTCACACTTGAACCCATTCAACCACTGCAGGCTGCTATAGAAGATAAGTGGCCCGGCCACCTGGATATCTATAATAAATTAAAACATATTGCCGGACTGCAATGGCAGGAAGTTCCGCAAATGCGGAGGTGCTCCTTTTATTACAATGAACTCACCGACCTGGATGAGGTAAATCGTATCAGTCAATCCATGGGTTGCGACGTACTGGTATCTGCCGATAAATATCTCGATATTTTACCACCGGGAGTCAATAAAGGATCTTCGCTTCAGCAACTCGTTTCATTATTAAAATTGCCTGCAAAACAAATATTAGTTGCAGGAGATACTTTGAACGATCTGTCTCTTTATAATGCAGGTTACAAAGGTGTGGTAGTAGGCGATGCCGAAGAGAAACTGATAGAAGCCACCAGTGATATGTTGCATGTTTACCAGGCCGAAAAAACAGGCTGTGGCGGTATATTAGAATCACTGGAACACTTTCATGAATTCCAAAATTATTTCCCAAACGAAGAAATTGAAAAAATAGAAAGCACCGGAAGCGATAATCAATTGCTGATGGTTTACCACCGGCTTCCTTATGATATGAAAGAAATGAATGGTCGCAAGGAAAGAATACCACCTCAAAGTCCGAATGGTATTATTCCATCACTTCTTGGATTTTTTAATAACGGACGAACCGGCACCTGGGTGGCATGGGAAGAAACGGAAAAGAAAAAAGAAAAATTCCGCAACGTATATGTGGATGAAAAAAAATATCCCAACTTGCTGGTTTCCCGTGTGGGTCTCAGTAAAAAAGATGTGGAGTTATTCTATAAAGTTTTTTCTAAAGAAGCGTTCTGGCCCACTATCTTTTCGTTTATTGAAAAAGCCACTTTTAATCATTCTCATTGGGAGCATTATGTAAAAGTCAACAGGTTGTTTGCCGAAAAAGTTGCCGCTGAAGCGGATCATGAAGCAATTGTATGGATACATGACTATAATCTATGGATGGTACCTGGCGTTCTCCGACAATTGCGGCCCGATCTTAAAATCGCCTTCTTTCATCATACCAGTTTCCCGCCCGCCGATATATTTAATATCATTCCATGGCGGGGTGAGATCATTGGCAGTCTTTTACAATGTGATTATATCGGCTTTCACATACCCCGATATGTAGAAAATTTTATAGATGTAGTAAAAAGTCAATTGCCGGTAAAAGTTACTGAAGAAATAAATTGTACCGAACGCTTTCTTACGTATAGCTGTCCGCTGGGTGTTGAAAAAATGACACGTAGTATTGTAGCTGGTGAGCGCCAGGTTAAGTTAGGAGCCCATCCTGTCGGCGTAAACGTTGATAATATAAAGGATTTGTTTCATCAGCCCCAAACCCAAAAATCAATCTCTGATATCAGAAACAGGATCGGTGAAAAAAAGATCATACTTAGTGTTGAAAGACTTGATTATGTAAAAGGACCCCTGGAAAAAATATATGCGTTTCAAAAATTTTTAGAGCAGTATCCTGAATTTCATGGTAAGGTAGAATTGATCAACATTTGTACGCCACCCGCAAAGGGAATGAAAATCTATGAAAAAGTACAACAGGAACTGGAACAGGCCATCGGAAAAATAAACGGGAAATATTCCAGATTTGACTGGACACCCATTCACTTTTTCTTTCGCTCTTTTTCATTTGAAGAACTTATCGCCTATTATGCGGTTGCAGATATAGCCTGGATAACGCCGCTGCGTGACGGATTGAACCTGGTAGCCAAAGAATATGTTGCCACGCAAGGTTTAAGAAAAGATGACAGCGGTGTTCTGCTGCTATCAGAGTTTGCAGGTGCTTCGGTTGAACTGAAATATGCTCTGCTTACGAATCCTTATGATATGAAATCGCTAAAGGAAGGTTTGGTGCAGGCATTAACAATGGATCCTGCCGAGCGACGAATGCGCATGAAAAGATTGTATGATTCGGTTCATTATTATAACATCAATTTCTGGAGTGATGAATTTTTACAGGAAATAGAAAACGTCCACCGCGAAAAAGAAATACCTGAACCCGAAGTTGTAATTTGACAAACATAAGTGGAATCCGGTGCATGGTTCAATTATTGCAGGTTAATGCGTTAACAACCATCAAAAACCCGGCTTTTTCATTTTTATAAATTTGAGATGAATAAGTATTAATTAAAACAAGTTAAAAGGATATGTCTTTACGCCAGTTTATTTCTTCAAGAAAAATATTAAGGTCATTCCATATAGTAAAGGAAAGTGCCACCTTAAGATGGAAAGAAGTGGCAGCCCGGTTTGGACTCCATTATGATGTATTTGAAAATCCAAGGCATATTAAAATAAGCCGGCCGGTCAGGGCCATCCTGATCGGTGCCGGTCACCGGGGTTGTATTTATGCCGATTATGCCATTAAACATCCTGATGAATTGAAAATAGTGGCTATAGCAGATATCAATTCTACGCGACGGGATAGTTTTAAGATCCGTCATAAAATAAATGATGCCTTTTGTTTTCAGAACTGGGAAGAAGTTTTCGAAAAAGAGAAATTTGCTGATGCCGTTATTATCGCTACCCCGGATCATTTACATATTCAGCCCTGCATGGCGGCATTAGATGCAGGTTATGACATATTACTTGAAAAACCGATTGCACCAACTGAAGAGGAATGCAGAATAATACTGGATAAGGCAACAGAAACTAACCGGATAGTTGGTGTATGCCATGTGCTTCGCTATACTCCTTATTTCAGGGAACTGAAAGAAGTGATTAACGCCGGATTGATTGGAAATATCATTAGCATACAACACATGGAGCCTATAGAACAGATACATATGAGTCATTCCTATGTTCGGGGTAAATGGAAAAACAGCAAAACCGCTACACCCATCGTGCTGGCCAAATCCTGCCATGATACAGATATTATACGGTGGCTGGTTAATAGTCCTGCCCATGATGTACACTGCTTTGGCAACCTGAGTTGGTTTACCAATGTAAATGCACCGGAAGGCAGTACGGAACGATGCACGGATGGCTGCAAGGTGGAAGCTTCATGTCCTTATTCAGCCTTACAGATATACCTGCGGGATAAGAAAAGATTATATGTTTTTGATATGCCGGCAGAAAGATCCAAATGGGATGAATCCATTCTGCAACAATTAAAAACCACGGACTATGGAAGATGTGTTTACCGGATGGACAATGACCAACCCGATCATCTTACTGTTAATATGCTTTTTGAAAATGGTGTAACCGCTGCTTTTTCAATGGAAGCCCACGTTTCATATGAAGGAAGAAGAACCCGCATCATGGGTTCCAAAGGAGATATTGTTGGAGATATGGAAATGTTTGAGATGACTGATTTTAAAACAAGAAAAAAGACTTCCTGGAAAATGAAGACCGATGCCCATGGCGGTGGCGATCACCGGCTGATGAAAGATTGGGTACAAGCCATTGCGCAACAGGATAAAACCTTATTGAGCTCATCCATTGAAGTATCGATCGAAAGTCACCTGATGGCTTTTGGCGCGGAAAAAAGCAGGCTCAACAGAACGATTGAAGATATCAGGGTTTATGGTCAACAAGCGGAAACAGTTAAAACTTAATTGGGAATTCGATTGCAACATTAGCCGGCATTATTATCTTTTTTTTATTTTGCCTAAAGTGAAATACATTAATCTTTCATTTACTTCAGCATCCAGGATGGAATTACCAGGTAATAAAAGGTATATTCCAGGTTGTTGAATTTTTTTCGCTTCTGCTAAATATATTCAACTACTGTTCTTTACTTTCCCCTCTATAACAACGGGGCAATCATCCTGAACACAGATTCCTGAAGTTTTCTGAATCCGCTGCGCTGTGTCCGCACAGCTAATGTGACTTCTTCACACAGAAATAAAAAAAGGAGATGTTGTCTATAATTTTCAGAAAAAAGATATAGCTGACGAACAAATATTTAAAATTGATTCCGCACTACATGAAGATTTTGGTTGTCTGCCACAAGTTGTAAAAGATTCAGGAAATTGAAAGTCTGATCAGTATTTCCGGACAATTTTAAAATTGACAATAAGTTTTTTGGAAGATCATTTGAAAAACGGAAAAACGTGCCTGGCAAAACGAATTAACTGTAGAACATTTAGCACTCGTAAAGGAAATAAAAAATATTATGATGGAGTCTTAAATAATCTCTCAATTATTCGGGGGTGTATGTACTCCAATGACCTTAATGTTCTTTTAGAAAGTGAATTTAATAGCTGTAATCCCTCCATTTGAAACAACTGCTTCGCAGCGCTAAGAAATGCCAGGACGGAATGGTCTTTTTGTCAGCCGGTAAATCCAGTTTTCCTTCCCTATCTGGGCCAGGTCTGTAACCAAATCTCATTTCCATATAACTCAGACCAATGGTTGAAACTCTAAGGTTTTGGATCAGTATCATTAAATTTACCGGATGATAAACAAAACTGTAATGTTGTTAAATGAAAGAAAATTTATCACAGGCTTCTTTAGAACCATTGCTCAGTTACTTTGACCGCCTTATACCTTTAAACAAAGAGGAGAAAGATCTGGTATCCGAGAATTTTCACCCACGCCTCTTCCGCAAACGGCAATATGCGTTGCAGGAAGGCAATGTCTGCAATCAAATGTATTTTGTTGTGAGAGGTTGTTTAAGAATGTATAAAATCGACGACCAGGGTAATGCTCATATAATTCAGTTTGCCGCAGAAAATTACTGGATTAACGATCTTGGGAGCTTTCATACTGAAAAAACATCGGAGCTGAATATTGATGCCCTGGAAAACACGATGGTACTACAGATTAGTCATAGCGACCTCATATTGCTTTATACGCAGGCTCCAATATTTCATCGCATTTTCCGCGTTCTTAT
>JBPPMM010000568.1:0-6244 GCA_051306075.1 Chitinophagaceae bacterium
GGAATGCCAATCATCATCCCCTGGGCTTTGGGTTTTATATCGAGTGTTTCTTCTAAGGTTTCGTAGCTAAAAGAAGTACTGATCCTGGGTTTTTGCTGGCTCATGAAGTTGGTTAACGATAGTCTAACTGACTGTTTTCAAAATTAGTTAATTCCCATGTATTCTAATCTTTCGCAAAGAGGAATCTACCATATCAATGTACACATGAGCGGTATTTACAGGAAAAATACCCGGCGCATTATCCGGCCATTCTACAAGGCAAATATGATCGCTGTACAAACAATCTTCCACTCCCGCCTGTATAGCTTCTTCTTCGTTCTTCAGGCGGTAGAGGTCAATATGAAATATTTTTCCGGCATTATCTCCATTAAAATAATATTCGTTTATAATAGAAAAGGTAGGACTGCCCACTGTATCTTTTACCCCTTTTACATCACAAAGAGCATGAATAAAAGTGGTCTTTCCTGCTCCCATATTTCCATGAAACGCAATGACGGTAGCATCCGGTATTGTTTGCCAGAACCGGGCTGCTATTTCCATTATATTAGCCAACGAAAAATAAAATTCCATTTCGCAAATGTAATTCCCCCTGATTATTACCGGGTGCAAATATTAAATCCAATACTACCAGCCATATAAAAAACTGACCTTTTTCTAAAATCTATCATTTTAGCAACATGGTTGTGAACATATTCCCTTATTTATAAAACCCGCCAATACCACTTTGGTAAATTTGCAACAAGAATACTTGCTATTTCGTTATAAAGTGAAGAAACCATTATGGAAAAAATACAATGGAAGGTAGATGGGATGGATTGTTCAAACTGCGCCCTCACTATTCGAAAATATCTTGAGAAGAAAGGGATGGAGGCCGTGAAAGTGAATTTTTCTACCGGCGATGTAAGTTTTGAAATGAACGGGCATATTGCTCCGGCTACCCTTGCATCGGGAATAAAAGATTTGGGTTATGAAGTAAGCGACTTCGCCAAACCAACAATTAAAAAAAATAAACCTTTCTTTTCAACCCACCTGCAGCGTTTTTGGTTTTGTTTTCCTTTTACTGCTGTTTTGATGCTTCATATGATCCCGGGTTTGCATATTGAATGGTTGATGAACCCCTGGTTGCAATTAAGTCTTGCAATTCCTGTTTTTATAGTTGGCATGAGTTTTTTTGGAAAAAGCGCCTGGAAAAGTCTTCGCAATGGCATACCCAATATGAATGTACTGATTGCCATCGGTGCTTTAGCCTCCTTTATTTATAGTTTGTATGGAACGCTAACCGGGCAGGCTGCTGATTATATGTTTTATGAAACTACTGCTACAATAATCACCCTTGTGTTCCTCGGTAATTATATGGAGGATGCTTCTGTGCAATCTACACAGCGGGCATTGAACAAACTAGCAAAGTCACAAAAGGTGATGGCAACGATGATCGCATATGATGATCAGCACCAGGAACAACTATTTACAGTGGAAAGTGATCAGCTAAAGACGGGTGACCTTGTTCTGATTAAGTCGGGCGAACAGGTTCCTGCAGATTGTAAAATTCTTTGGGGTGAGGCTGATGTTAATGAGGCTATCATTACAGGTGAAAGTGTGCCGCTGCACAAAGCTGGCAAAGACAAATTAATTGGCGGCAGTTTAATTGAAAACGGAACTGTAAAAGCATACGTAACTGCTGCAGGGAATGATACCATTTTATCGGGTATTATTAATCTTGTAAAACAAGCCCAGGGTGAAAAGCCGCCTGTGCAACAACTGGCAGACAGGATCAGCGCAATTTTTGTTCCGGTAGTGTTAGCTATTGCCTTAGTTACGCTTGCCGTAAACTGGATCATTATAAAAGATTTCACCCCTGCCCTCATGCGGAGTATAGCAGTACTTGTAATCGCCTGCCCTTGTGCAATGGGCCTTGCCACACCAGCAGCCATTGCCGTAGGTCTTGGCCGGGGAGCAAGAAATGGTATTTTATTCCGCAATTCTACCAGCCTTGAATTATTTAAAAACATAAGGCAGGTAGTATTTGATAAAACGGGAACCCTGACAACAGGACATTTTGAATTGGCCGATTATTCTATTATTCAGGGTGAAGAATCCGGATTCAAAACCCTTGTATTTAGTATGGAAAAATATTCAAATCACCCGATAGCCAAAAGCATCAGCTCCGCCTGGAAAACAAAAGATGAAATCAGGTGGAAGAAAATAGAAGAGGTAAAGGGTGTGGGCATGAAAGCAGAAGACAAGGAAGGAAATATATATTGGGCAGGATCTTACAAGATAGCAGAAAAGTTTACCCAGGAAGCAGACCACAATATTTATGTTTTAAAAAATGACCAGTTGATTGGATGGATAGATGTAAAAGACGAAATAAGACCTGAGGCAAAAACAGTGGTTGAATATTTGCATACAAAAAATATAAAAACCATTTTGCTAAGTGGCGACCGGTATTCAAAAACAGAAGCATTGGGGAAATTATTGGGTATTGATGAAGTGATAGCAGAGCAATCTCCGGAGCAAAAGCTTTTAAAGATCACTGAACTTAATTCGATAGCTCCCACGGTTATGGTAGGCGATGGTATCAACGATGCACCTGCCCTGGCAAAAGCGACAGTGGGAATATCTATGAGTGATGCATCTCAGATTGCCATGCAAACAGCACAAGTAGTTTTAATGAATCATGGATTAAAAAAACTGCCAATGGCTTTGGGGCTGGGCAGGCATACTTATCTTACCATCAAACAAAATCTTTTCTGGGCATTTGCTTATAATATAATTGCTATTCCTATAGCAGCCCTGGGGTTTTTAAAACCCGGATTTGCCGCATTGGTTATGGGGTTGAGCGATGTTGTTCTAGCCATTAATTCAGGCAGGTTGTATGTAAAAAAAGTGGAGTGATTTGCGTCCGCTAACAAGGAAGAATGAACTGCGCACTATCAATCGTTTTTTCTTAGCTTGGGAAAAACTTATTTAATGATTTCATAATGGCTTTGCAATCTTATCCGGGCGATTCTCAATTCACCATTCACAACATTCTAAAACAATATTGGGGCTTTGATAGGTTCCGTCCTTTCCAGGAAGACATCATTCATTCGTTATTAAGCGGAAAGGACACGCTGGCCCTGATGCCTACCGGCGGCGGCAAATCTCTTTGTTACCAGGTACCGGCAATGACCCGAGAGGGGCTCTGCCTTGTTATATCTCCATTGATAGCCCTGATGAAAGATCAGGTAGAGAATTTGCGAAAAAAAAATATCACAGCTTATGCCATCTATTCCGGCATGAATTACAAAGAAGTGATCAATACGCTAAAAGTTGTTACTGAAAGCAATTGTAAGTTTTTGTACGTTTCTCCGGAAAGGTTAGAAACTTCATTGTTTAAAGAGTACCTGCCGGGTATGGGCATTAAATGGATAGCTGTGGATGAAGCACATTGTATCTCCCAATGGGGGTATGATTTCCGTCCGCCTTACCTGCGCATTGCCCGCTTAAGAGAAGAATTGCCGGGTGTTCCTGTTCTTGCATTAACCGCTTCTGCTACGCCTGACGTTCAAAACGATATTTGTAATAAACTAAATATTCCTGCCAGGCAAAATGAATCTGTTGAAAATAGCAGAACTATTAATAAAGAAAATGAAAACGTTTCAAACTGGGCAATTTTCCGTCAATCCTTTGAGCGGGCCAATCTTTCCTATAGTCTTTTTCATGTTGATTCCAAGATCAATAAAATCATTGAAATATTAAATAAGGTACCGGGCTGCGGAATTGTTTATTGTAAAAGCCGGAAGCGAACAAAGGAAATCAGCGAATTGCTGCAATTGCAAAATATTTCCTGCGATTATTACCATGCAGGTTTGACGCAGGAAGAAAGGAGCAGGAAACAGGAATCATGGATCAATAATAAAATAAGAGTAATCATTTGCACCAATGCATTTGGAATGGGTATTGATAAAGCAGATGTGCGATCGGTGATACACGCCGATGTGCCGGATTCCCTCGAAAATTATTACCAGGAAGCAGGACGTGCAGGCAGAGATGGAAATAAATCTTATGCTGTTTTGTTGTATGATGAAAATGACCTGGAAGAACTTGCCGGCTTACCGGCAATACGCTTCCCCTCCAAAGAAGAGATCCGGACTGTTTACCAGGCTGTCGTTAATTATCTTCAATTACCAACAGGAACAATAGCAGGCCAATATTATGATTTTGATATAGCGGATTTTCTGAAAAATTTTAAATTGGATAGTCATACCGTCCTCTATTCTATAAAAGCACTTGAGCAGGATGGATGGATGGCATTTAATGAACAGGTTTTCAAACCAGGTACTGTTCAATTCACGGTAACAAAAGATCGCTTATACGACTTTGAAAAAGATAATCCGGAGCTGGAACCTGTTCTCAAATCATTGTTAAGAGCTTATGAAGGAATATTTGATTATCCTTCTTTTATTTCTGAATTAGTGATCTCTCAATTATTAAAAAAGCATGTGGAGGATGTGAAGCTTCAATTAAATGAAGTATCCAGGGCAGGTATTATTGAATATAACCCACGTAAAGATTCCCCACAATTATTTCTGCTGCGTAACCGTGTAACATCAGAGCATTTAACTATTGATATGATGGCCTATAATCTCCGCAAACAAAAGTTTCAGCAACGGATCATGGAGATGATCCGGTATATCAAAGAAGAATTAAAATGCCGTAGCCGCATCATTGGATCATATTTTGGTGATGATAAACTAAAGTCATGTGGTATATGCGATAACTGCCTCCGGCAGAAAACAATAACCATGGGCAAGGATGAATTTGAAGGTAATGTGGTCAAAAATGGTTGGTGATTATTTGATTTACAATTTTTACATTGGACTGTCAATCTGAAGGGGAAACAGGCACTGCTGGAGAGCAACCTGCCAGTAATAAGATTGATGCATAAACGATGAAGGAAGCAGTTGGTTTTACTGGCTGCTTCTTTACTTTATCGGTATGCCGTATGGCTAAAAAAACTCAAAGGCGGCAGCCTTTTAAATACAGGTACCAAAGAATAAATGCCTTCCTGTGTTCTTTAGATAAGCCTCGGTGAACATTGAGGTTTAGTTTAAGGTGGCCAAAATAAGAATCAAGCCCATTAGTTGTTTTGGGTATTTTCTTATCACCAATAAAATGGAACATATCTGCGATTGCCTTTTTAACCATCACTGATGAGCGCCTTAATGGCCTGTGTTTATACCACCAGCGGCCTGTTGGTTTGTGTAACACTTTTTCTTCGATAATGTGCTGGTATTTTTTATACCATTGTTCAAAAGCAATAATCCACATGTGCTGCTCTACCACATTTTTAATATGATGCAGTAACCCTGCAAGAAAGCGAAGTTCTTTTGATGCAGTAAGCTTGGGTTTACGAGTGAGCCAAAGCCTTACCATCCGCTGTACATGCACCATACAGCGCTGCACGGTTGCAGCAGGATACACTTTTTGAACAGCCCTAATGATGGATTTCTTTCCATCGCAGGTAACGGCTGCAATGTCAATACCCAGTCGCTTTAAATTCTCCAGGTCTTCTTTTATCTCCCTGTAAAACTCATTGGAAGAAAAACGGTAAAGCAGGCTGTACTTTAACTGGCTGTCGTAATAAATAACCAGGCACAGGCCTTCTGTAAAATAAGTACCGTCAATAATAAGATACAGCCTGATTTTTTGATGGATGACAAACAAAGGTGGAGATGAAAGATAGTGGCGGAAAATCCTTTGGAGCTTGCTTTTTGAATAACCACTTTGCTGTACTAATACTTCCAAAGTATCCTTTTGAAATACCCATCTTTTGAACCAAATAAACTGGTTGGCTACTGTTTGCTGCTTTGAAGTATTAGTAAATAAAATACCACAGTTCTTACAACGGAATCTTTGTTTGCCTTCTCTGTTGCCCCAGCGTATTACAGACAAACTGCCGCAAGCCCAGCATCGTTTTTTTTGTCTTTAACATAAATTAAAAAAAGTTTACAGAAACCAATTTCTGTAAACTTTTATCAAAGTAAAGCCTGCATTAATTATCCCAAGATTTTACCAACCATTTTTGACCATTAAATCAAGTTTTTCAATTTTCTTAAAGTTTTCACCCAATGCTTGTAAACGACTGATTATAGCATCAAATGACTTTTTCCCGTCAGGAAGAATATTGAAATCCTCAGGTTCATAAATGGAAGCAAAATAAATAGTGATAGTATTTGTGTGATCAAGAATATATTCAAGC
>JBPPMM010000629.1:0-2924 GCA_051306075.1 Chitinophagaceae bacterium
TTTAGAAATCAATTCAAAAAAGACAGCTGATAATTCAGAGAAAAGCAGAATTTTTTGATGCAATTAATTTATGCTCCGCGAGACCGGGATACAAATGCATCACACCTAAATAAAAAAGTTGCCTCTTATGAAGGCAACTATTGAAAATTTTAATTGCTTAGGAAATTTGAATAAGCCTTGGAGGTTTTTGTTTCGCTTCTTCTTTTTTTGGAATAGTGAGATGTAAAACTCCATTTGCATACCTGGCATTTATCCGCTCTGCATCTACTACATCGCGGGCCAGAGTAAAAGAACGCTGAAAAGACTCATAACTAAATTCTTTCCTGGAAAATCTTCCATTTTCACTCTCTTCCGCCTGGTTACTTTTCTCAGAACTAATGGTAAGCTGGTTGCCTTCCATTTCTACTTTAAAATCTTCTTTATTCATTCCCGGGGCAGCTACTTCTACCTCAAAGGCATCATTGGTTTCTTTAATGTTTACTGCCGGAATGGTAGTTCCAGTAGATGAAAAATTAGAATCTCCCCAATCGAAAAGACCTTTGCTAAAAAAATCATTAAAAAGATTGGGGAAGTGATTTTGGTAGTTTCCATTTCTTCTAACGAGTGTCATAAAAGCCTCCTTTTTTTTGGTTTTGAAAATAATTATACGGGTAAATTTTCAAGTACTATGCCAGTTGGAAAATCGCAATTTAATACTGAAGCATTGGCAGAATGGTTTGTCAAATTTTCAATTTTGCCGGGAATTGGCTGAAAAAATTTCAGTATATAAGGTCAACTTTTGCCTGTACATTGTTGCCTGACACTTGTTGTTAATTCAATAACTTCGCCGGCATCATGAAAGTTTCATATTATCCGTTCAATCTTCAATTTGTACATCCTTTTACCATTTCAAAGGGAACCAAAACGCATCAGCCAACCCTTGTTATAGAACTGGAGCAATTTGGGATTAAAAGTTATGGTGAGGCACCAGCTATTAATTATTACAATATCACTGTGGAAAAAATGATAGAAGACCTGGAAAAGAAAAGAGCTTTTATCGAAAAATTTGCATTCACCGAACCTGATAGATTCTGGCATTTTCTTCATCACCTTTTACCTCAAAATCCTTTTTTGGTTTGCGCATTTGATATTGCAGGCTGGGATCTTTATGGAAAAATGCAAAACAAAAAGCTTTATGAACTGTGGAAGGGCGATATCGCCGGAAATCCACTCACCGATTATACTATCGGTATTGACAGCATTGATAAAATGGTAGATAAATTAAAAGAAAAACCGTGGCCTATTTATAAAATAAAGGTGGGCACTCTAAATGACATGGGTATAGTAAAGGCATTAAGAAAAAATACAGATGCTATTCTGCGTGTTGATGCCAATGAAGGTTGGGATGTGGAAACAGCACTGAAAATAATTCCTCAACTGAAAGACCTGGGTGTAGAATTCGTGGAGCAACCACTCGCCAAAAATAATTGGGAGGGTATGAAATTATTGTACCAGGAATATACTCTTCCTCTGTTTGCTGATGAATCCTGTGTAGCTGAAGGGGATGTAGCAAAATGCAAAAATCATTTTCATGGTATCAATATTAAACTTACCAAATGCAGTGGTATTACTCCTGCACGCCGCATGATAAAAAAAGCAAGAGAACTTGACCTTAAAGTTATGTTGGGTTGTATGAACGAATCTACAATCGGTTCTGCGGCTTTGGCTCATCTCTTACCATTTATCGACTATGTGGATATGGATGGGCCTTTATTGCTTGCAGAGGATGTAGCAAAAGGAATCAGTTATGATAATGGTAAGGTCATATATTCGGATCTGCCCGGATTAGGAATCGATTATTGTGGTTTATATAAAAAATAACAGTTCCTTTTATCCACCTTTGCACTGAATAACTCTTTAGTGAGTGGGATGTCCTGTATTGCTGTCCGGCCCTAAATTTGCACATTATTGTTTTTTAAATTATTAGTTATGAAAAAAGCATGGATCATGATCCTATTGATATGTGTGACAAATTTTGTTTTTTCCCAGCGCTTTCACATAGGGGTTTTTGGTGGCCTTGCCGCCTATAACGGCGACCTTACCAGTAAAATATTTCCAAAGAAAGTTACGAATGGCGCCATTGGCATAACAGGTAATTATGAGTTGACGGATAACATCATGTTGCGCGGAGGATATACCTATACTGTAGTAGGCGGAGCTGACAGGTATAGCGATAAACCCGGGCTGGTTGACCGTAACCTGAGTTTTGAAACTTCGATATCTGAATTCAGCCTGGTTGGAGAATATTACCTTCTCGATTTATATGAACATCGTCTCTCTCCATATCTGTTTGCTGGTCTTGCTATTTATCATTTCAATCCATATGCTTTTAATGGCACCAGGGAAAAAATATATCTAAAACCTCTAAGTACTGAAGGGCAGGGCCTCCCAGGGTATGCCGGAGTTAAACCTTACGGTTTGACGCAGCCCGCTATTCCTTTTGGAGGTGGTGTTAAATTCGCTGTAACAGATAATCTGCATTTAGGTGTTGAGTTAGGATTGCGAAAACTTTTT
Organism: Chitinophagaceae bacterium; assembly: GCA_051306075.1. Classification (GTDB taxonomy): domain Bacteria; phylum Bacteroidota; class Bacteroidia; order Chitinophagales; family Chitinophagaceae; genus Terrimonas_B. The sequence goes on from JBPPMM010000629.1 coordinate 2,554, forward strand.
ACCGATTACCTTGATGATGTAAGTTCCGATTATGCCGATCCTGCAGACCTTCTTGCAGGAAAGGGCCAGCTATCAGTGGACCTGTCATACAGGGGCGATGAAGTAGGTAATCCTGGTTATCCTGCAAAAGGAATGCAACGTGGAGGAAAGAAAAATAAGGATACTTATTATTTTACCGGCCTTCATCTCACTTACCGGCTCGGTGGCAATAATGGTAGCAGTTTATTTGGAGGAGGTAGCCGGGTTAATAAAAACAGTACTGGTTGCCCGGTGAATGTTTATTAGAATCCTTAGAATGGAAATTGTTCATATTGTGAAGAATAAATTTTTATTCCCTATCTTTTTTTTTAGCCATCTGAATACAATGCTTT
>JBPPMM010000654.1:0-10636 GCA_051306075.1 Chitinophagaceae bacterium
ATCAGCTGATCACCCATTTCATAGGAGTTGCCCGCAGGAAAACCCTTGCCTTTTAACCTGAAAATTTTTCCGCTTTGTGTGCCTGCAGGAATTTTAATTTTAGCCCGTCCATCAATGGTAGGAACTTCAACCTGAATACCAGCTACAGCATCAGGAAATGAAATATAAAGATCAAAAGCAACATTTAATCCATCACGATGCAATTCTTTGTGCGGCTCCTCCTCAATAAGAATAATAAGATCGCCATTCATGCCGCCTCTTTCACCGGCATTTCCTTTTCCGTTTACATTCAATTGCATTCCTTCCTGAACACCAGCGGGAATATCTATACTAACTGTTTCTTCCCCATAAACCCGGCCTTCCCCTTTACAAGTTCCGCATTTAGCTGTTATTGTTGTTCCTTCGCCACTACATGATGGGCAAGTAGTCACCGTTTGCATCTGCCCCAGAAAAGTATTTTGTACCCTTTTTACCTGGCCACTTCCCCCGCAAGTCTTACATGTTTGTATGCTACCCTTATCTTTAGCACCGCTACCATTACAAGTATTACAATAAACGTATTTTTTTACTTTTATGTTTTTCTTTACTCCCTTTGCAATTTCTTCGTAATTGAGTTTTAATTTAACCCGAAGATTACTTCCCCGGACACCCTGGCCACGCTGACCTCCTCTACCACGCTGACCCCCTCCAAAAAAATTCCCAAATACGTCATCACCGAAAACATCTCCAAACTGGCTGAAAATATCTTCCATATTCATTCCGCCGCCACTAAATCCCCCACGGCCATTTCCACTTACGCCGGCATGGCCATAACGATCATATTGAGCTTTTTTATCAGCATCACTTAAAACCTCGTAAGCTTCTGCCGCCTCCTTAAACCTTTCTTCAGCCGATTTGTCACCAGGATTGCGGTCGGGGTGATATTGCATAGCAACCTTACGGTATGCTTTTTTTATCTCCTCTGTTCCTGACCCTTTTGGCACACCTAATGTTTCGTAATAATCTTTTTTCATAATGTGAATAAGCAATGATACCCTAAGCCATCAATACCTTTGGTTTAAATTTCATTTAACGTAAGATAGTTGACTAATTTATTTCCCTACCACCACTTTTGCGTGTCGTATTATTTTATCGTTTAAGAAATAGCCCTTAATTACTTCGTCTGCTATTTTGCCTTTCATTTCTTTTGACACAGCCGGAATTTCTGTAATTGCTTCATGAAGATCAGCATCAAATTCTTTCCCGATACTGTCCATTGGTTTCAAACCCCTTGCCTGCAACTTATTTCTCAATTTATTAAGTATAAGGATAACGCCTTCTTTTAATTGTTCAATTTCAGTACTGGTTTCCAGCTGTTTTTGCGCCCGGTCATAATCATCCAATACTTCAAGCAAGTCAGCTATAACATCCTTGCCTGCAGTTTGAATTAACTCCACTTTTTCCCTTGCCGTTCTTCTTTTAAAGTTTTCAAATTCAGCTGCCAGGCGCAAGTATTTGTCCTTTGCTTCTTCCAGTTCCTCCCTGGCTTTTTCCAAAGTTGATTCCTCGGCTATTGGCTCATTCAGATGGGTAGATCCACTCTGAGACTCATCTGCATTAATATTCAGGCCATTAGTGTTGTCTTTGCCTCCGTTCTTATTTTCTTTTAAATCCTTTTCTGTCATTTTTTTCAAAATTGTTTGCAAAGGTAAGCTTGTCAACAATATTGCCAATGGCTGGTTTGGGACAAAATGACTTGTTGAATGACTAAGAATAAATAAGATAATGACAATTAGCCCATAGGTTCAGGTTAAGTAACCAAAAATTGGCCCTGTTTACGGTAACTTGCAGGTTTTTATATTATGATCAGAGTTTATTTGAAAAGAAGAATTACTAACAGGATTGCTAACGGACACCCATGGATTTTTAACAACGAAGTGGAGACAATTGACGGTGAGATTACAGGTGGAGAAACGGTAGAAGTCTTTTCATATGATAAGAAATTTATCGGGAAAGGTTATATCAACCCAAAATCACAGATACTTGTTAGATTGCTAACCCGGCAAAAAAATGAAGAAATTAATGAGAATTTTTTTCTTTCACGTATACGTGAATGCTGGGAATACCGGCAAAGGATAGGCTATTCGGAAAATTGCCGATTAGTATTTGGGGAAGCCGATTCGATGCCGCAACTTATAATTGATAAATTCAATGATTATTTTGTTTTGCAAACGCTTACTCTGGGAATGGACAAGTGGAAGCCAGCCATAGTTAAGGCACTGAACCAGATTTTCCGGCCAAAGGGGATTTATGAGAGAAATGATGTACCTGTAAGGGAATTGGAAGGATTACTTCCCGTGAAAGGATTTTTATCAGAACCGTTTGACACAAAAATTGTCATTACTGAAAATGGATTAAGATTTTATGTTGATATTGAAAACGGTCAAAAGACGGGTTATTTCCTTGATCAGCAGGACAACCGGCGATGTATTCAGCATATTGTGAAAGGGGCCGATGTATTAGGCGCTTTTACCTATACTGGAACTTTCGAAATCCATGCTGCCCATTATGGCGCAAAATCTGTTTTGGGGCTGGATATTTCAGAGAATGCGGTTTTACAAGCTACAAAAAATGCCGCTTTAAACGGTGTCGAAAACAGATGCAAATTTTTGACTGCGAATGCTTTTGATGTATTAAAGCAATGGTCTAAGGAGGAAAAGAAATATGATGTGGTTATGCTGGATCCACCTGCTTTTACCAAAAGCAGGGAAACTATTCAAAAGGCTATAACAGGGTACAAGGAAATAAATCTTCGCGGAATGAAACTTATTAGGCCTGGTGGTTTTTTAGTAACGTCATCCTGTACCAATTTGGTAAATCCTGAATTGTTTTTGCAAATTATAGAGCTGGCTGCCCGGGATGCAAGAAAAAAAATCAGGCTGGTTACTTATCAAACCCAATCAGCTGATCATCCCGTTGTTCCCGGCCTTGAAAATACACACTATCTTAAATTCCTGATAGTACAGGTTATTTAATACTTATTGAATACTTGATTATTTGGAAACCTGGAATTTGCCGGTATCTATCATTTTACCACTTCTGTCTACAATATGATAAATATAAGTGCCCCGATTAAAATCAGTAAGTGAGATTACTGTATTTTCATTAACGGTTTGTGTTTCAGAAATCTTTTTACCCAAAAAATTAAACACCGTAATGGATACACCATTCTGAACGTTTTTCTGAATATTAAAAGTGATATAATTGGTAGCCGGGTTAGGATAAAAATTAACCTTTTTCCCATTATCGGGAAACGGGTTCCTGGAATCCTGTGCGACAGAATCAGAAATTGCAAAACCCAGAAATATTAATATTGGTAAAAGTCTTTTCAACAAAACAAATTTACTTTTATTTCCCAATAATATACCGTTTTTCTGAGCTGTGCAACGTAATTATCCCAAAAAAATAAATTAAATGATAACCAATTGAATAAGAACTATGGGGAAAAGAAAATTAACGCAGTTTTAATCTAAATCAGCCAAAGTCTTATTGATCTTAATGAAATCGGGTTCCTCAGATGCATTTTCCAAAATTTCGAAATATCTGATTATTCTTTTCTTGTCTATTACAAAAGCTGATCTTTTAGACACACCTTTCATATCCAGTTTCCAAATTGCGTAGAGTGAATTATATGCTGTTGAAACTTCCTTATTAAAATCACTTAATAATGAAAAATTTATATTTTGTTCTTCTTTATATTTGGCAAGGGTGTATACTGAGTCAACTGAAATTCCCAGAACCGAAGCATTAACATTATTATATAGACCGATGTTATCCCGTACATAGCACAGTTCCTTTGTACAAACACTGGTAAAGGCCTGGGGAAAAAAAAGAAGTAAAACATTATTGTCATTTAAATCCGCGAGAGATATTTTATTTTTCGTGGTATCGTACAGGCTAAAACCAGGCGCCTGTTGACCTAATACAATTTTCATACTGCAAATTTAGCTGCAGGCAAAATGTTTATTGGGAAATTTCCAACTTATTTAAAGGTGAGAATTAAAACCTTGGACAGCGCACTGCATTAACACTTGAGTTGTTCCTGTCCAAAAACCCTATGTAGGAGACTGAAATTTCCATTCCACCTCTACCATAACTATAAGGTTTAAGTTTAGAAATATTTACATCATAACTAAACGCAAAAGAGAAAGGATTATAATCAAGTTTCACAACCGGTATAAGAGCATCTTTCCATCTTATGAATGTTCCGGCATGAATTACATATTGGGGATTTTCAATTTCTGGTCCTATTTTCAGACCATACAAAGCACCAAAAACCGTTTCCTGGTAATTTTCCTGAACAGAATAATCAGCCAATAAAGAAACATAAGAATATTCAGTTACTCCAAAACGTAACCCGGCTGACCCGGTCCATTTAGGATTTAATTGGACGGAGGGATCACGGAAAAATGAGTTTTTGGGACGTGTGAAATGATGATAAGCCAGGCCCAGATAAAAATTATTATCCGGATTCTTGTTTAAATCAGAATTATAACTGAGTCCAACACTACCATCGAGGTAAGTGTAATTGGGGATAGCAGTTGGTTCTCCACCTGGATCATCTGTAATGATCTTAGAACGGTCAAAACTTCGGTTTACAACTCCCCCCATAAAGCCTAAAGATAAATACCTGTTATGTTCCTCGCTGAGTGATTTGTGATAATTGAGTACAGGTAAAACACTCGTTTGTGTTAGAGCTGCTGTGCCTGCTCTATCGAATAAAACCTGACCACCTACAGTTACAAAATCATCAGCTTTACCAATAGGCAATTTATATTCCCCATTTAAAGAACCGGTTTTATATCCATCGGTAACACTTCCCCATTGATCCCTGTAAACCATTTGCAAACGAATATCTCCTGTAAAAATTCCTGCCAGTGCAGGGTTTCTTAAAAGAGGTGTTTCAAAAAACTGGGAAAAATGTATATCCTGCCCATAGAGCATACTTTGTATGCTGATTAAAAAAATTGTAAGCCCGTAATAAATATATTTTTTCCTCTTTACCATTTTTCAAAACTATCTTAATAAGGTTACGTTGCCCTTTACAGGAATGATAGCATTATTCTCACATAAAATTTCCATAGTATAAATATAGGCATCAGCACTGGCAGGCTTTCCTTTATAGGTGCCATTCCATCCTGCAGACGCATCATTGGCAGAAAAGTCTTTTTTCTCAAATACTAATTCACCCCACCTGTTATATATTCTCATCGACTTTATGCGGAAGAGTCCTGTTCCTTTAGGAAAAAATAATTCATTCCGGCCATCATTATTTGGAGAAAAAGTATTGGGTATAAAAAAGTTTTGCTTACCACATACAACCAGGATAGTAACATTCCCTGCGCTCCTGCAACCATATCTGTCCGCTACCTGTACCGTATATTTTGTAGTAAGCTGTGGATTTGCATAGGGAGAAGGGCAGGTAGTACAGCTTAATCTTGTAGTTGGTATCCAATTATAAGAAACTATATTTCCCGTGTAGTTCATTTTAATATTTGTGCCACCACCAGAAATAATGGTAGTTGGGTCCTGGGTAGCTGTAACCGTAGGAACCGGAGAAACATAAATGTTTTTGATTGTTTCTGCAATACATCCGATCTTATTTGTGGTGGTTAGTTTTACAGCATAATTTCCGGTATTATTAAATGTAATTGTATTTTCTGGTTGAACAGAAGTTTGTCCGTTGCCAAATGTCCACTGCCATTTTATTAATGTATCTGCAACTGCCAGGGCGCCGCTATAAGGTTCGGGAACGTTAAGACAAATTGTATCTCTGCCCTGAATAGTGGTAAAAGGTGTCCTGTAAACTTTTATAGTGTCTGAATATGATTTACTGCAATTACTTTGAGTAGTTACATTCAGGGTAACAATATAAATTCCTGGTTGAGTGAAATTATGCTGAGGCTCATTTTCTGTTGAGGTAGTTCCATCTCCAAAATTCCAGACCGTAGAAATAATGGGTTCGTTTTTAGTAGTAAAGTTTTTGAATGTGACCACACCCTGGTCACAAAACTCTTTTTTGTCTTTCCCAAATAAGGGAATAGCGCCTATAACACTAATCCTTTTAGAACCGTTGATTCGTTCTTCGCAACCAGAAATTGTATCAATCAATAATAAGGATGGAGTATTCAAACTCGGCCTTGTGTAAGTATGGCTAAGAGTAGTTGCTTGCGATGAATCAGCAGTACCATCTCCATAAAAAAAGATAAATTTAAATGAGGGCGGCACAACCAAATTAAAATCTACTTTGAGAGAATTACAGGCAGTCGTTACCGGGCCATAATTTATTTCAGTAGCATCAAAAGGATCATATACTGAAACGGAAGCCTGTGCCGAATCGATACATCCACCCGGGCCTCTCAGGTAAAGTTTTGGAATAAACCGGCCATAATCGCTATAAAAATAACTTGGATTTTGCTGTGTGGTGCTGCCTCCGTCTCCAAAACTCCAGTTAAAGGATTTGTAGTCCTTTCCCTGAAATGTAAAACTGGTACGTAGCGGTGGACAAATTGTTGTAGTATCCATAATATCAAATGCAGCTTTTGGGCTTCTGATACTTATATAATCAGCTCTAGCAACAGAATCTGTGCAACCTGAAATATCTGTAACTTTTAGTTTGATTGAATAACTGGAATCACCAATTGGGAAACTGTTTTTGGGATTTTGCAGATTTGAAGTATTACCATCCCCAAAACTCCATTGATAAGTTAATCCCGCTCCTGAAGAGGTATCAACAAACTGGAGTGGGGCGCCGGGACAATAAAATGTTTCGGCCCTAAAACCAGCAATAGGATTAGTGACCAACAAATTGGTTGGTAAAGTATAACTATTGGAGCATCCGGTTCCATCAATAACTTTTAATGAGACTTTATATCTTCCTTCTACAGAGTAAGTGTGAGAAAATGGCGGACCAGAAAAAGTTTGTTGAGTTCCATCTCCAAAGTCCCATTCCCAGCTTACTAAGGCTGAAGATATGGATGTTGAAAGATCAGTAAAGGTTACTGTTTTATTTAGACAGCCTCCCGGAGTTGAAGGAACAAAATTGGCTGTAGGCCCGGTAACCTTCACATAATTAGCTACTGTTTTCGTATTTGTACAGCCATTTATATCAGTAATAGTCAGGCTTACTCCATAATCTCCTTCGGCGGTAAATCGATGGTTTATCGATCGTGGGGAGTTAGGAAATACCCGGGTACCGACAGTCCATGAATAGTTAGATATATTATTAGCATCACTGTTTATAGCACTAAGAGTAATGGTGGAGTTTTTACACACCGGATTCCTGTTAATGGTAAAATCAGCTTTCTCGTCGAAAATAGTTACAGGGTTAATAACTGTGAAAGTACAAGACCCATTTGTTACCGTTAATGAAACATTATAAGTTCCTGTAGAGGGATATGTAAAGGCAGGAGGGATAGCCGTATTGAATTGAGTTCCGGCCGGGTCCCCCATCTTCCATAAATAGGTTAATGGAGTGATTGCACTATTAACAAGACTTGTATTGGTAAAGGAAACGGCGCGGTTGGCACAGTTAACCTTATATTCAAATTTTGCAATAGGAGGGTTTATTTTAATAACCTGGGTAATAGAATTGTCGCACCCGTTATTTAACACGGTTAGTGTTACATTTAAAGAACCAGTATCAATAAAAGTATGTATTGGATTTTGAAGATTAGAGGTTGAGCCGTCTCCAAAATTCCAGGCCCATATTACTTCAGCTCCGGGAGTTGTTGTAGCATTCCCTGAAAATGAAACCTTGTCACTGGCACATGCGTTCATTGGAGCAGCAGTAAAACTAACAGCGGCCGGAGTGCCGGTTACTATACCCCTTGGGACCGTAACGGCTGAACTGCATCCATTCACCGTAGTTACGGTAAGTGACAAAGCATATTCTCCTTCCAGGTTATACGTATGCGGAGGCGGGTTTTTTAAAGTAGAAGTTGTTCCGTCTCCTAAATCCCATAAATAGTTAGCAATAGAATCTAACGTTTGTATATTAGCCTGGGGGGTATACGTATAAGGAATGCAACCATTCCCGGGAATAATGGTAATCTCTGTTTGTTGTATTTTTATGAAATCGGTTTTTGTTGTGGTATTAGAACAATCGTTTGACGGACCTGCTGTCAATTTAACCGTATAATTTCCTAAGCTGGTGTATTGATGGGTTGGGCTTTTTTGAGTTGACGTAGTACCATCACCAAAATCCCAAAGCCAGAAAGCTGCTCCCGGAGTTAAATCAGTGAATTGAACATCAAAAGGTGCCCGACAAGACGAACTATCATTTACGGTAAAATCTACTGCAGGATTATCAATGACTGTTATTGTTTTTGAAACGGAATCGGTACAATTTGTATACGTATTTATCAGCTTCACATTATAAACACCGGCGGTAAGATAAGTTTTAACCGGATTTACTTGAGAAGAAGTAGTTCCATCGCCAAAATTCCAGGTAGAAGCCGTTGGCGGTGAGGACGAATTATTTTGAAAAGAAACCGGTTGTACAAGGCAGGCAGAGGCCGGACTGTTAAAATCTGTGGTTGTTTGAGCAATGGTTATTGTTTTTTGAATCACGCCACTACATCCCAGGTCGCTTTGGGCGGTTAATTTTACTGTGTAGGTTCCGGGTGCATTGTATATTGTAGTAGGATTTCGTAAGGTTGAAGTTTGACCATTACCAAAATTCCAGGTATAGCTTATTACACCAGGTCCGCTTGATTGATTTTGAAAATTAACTGCAAAAGGGGCTTTGCAAGATCCCCCCATTGAATAATTAAAATCCGTAGATACTCCATTAACAACCCTGATATACCTTGTTCTTCCTATCCTTCGCGTACAGCCTGTACTGCTGGTTACCCTTAATAAAACTGTATAAAACCCCGTATTGGCATAAACGTGCGAAGGATTTTGTTGCGTGGATGTATTTCCATCTCCAAATTCCCATTCCCACTTTACAATAGAACCCACGGAAGATGATGACAGATCAGTAAATTTTATAGTGGCAGGAACGCAGCTTAATGTAATATCACTTCTGAAGTCAGCCACAGGAGACGGATAAACCGTTATATAGTCTATTTTTTCAATCTGGTCTATTCCATTTTCATTAGTAACTACCAATTTAGCTGAATAAGTACCTGGTGCTGAAAAAACAACAATCGGGTTTTTAACATTTGTAAGTGTGCCATTGCTGAATTCCCAACTCCATGATGTTGGATTTCCGGAAGATTGATCAGAAAAAGTAACAGTGAGGGGAGCACAACCCGATAAAACATTTGCCTTGAAATTGGCAACAGGATTTTGACCAAAAACACTGATTGTTCCGGAAAAGGCCAGGACAAAAATGAAAATTGCTTTCCTGAGATTATAGTTAAATTGAGTTTTCAGTACGTTTTATTTTATTGTTTTCTTTACAACGGCCTTAACGGGTAAAAATTATATTTTTCAGAGATAGAATTGTGGACGAAAATAGGGTTTCTTTTAAAAGAATTTTTTTGAACGCCAGGTTCTGTCAACGGATTATTTTTAAAAGGAAGATTGGATTGTAAAATACCTACAGTTTTTCAAGCCTCATAGACATAGTATCTGCACCTGATTTTTGAGAAGCGACAACAAATGTCCAGCTATTATTATCTATCTGCCAGGTGCCATTTATTAGATTTAACGGAAAAATGGAATTTGGAAAATTGGAATCTATGGTCATTCTTGAAGCGTCACCATTCCAGGTACCCGTTTTTTCTAAGGTTCCACTTTTAATAGCATCAACCGTATTATTACTGTAAAACTGAAATTTGAAATTGGTAAATTCAAAAGTAATATTAGTGCCATTATTCACAAATTTGGTAATACCCCATTGGCCATCAGTCATGGCCGAAACAACGGCGTTTTCCTTTATTTTGTCAATGCTTTTCTTACAACCAGCTATTAATAAAAATAATGAAACAGTAACGAAGACTTTTTTCATTCGGGTAAAAGTTAAAAAGACAAAATAAGGCTATCTTTTGGAATAAGCAATAGTACTTTACCTGAATTTAAAGTAGGATTGGAGGGTAGGCAATTTACCCGATCTGAACTTAAAAAGTCCCCTGAAAAGATTTAGCTTTTTTCAAAAATAAAAACCCATACAGGGCTTATTTTAAGTCTCCTGCAAAAACGGCAATCTAAATCAAGGGAATTCCTTTTTCTTAGCGATCCTTATTACTACCGGGGTGGGAAATTAATTCTTTAATTGCCTCGTTATCATTAGAAATATAATTGAACTATTTTTATTGCGGTCTTGTTCCGCCTAAACTTACATAAGGTGAATAGAGTCATTTAATATGAAAAATTCAAAACGTAATTAAATGCAGATAGCAAAAATCGTCTCTTTTCTCGAGACCGTTGCCCATCCATCGCTTCAGGAAAATTATGACAATACGGGTTTAATAACGGGCGACGCCAGCTGGGAGTGCAGTGGCATTATTTGTTGCCTGGATTCTACCGAGGAAGTAATTAATGAAGCTTTAAATAAAAATTGCAACCTGGTTATTGCGCATCATCCTATCATTTTTCGGGGTTTAAAAAAAATTAATGGAAAAAATTATGTTGAAAAAAGCGTTATAGC
>JBPPMM010000005.1:0-2625 GCA_051306075.1 Chitinophagaceae bacterium
CGGTCTCTAAAAGTTGGTTCAAAGTACCTTCAACCTTGATGCCGGCAGCTTTCATACTATTTTGAAATGTTTCATCAAATGCAAAAAGTGGATACTTTTTTTCTTCAGCAATTTTAATTCGCCAGTCGGTGATAACATCGCAAACACCCACCAATTCCATATCGTCCTGAAGTGTTACAGCGTCTGCGACCCGCTTACCAATTACTCCATATCCGTTTACTGCTACTTTAATCTTTTTCATTTTATTTATTTTTTAATACAGCATTATAAAACCCGGCTATACAGGCCCCAATAAGCCAGCCAAGAACAAATGTTTCAACAATACCCACAGCAGCTTCTGCCAGAGAAACTTTCATTCTTACAATAGTTGAAACATCTAATCCATGCAGCAGGCTGTTAAAAAATTTCACGGTTCCATCATGGCCAACAGTTGCCATTACCACAGCACATCCTAAGTAAAGCAAAGCCATAGTAAGGCCGACTGCAAAGCCAAACTTTTTGGCATTAATGGATGTGTTCATGATTTTCAGTTTTAGGTGTTTTTAAATCTTGTTTATTTTCTTCCTGCTCATTATGGGAATGCTTGCCATGACTGTGCATAGGCATCAGTAAATGACAGGCAAACATGGCCAGCACAAAAATGAAGAGTGATGTGCCTGAACCAATCCCCAGTACCGGTGCAAAAAATATCAGCATTAGCGGAAGACCGCAACCAATGATCATCCAAAAAGTATGTTTTTTCATTTCTATTTTACTTAATGGTTATAAAACAAAACCGGTAATTAAAAATAAAATTGCTGCAATACCCGCTGCCATAAAATTATAAGGATTTAAATATTTTATATATTTAGTATGGTCGGCCCCGGCAATGTTAGAGGACATATTGGTCATGCCTGCAACAGGTGAAGAAACATCGCCAAATGTTCCTCCGGTAATTACTGCTGCAACACAAAGCGGAATGTTTGAACCTACAGAAACAGCCAGCATGATAGCCATAGGCATAATTAATGAAGCGGCACCCCACCCTGAGCCGATAAAATAAGTTACAGCACCCGATAATAAGAAAAGTGAAACAGGAACACTCCATGCCGGCAGGGAATTTCCTACATACTGCTGTATAAAATTGCTTAATCCCAAATCCTGTGAAACAGCGGCCAGGGGCCAGGCTAATGCAAGAATAACCAACGTTGTGATAATTTCATTTCCCCCGGATATGATATCGGCAGTCATTTTTTTGAGCTTATATTTTTGGAAAAAATAAAAAATAGTAGATATCGCTATGCCGATAAACAGGGCAACCAGCATAGCACTGTTTGGTTCTGTATTGGTTATGGCCGATATAAAAGCATTGTTACTCGGTTTATCTTTCCCGAAAAACCAAAAGAAAAAAATACTTAACAATATTACACTCAACAAGGGAACAATAAGATTAATAACCTTTGGTTTTATTAAAGGTTTATCTTCTTCCATCTCCATACTCATCCCGCCGTTATCTTTTATGTTTTTAGTTTCATTTTGTTTTCTGCCGGATCTCTTAAATTGAAAAAAGATGGAAAGAAAAGTTATAACAATGACAACAATGCTGAAAAATTCAAATGGAATGGCTTTTAGCCAGATAGCATAGGCGGAATTATTTTCTGCAACCCCTGCAGCTTTTAAACCCTGGTCAATAATAGCTACATTAAATCCGACGAACGTAGTGGCGATCGGTATAAGTTCTACTACAGGACTGCCTGTATTATTAAGCATAAATGCCAGCCGTTCTTTTGCAATCTTGTTTTTTTCAGCTAGTGAACGGGTAATGGAGCCTGCCCCAACCACTCTAAATCCACAATCAATAAAAGTAACCGGGATCAACACCCACAATGTAAAAAAAACACCTTTCTCACTCTCAATATGTTTTTCAGCCAGGTTTGAAAAAGCTTTAATGCCCTCTGATTTTTTTATAAGTGCAATTAAACCGCTGAATAGATACAGAAATAAAAGCACCTGCAAACTACCCTTATCGGTTAATGTTTTTACAATCTGGTCAACGGCAGTTTCAAAACCACCCGTTACAGTTGGATTCAATAAATAGCTTCCCAATAATAATCCGATTAAAAGTGAAGGGATTATTTTTTTAGTCCAAATTGCAATGGCAATCGTAAACAGTGGAGGTAAAATAGAAAGCCAGGCTATTTTACCTCCACTGTTTACATTTTGAATTTTAATTAATAAAATTTATGTATAGAAAACCCACGATCAAACTTTTTACTGATCGTTTGTCATCATGGTTAGCAGAAAAAAACTTTCCTTAATTGCCAGCACACTATGTGGAATATTTTCGGCTAAGGAAATCATTTGGCCTTTTTCCATTGAAACTGTTTGTTGCTCAGCAGTGAATTTTATTTCCCCATCCAGTACCTGTACACTAATATGACCTTTAGCTATGTGGGTTTTTAATTCAGCATTTGCATGCAGCCCGATCAGTACAATGGTCATATTGTCTGATTTAAAAACAGTAATTGAGTTACGGCCACTGTCTGCCCAGGTAGTTTCCTGTTTTAGCAGAGCGATAAATTTATTCAGATCCATTTCAACCAAGGGAGCATTTAATACACGATCGCCTTCAGGACGTAGTGCTGT
>JBPPMM010000029.1:0-12048 GCA_051306075.1 Chitinophagaceae bacterium
CGCATTATTAATATGGTCTATAATTTTCATCAGTTCTTTTTGAAAAATTAACAGCGGTTCAGTTCACCGGGAGGCAAAGCTAATACAGAAAGGCTTAATGAGTTAAAGAGATTACAAGTTTAAATCACCAATAATTAATCAAACTGAATTTTGTGATAGGTGCTGGTATTGTTGTTACCTGTTAAACCTTTTGAAATTTAATGCAGGGTGGAGCTCATGCCTTATTTTTGCTTCTTATGTCCATTAGTATTTATGCCAAAAATTTAGTGAAGAAATATGGCAGCCGAACGGTTGTTAACCATGTTTCTTTTGAGGTACACCAGGGAGAGATTGTTGGACTTTTGGGTCCAAATGGTGCCGGGAAAACCACATCATTTTACCAGGTGGTTGGTCTTATCAGGCCTGATGAAGGCGATGTTTTTTTGAATGATCAGAATATTACTTCACTGGCTATGTATAAAAGGGCAAAAATGGGCATTGGTTACTTACCCCAGGAGGCCTCTATTTTCCGTAAGCTGAGTGTGGAAGATAATATTAGTGCCGTGCTGGAGATGACAACCCTTTCAAAACAGGATCAAAGGGAAAAATTAGAATCCCTTCTTGATGAATTCAGGCTTCACCATGTACGCAAAAGCAACGGAGATGTATTAAGCGGCGGAGAAAGACGGCGAACAGAAATAGCCAGGGCACTGGCGGTAGATCCCAAATTTATTTTACTCGATGAACCTTTTGCGGGAATAGACCCGATAGCCGTAGAGGACATCCAGGCCATTGTTGCCAAAATGAAATACAAAAACATTGGTATCCTGATTACTGATCATAACGTAACGGAAACACTTTCTATTTGCGACAGAGCCTATCTTTTGATAGATGGAAAAATTTTCAAACATGGCACTGCAGAAGAATTAGCCGATGATGAACAAGTAAGAAAACTTTACCTGGGTAGAAATTTTGAATTGAAACGCAAAGATTACCTGCATGATGAAGCGATCCAAAGTGCTAATCTTAAGAATCCCGAAAATTTGGAGAGGGAAGACAAATACTCACCTGATATATTCTGAGTTGTACCAAACCGGAATTTTTTAAACCGAACAAAAAATAAAATTGCATGAGTTGCCTTTGATAAAAGGGTATTAAGACATAATCCGGGTAAGCATTTCAAACAAGCCTCAAAATTTTTTTTTAGCCTTTCCCAATTATATTCCAGGCCAAAATAATTAGCATTACCTGTTTAATGTAATTTCTTTTTTATCTTGCCGGCATCAATGAGCCTTTTAAGTCCTGCCATATCATCGCTTGCCCGTATGCGTTTCTGGCGCATAGAAGCGTGGAAAAATAACCCGCTGGATGCACAACGGGAAGTATTACAGGATTTGGTTACATCGGCTCAATATACCGAGTTTGGAAGACGGTATAATTTTCATGAGCTATTCAATGTAAAAACTTTTAAGCAGGCAGTGCCCGTACATGAATACGAAGACCTGAAACCATATATTGAGCGTATCATGCAAGGTGAGCAGAATATTTTATGGAATACGCCTATTTACTGGTTTGCAAAAAGCAGCGGCACCACAAGCGATAAAAGCAAATTCATCCCTATCAGCGAGGAAAGCCTGGAAGAATGTCATTTTAAAGCGGCAAAAGATGTATTGACCCTTTATTATAATTACAACCCTGATTCCGCATTATTAACAGGAAAGGGATTGGTATTGGGAGGAAGCCACAATATAAACCCGATGAACACAGAAGCGCAATACGGAGACCTGAGCGCTGTATTGCTTCAAAACACTCCCTTTTGGGGACACTGGCTCCGGACACCCGATCTCAGTATTGCTTTAATGGATGAATGGGAAAACAAAATTGAAAAGCTGGCCAATAGTACTATTAAAGAAAATGTAACTTCTATATCTGGTGTGCCTACCTGGACTTTAGTTTTATTCAAACGCATTTTGGAAATTACCGGCAAGAAAACAATGATAGAAGTATGGCCATCATTGGAATTATATATGCATGGTGGAGTATCCTTCATTCCATACCAGGAACAATTTCAAAAGTTGATTGGTAAACAAATCAACTATCTGGAAATGTATAATGCCAGTGAAGGATTTTTTGCCGCACAGGAAAACCCGGGTGATGATGGCATGTTGCTGTTTACAGATCATGGTATTTTTATGGAATTCATGCCAGTTAGTGAATATGGAAAAAAACATCCGCAGACAATAAGCCTGCAGGATGTAGAGACCGGAAAAAATTATGCGCTCATCATCAGCACAAACGGAGGTTTGTGGAGATACCTTGTTGGAGATACCATTCAGTTTACTTCCATTAAACCATTTAAGGTTAAAGTAACAGGACGATTGAAACATTATATTAATGCATTTGGTGAAGAAGTGATCGTTGACAATTCAGATAAAGCCATTGCCATTGCCTGTGAAAAAACAAATGCGGTTGTAAATGATTATACTGCCGCTCCAATTTACTTTTCTGATTCTTCAAACGGGGCCCATGAATGGTTAATTGAGTTTGATAAAGAACCGTCCAGTGTACAGGAATTTACAGAGGAACTCGATGCTGCATTGAAAAATATTAATAGTGACTATGAAGCTAAAAGGCATCGCGATATTGCGCTGGGTTTCCCGGTATTGCATTCATTGAAAAAAGGAACTTTCAATCTTTGGTTGCAAAGTAAAGGCAAACTGGGCGGGCAGCATAAGGTGCCCAGGTTAAGCAATGAAAGGACATTTATTACAGAAATATTAAATTTTCTGGCCTGATGATTTTCCAGGTTTCATTTTTAAGAATCCCATTGCCTATTTTAATACTAACCATGATTTCTATATGATTGCTTTTAACTTTACCATGTGCCATTGATTCATGGATATTCTTAGATGAACATGACAATATAAATACTTCGTCCAAATAGCATTTTATTTTTAAATCATCATTTGTATGAATAAATTATTATCGAACAAAGTAGCCATAGTTACAGGTGCTGCCCGGGGCATTGGTGAAGCAATTGCATTAAAATTTGCAGAACATGGAGCTGATATTGCTTTTACTTATGTAAGTGACAGCAGTGCTGAAAAAGCATCTGCACTTGAAGAAAAACTAAAATCCATTGGAGTAAAGGCAAAAGGTTATAAAAGCAATGCCGGTGAATTTGCACAATGTGAAGCATTTGTAAATGATGTACTGAAGGAGTTCGGAAAAGTAGATATCTGTGTAAACAATGCCGGCATTTCAAAAGACAACCTGCTCTTAAGAATGGGACCTGAACAATGGGATGAGGTAATGAAAATAAATTTGAACAGTGTTTTTTATATGACCAAGCAGGTAATAAAACCCATGATGAAAGCAAGAAATGGCGCCATTATTAATATGAGTTCTATTATCGGGGAAATGGGAAATGCCGGGCAAAGTAGCTATGCGGCAAGTAAGGCAGGCATTATAGGATTTACCAAAAGTGTTGCTAAAGAGTTGGGCAGCCGTAATATCCGTTGCAACGCTATTGCACCGGGTTTTGTAGAGACGGATATGACCAGCTACCTGAAAGAAGGTGAGGCCGGGGACAAATATAAAGCAGGCATTCCCCTGGGACGTTTTGCCACTGCGGAAGATATTGCTAATACAACTTTATTCCTTGCCTCAGACATGAGCTCTTATATCACGGGACAAACGCTCAGTGTTTGCGGAGGTCTGAACATTTAATTTATGTGGCAAAGGAAATTCATTCACTTTATTATTCTGTAATTTATATAGCTTGGCATATTTTAAAAAATGATACCGGGCCTGGTGATAAGCAATCATAAGGCCATGGTACCCGTTTAAAAAACCCGCACGTATTATATAAGCATGTATAAACGACCAGGCAGGACTTCCTGCCATTTTCAACCAACTTGTTTTTCTCCCGGCTTTATAAAGCGACCTGGCAGCTATTGAACTAAAGTTATCATTCCTTTTTTTGTGATTTTCCACGCTGTCACAGATGTAATGCAACAGGTCTCCTTTTAAGGGGAAGACAGCGATAGTAGACGGAACAATAACTTTATCATGTGGGTCGAATCCACCCCACTGAAGTGAACGCCTGTCAAATAGCCTGACCTTCGATTCCGGGTACCAACTGCCATGGCGAATAAATTTACCGCAATAGTTAGCACAGCGATTCATTTTATACGCCTTAAAAACAAATCCTTTTTTTGCTCTGAGTATCGACGCTTTTAATTCCTCATCCAAAGCCTCATCCGCATCGAGACAGAGTACATAATCATGCTCAGCAAATTCCAGTGCTTTGTTTTTTTGAGCAATATACCCTGCGAAATGCTGCCTGTATACATAGGCTCCTTTTTCTTCTGCAATCTGAACCGTTTTGTCAGAAGAAAAAGAGTCGAGCACTACAATTTCATCGGCAACTTCTTTTACCGAATCTATACACCTCCCGATGGTGTGTTCTTCGTTATTAGATATAATTACAACTGATAATAACTCCATAAGAAAAGGTTATTAAATTTATTGATGCTAAAAATATTTTTGTTACCGGGCCAGCCTTCAAAAACTACCTTTACAAAATAAAAATCAAACAATAATTTTTAATGAAAAGAAGAAGGTTTCTGATTCCCGGATTATACTTATTATTTATTACTTCATTTTTTCTTCCTTTTTTTGTTGCCTTAAAAGTAATCGTCATGGGCCTGCTGGTTATTTTTGTATTAGCAGGTAATTCATTAGAGGAAAAAAATTTTCTTATTAAAAAACGAAAGTTTTTATGGTTCATGCTGGCATTTGCTTTGGCAATGGTTGCCAGTTATTTCATATCTGACAATCATTCTGCCGGCCTTCGTTTCCTCCAACTTCGTCTTCCTCTGGTTTTGTTTCCTCTTAGCATTGGATTGATACAAATGCCAAAAAAAACCCGTGATCAAATCCTGCTTGCAAGTGCATTCGTTGTAACCATTTCCTGCTTAGCCAGCCTGCTGTATGCCATTTCCCAATATTTACAAAAAAATAATGTGGCCTGGCTTTACAATGACGCCCTCTCTTACCTCATTGGTCAGCAATCTATTTATACTTCGCTCCTTGTCAACATTGCTATTTACATTTTTGCATGGCACCTGTTAAAAGTTCCTTTAACCAAAAACTATCAAATATTACTCATCCTATGCATCGTTTTTCTTTTTGTCATCAGCTACCTGCTTGCCAGTCGAAATATGATGCTGATCTTATACAGCACCGCGATCATCTTCATTTTTTTCCAAATATTAAAAAAGAAAAAATACGGTCAAGGAGCCGTTGCGCTGATGGCACTGTTAGTTGCCGGGCTTCTTATTTATAAAATTTTTCCCAAAACGATCAATCGGTTCAAAGAACTTGCCTTTACGCAATTTAACTTCCAAAGTCAGGCCAAAGAAAGCCATTACGCAGATACACTTACCCCCGATCAATGGAATGGGGCAAATTTCCGCCTGGCTGCATGGCAATGTGGCTGGCAGTTATTCAAAGAGCATCCCCTGTCGGGTGTTGGCCTGGGCGACAAAAAAGATGAATTGTTTAACGAGTATAAACAGAAACAATTTCATTTTGCCATCGCAACACAAAAAAATGTACACAACAATTACCTTGACATCCTCTACAGCATGGGCGTTGCAGGATTATTTTTATTTCTAACCGGTTGGATTATCCTCCCGCTTATACATTTTATCAGAACCCGCGATATACTTGGCCTGCTTATTCTTATCACTTTTTCCCTTGCCATGATAACAGAAAACTATTTTGACCGTAGTATCGGTGTTATGTTATTTAGTTTTTTTGTTATCTTTTTACTTTCTGTTAACAATAATTCATCTTCCTCCACAGGTTAATGGTTGTCTTCCGTATACATTTCAATTGCCTTCTGCGTTTCACCTATAAATTTTATTTCTCCGTTCTTCATAAAAACAGCCCGGTTGCAATATTTCTGGATTACATCCATACTATGACTAACCAGGATGACTGTTTTTCCCTGTATCCAGGAGCTTTCAAAAACTTTGATGGCTTTTTCCTGGAATTTCAAATCACCTACTGCAAAAATTTCATCAAGGAACATAATATCCGCACCGGCATTTACAGCAATTGAAAAACCAAGCCTGGCCACCATACCCGACGAAAAGTATTTGATCTTGGTGTCTACAAATTCCTTTAATTCAGCAAACTCTATAATCTCGTCAAAAATAGCATCCACTTCTTTTATCCTTAACCCCAAAACAGAAGCAGATATATAAATATTTTCCCTCGCTGTCAATGCATGGCTCATGCCCACGCCCAAATTCATCAGCATAGTAGAGCCATTGATCTTTATATAACCGGTATCGATAGGATATACACCGGAAAGCAATTTCACCAGCGTTGATTTACCACAGCCATTTCTTCCCAGCAGCCCGATACATTCCCCCTTTTTTATTTCCAGCGATACGGTTTTCAGCACTTCGATTCTTTTCTTTTTGGGAGAATTGAATAAATTAAATAAGCGTTGCTTTACAGTATTATGGCTGTCTTCTGTAATATGAAACGTTTTACTTATATTTTTTGCCACGATGGCGTATTCATTATTTTCCATGATGCTTATAACTTTTCGGCCGCTTTAGAACCCAGCTTGTTTAATAATAATAATCCAATCAACAATAATATAATGGCATAGACCCAGTCAAAAACAAACAGACCCCAATCCGGCTCGGTGTGGTAAAGCAATACATTTCTTGCATTGATAATAATCCCCGCAATGGGATTAATGTAATCCAGGCCCGGCAAAGCATTGCGAAAAACTTCCAGCTTAAACAATATGGGTGACAACCAAAACCCGATACTCGTCACCACCATCCATATCTGTGTAATATCATTTGCAATAATGTAGATATTAGAAAGTATCAATGAAAATGCAAGTGCTATCACAAGCAGGTTCAGAAAAACAGGGATAAAATACAATGCATGCAGCGTATAACCAGTCGTATTCTTTTCAAAAAAATGAAAGAAAAGGGTAAACATTAACAGGTTAAAAAAGAAACCGATGCAATTGCTTAAAATATGCGAAAGATAAATTTCAAGCTTATTCATATTTGTATATTCATACAAATACTTTTTTGTATTCAGTATTTGAACGGTGCCGGTAGTTGATTCAACAAAAAAATTCCACATGATCAAACCGATAAACAGGAAAGAAATAAAGTTGGGAATTCCTTGTTTCATGATCAATTCAAATGCCACATAGTAGATAATAATATCTGAAACAGGCTTTATCAGGGCCCATAATAATCCCAGTCTGTTTTCGTAATACCTGAGCTTGAATTCAATCTTCGCCATCAGCCACAACCGTTCGAGTTTATTTGAACGCAGGATCCAGTCTTTCACAATTCTGATTAGCATCATCTTTACTTTTTTAACAACTTATAGGCCCTGTAAGCAACTCTTTTCACAAAACGGTTTCGTTTCATCAATGCAATAAACTTTACTGATAATTTTCCATTGAATGGCAGGTTGTCAGCAAGGTGGTGGTCTAATGATGGGTTATCCAGCAAGATGCCTGGTCCATTAGCATTAAGCAGGTTAAATAATTCGGTTGCAAAACTAGCATAAAACATTTTGTGTTTTTCACAGATATGTTGGTATAAACTTAATTTTTTTGACCTGGAGATAGTCCTGTACATAGACCCTGACCTTACCCTGTAGTTAAACAAAGTTTCAGGAATTACAATGCCGCCAAACCCTTCAGCTAACATAGCGATCACACTTTCATAATCTTCATAACCCTGGAATAACATAGTGGGATCATTTTTCCCCGCTTTCAGAAATGCCTCACGTTTATACACCAGGCTGCTTGAATTGATCGTATTGTGATTCAATATCAACGGGGCTTCAGGCATAAAAGCCGGCCAGACATTATCTGAGTTACCAAAATATTTTACCCAGGAACCTGCAAATTGAACATTCTTGTATTGCCTGAATATGTCAATGGCCCTTGTATAATAATTAACCTGAACAGTGTCGTCAGCATCTAAAAATGCAAGAAATTCCCCATCTGCATTTTCCGCTCCCAGGTTTCTTGCTTTTGCTAAACCCCCATTTTTGATATCTATAACTTTTATATTGTCTTTGCTGCGATATTCATCAAGCTTTTGAAGGCTGGGCTTGTCAGTACTCCCATCGTTTATAATGAGTATTTCCTTATCTGTATAATTACATTGAAGCAGGGATTGAATGGTTTCATCAATGTATGATCCCATATTGTAATAGGGTACTACAATGGAAAGTTTCCCCTTTGTATATGATGCAGGTTCCGGATTTTTGATTGTGGTGGCATTGCTTCGTATAAATGGAAAAATGGATGGCTTTTCATTATTATTCTTTAAAAGATTTTCAATCAGTTTTAATTTTTTTTCATACACAATCCCTATGCTATATTGATCTTCCACTTTTTTTATCGCCTGTAAAGAAATGCTTTTCCGTTGCGTCTCATTCAATTTAAGAATATGATCCAGTTGGTTGAAAAAAGATTCCGGAATGTTATGATCAAACACAAATCCGTCAATGCCATTCTCCACTATTTCTGATTGTCCTCCTTGTTTCGACACCAAAATTATTCTGCCCAATGCCATCATTTCAAAAACAACATAAGGCAGATTGTCGTTATCGCTTGGTATTATAACAACTTCCGCACGGGATAATCGTGAGCCCATTTCGGAAGGTTTTATTCTGTCTTCCATTTTCAGGAGTCCCCGTTCTATATAATTTTTATATTTCTTCCTGATCAGGTCGCCCATCGTAATTCCTTCAGGGTGGTAAACAATATCCTGACCTCCTATTAAAATCAATGGCCTGGTAAATTCTCCGTCCCACAATTCTTTAAAATATTTCAACAACCTGAAGACGCCTTTTTGCACAGTCAATTTTCCATAAAAAATAATTTCGTTTGTCTTTGTATCGCTTTCCGGCAGTGCTTTTATATTATTCAGGCTCCCATCAAATGGATTGGGAATCACTGCCACATTTTTATTAGTTAAAACAAATTTTCTTTCCAGCTCTTTAAGCATATACTTACTGGGAGAAATAATATAACTGGCTGCCTGCAAGCAGAAATATTCCATTTCGCAAATCCAGAAATTTGGATATCGATGCATAGGTACATGATTGTATTCCATGTACAGTGAAGAAGGTGAATGCATAGTGATCAGCACCGGCACATCCCTGCACCAATCGTATAAAAGGAATTTAAATTGTAAAAGGTAATAGGCAATACCCTGGTATTCCTGCGCTTCAATAAGATCCGGCTGTCCCTCCTTTTCAATAAAATGCCTGACGATATGGGCGAACTCATAACTAATATTTGTTACATGGCCCAGGAATGAAGAGGAGTTGGTCCGGGACGTGTTGAAACGTACCAGGCGTATACCTTCTATCATTTGTATATGGATATCACTAACTGAAGCATCACTTATAAATACGGTAACAGCATGTCCTTTTTCAGAAAACATTTTCGCCGTAATGGCGCAGTAAGTGCCAATGCCGCCTCCAAAAAATGGAGGATACTCCGTAGTAAGCAACCAGTAGTTCACTCCTTATATTTTTTAACTTTGTCGCTGAATAATGAGCGGAAACTACGCTTGCCCATAATTACTTTTATGATGTGGCCGAATTGCTTATACCAGAGCGGGAGAATTTCATATTCCCTGAGATACCACTTATTAAGATCATAATATTCTTTTTCCTGAACACTTTTACTTAGAGATAGAAAATCCTTATAAAGCAAAGTTCTTTCTTTCCATAATTCAACTTCCCGCTCTAATTCTTCCTGGTCAGTATAGCATGGAAGAATATCTTTACCTGGTCCAACATTTCTTTCATAAGTAATAAACTGCTCCTCTACCTTCTTTATCAAAGGGAAATCTATATTTTCATTTCCGGAAGCAATAATTCTTATAGTTGAATATTTACGGTCAGCCGAATAGAGATTTTGAAAGTCAGCCCGATCTTCTTTTAATACTGAAAAGGAACAATTCTCTTTAGTTTGAATTTCATTGACTGACAAATCAAAAATGGGCAATTTTATATCCTTCAACCCCTGTTGATCTAAGTATTTCTGAAGTGTTTCAAGATTCGCAGGTGAGTTGTGATTTTGCGTCTCCAGGAAAACGGGTAATACCTTTCGCCCAATTAAAGATCTATTAAGCGATAACAACAAATAGACTTTGGGAAGAATTTGCTGCAGACTTCTCCTTTCTCGTAAAAGTGAGGAACAAATACTAATGATATATTGGTTTTTTAACCTATTCAAGGTGGTATATAAATGGGGTGTAAATTCAACTTCACTAGCAAAAATTATATTGAATTTATAATGCCCAAAATCGGAACAATCCATATTCTGATCTAATATGAAGGAAGGCCTGATAGTATAATATAGTTTTTCTGTCATACTCATTGATTATATCCCTCTTATTGAATATCCCTTACTGGTAATCATCCAACTTAAAATCCTTTCCCATGAATGAGTAATGGTACCCGTAAAATTATCAAGCACATTGCCATCTTCCAGTTCTTTCCTTATCTCTAAAGGATTATGCTGCATAAAAAAATCCTGTACCGGTTTTACTTTCGCCCAAAACATAGTACCTGCCACAAAAGCAAAGGATGATGGTTTTATTTCATAATTTAATACCAGGTTGGACAATATTTTTCCATTACTTCCCAAAAAATGACCTTCCTCAAATGGTTCATCATTTTTGTACTCCCGGGGAGCTATTATTCCGCAATCGTCATTTTCTACAAAAATCCCAATTGCTTTTTTAATATTATCAGGAGAAATAATTTTCAGCAGTTCTCTTTTCCAGGTATTACTTTTCAATGCCTGCAAACTTTTTTTATCATGAAGAAACAGAAGATAGTCTGCTTCTATTCTCAATTCTATAAAAAGCTGTAGCAATGCAAGTTTAGCTCCAATATCCTTTCCCTTGTTTGATGTGTAAATAATGTAACATGCAGGAAATTGATTTCTTAATGCAGCAGAAATTAATTTTTTATCCGGCGTCTCGATGCAAATATTAAAGAGAAACGTGGTTTCCAAAACAAGAAGCGGCTCAAGTTCCCTGCACACTTTTTCAAAAGTATCTTCGTAAAAAACATGGTACAACACTACTATTTTTGAATTATGTTTCATCAAAACTTAAAAAATTATTTAAACTTGTTTGCGTTTTTTTTGATTTTAAAAAATCGAATTGTTTTTTCGTTGAAATATTTGTTGTTCCGGGCTAATTGTCAACTGAATCCCATTTTCCGATTTCATTAAAAATATCCCGGATCATTGGCTACCGGAAGACTAACTCTTTTTCAGAATCACATAAAATTCCAGTGATCCATAAAGTGTATGATAAATCTTTTCAACTTTTAAATCGATCAATTTTAGTTTATTTAGTGTTGTAATTATTTCCACAAAATTTTCAGGAGTAAAACAATATACGTGAGCATCTATGTATGTTCCTGTTTGATATTGATCCAGGACACTCATGTAATTTTTTTCCAAAGCCACATCCCGGTCAATCTCGCCATGAATAAGGTTCCAGTGATCTATCGGGTTATTATGTGTTATTTGGGTTGCCATTTTTAAAACATCTGAAAATCCCGGACGATTATTTTTTTCATAATGTAACTGCAATACATCATATATATCCGTTTCCTTTTTGAAATGGTCAAAGCAAAATCTTTTGTCCGGTATGGCTAAATAAACATGGCCATCATCGCTAAGTACACTACCCAGATTATTTAAAAAGGTCACCAGGCAGGGCATGTGCTCAATATTATGGCTGGAAAAAATACAATTGAACTTTTCGTTTATTGCGGAATAATCGTTGTCGGCTATTACATACGTTGGTTCGACGATATTTTCAATATTGACTGTGGGATCCTTTCTGTAATTATCAACTAACTGATCTCTTGTAAAAACATCAACCGAATAATAGGAAGGCGACTTAGGATCGAACTGAGGTTTGTCCAACGGACCGATTTCAAGTATTTTTCCTGAAGAGTTCAGCA
>JBPPMM010000063.1:0-3464 GCA_051306075.1 Chitinophagaceae bacterium
TTTATAACCACAATATCTCTAACAGCACCCCTGATATTGATACCGCTTTGCCGGGCGGTCAGGGCGCTGAAACCTCCTTTACCATCACCTTTGAGCAATGTTCCGTAACTGGCATCATAAATTCCGGTTTCGGGTTTTGACTGGTAGAAGTTGCCTCCCATCAGGATATCTATGTTTCCATCTTTGTCAAAATCTTCAGCCGCTATGCCATACATGGGCGATAACTGCGCTTCGGTGGGTAATGCCTTAGAAGTAAATGTTCCGTTCTTATTGTTGATGAACACACTGCTTTCCATCGTATAGGCATCTGCCTGTACGGCCTGCTTTAACTGCTCCGGGGTGAATATATCGCCTATCGTTTGCTCCTTATAATTCTCGTATCGCAAATATTTTTTCTTCAGGTAAGGAAGTACCGATACCAGGTCATGGCGTAATAGCATCGGATAGGAGCTGTCTCCGTTATAGCAGGTTACTATTTGTTGCACTGTACCATTGCTGGCAAAATCACCCGCATACATACTTACCGGTTTTGACTCCGTGGCTTTGAACCTGGAGTTCTTTCCATGATTGCCGGCAATGATATCGGGGTAACCATCATTATTTATATCCGCTATCGCTATTCGGTTCCACCAGCCATTGGTCTTACTTAATCCTGCTGCTGATGTGGTTTCTTTGAGGGTCTTGTTTTCATTGTGAAATATTTTTACCGCCATGTATTCCCCCACTATCACCAGGTCCGCCTGGTTGTCCTTGTCATAATCGAACCACGCCGCATCGGTCACCATCCCCACCAGTGTAAGTTCCGGCGCCACTTTTTCCGTTACATCGGTAAAAACTCCTTTCCCATTGTTGTTTAATATATATCCTTTGCCGGGGTAACCATAACGGAACGGCGTCAGCCTTACGCCTACAAACAGATCCATATCATTGTCGCCGTCATAATCCGCTGCCCTTACACAACTGCTGCTTTCAAATATAAAGGAAGGCAATACCTGCGGGGATTTGCTAAACCGGCCTTTACCATCATTGATATATAACCGGTCTATTAAAGCCGTTGCATTCGGAGAAAATTCATTGCCACCACTGCATACATACAAATCCTGGTCGCCATCCCCATCTGCATCAAAAAACAAAGCATCCGTGTCTTCACTGACGGCATCTTTTTCCAGTAAGGCTTCATTGCTTTTTATAAAACCGCCTGCTTTTGTTTGAATATATAAAGCTCCCGGCTGGTCTTTGGCTCCGCCTATAAATATATCCTCCTGTCCATCCCCGTTCACATCGCCCCTGGCTATGCGGGGGCCTGCCGTGGACAGCATGTGAAAGATGAGCCGGTCCCGGTCAAAATCTACAAACTCGTTTTCTTTATGTATAAAGTCAAGGCCGTAGTTGCTATGGCTCTCTGTAAATAGGGTATTGCCAATTGCTGATTGCACATTGGCAATTGCAACAGCCTCTGCTTGTTTAACAATTATTTGCTGGTTGGGCTGCACATCTTTTAAAATATTTCTTTTTCCCCCATTCCATATTACGACTACCGAATCTATCTTCTCCGTTTTACCCAAACCAAAGTTCAGACGGTTGTCCACCGTTGACTCAAAACCACGCATCGGCATCTGCTCCTGGTAAGCCAGCCTTTGGTTATAATAAACCGTGACTTTAGCACCAATGCCCGATGTGTTTTTTCCCTCGCCCTGCAAGGTTACTTTTAAAAACTTATTCTCCGGATGTTGTTGCACACTCTCATTGCGATACACAAAACAAGGCATGTTAACATTGTTCACCACCAGGTCCAGGTCGCCATCGTTATCCAGGTCCCCATAAGCCGAGCCATTGGAAAAAGAAGCATCGCCCAATCCCCATTCCACGGCTTTATTGGTAAACGTCAGATCACCATTATTCGAAAACGCATAGTTCGAAATAGCAAGCGAGGGAATTTTATCAATAAGATTTGTAATAATATTTTTTTCTTTATTGATGATTTGCTCACGAATATCTGCATAAGCATTATTCGTATACTGAATATAATCCTGATCCGTAATGTCTTTAAAAATGCCATTGGCTACAAAAATGTCTTTATAACCATCATTATTAAGATCCGTAATCAGGGCTCCCCAACTCCAATCCGTGGCAGAAACGTTTGCATACCGGCTTATCTCACTAAACCAAACACTATTATCTTCCATATCCGAAGAAATTCCTGATGTTCCATTATTCAGTTGCAAAGCATTTCGGACAAATTGTTTGTAATATCCGTTACTTACATCAGATTGATATTTATCCCAATTTTCAAATGACGTTTTTGTTTTCACTCTTCCCTCCTCTTCAGGGAACATATCGGTAACATATATTTCAGAAAAACCATCATTATTTATATCAGCAATATCTGCACCCATGGAGTTCATGCTCATCTCCCTGATACTTTCTTCCGCTAATTCCTTAAATTTTCCATCACGCTGGTTTATATACAAATAATCTTTTTCAAAAAAATCATTGGATACATAAATATCCGGCCATCCATCATTATTAATATCTGAAATAGTAACTCCCAATCCAAAGCCAATCATGCTGCTGTAAATACCTGCAGCGGATGTCACATCAGTAAAGCCCCCCGTCCGTTCCCCCGAAGGAAGAGTGACCGGGATGCCGTCATTGCGGTAAAGCTTGTTTCCTCCCAGGGAATCAGGTATGGATCGCTGGTCTTTAACCAGATCATAATTACCTACTGAGCGAAAGGAGTTGGTAAGCAAATAACAGTCCAGATCACCATCATTATCATAGTCAAAGAAAGCTGCATGAGTAGACAGGCCTTTATTATCCAGGCCATATTCCTCTGCTTGTTCTGAAAAGGTTATCTGGCCAGAGGAAGATGAGCCGTTATTAATATATAATGAATTGCTGCGGTTTTTTCCTTTTATTTCCCCGGACTTGCATAAATATATGTCCATCCATCCATCCCCATTTACATCAGCCATGCTAACACCGGTTGACCATATGCTATCTGAGGCAACACCCGATTTTATAGTTATGTCTGCAAACTTAAGATCTCCCTTATTCAAAAAAAGCTTATTTGATTGCTGGCTTGAGCAGAAAAAAATATCCTGCAATCCATCATTATTTATATCGCCAATGGCAACACCACCTCCATTAAAAAAGTTACGAAAAGTATAGGGGTTAAATTCTTCGTTATAGGTTAAATCGTTTGAAAAGTGAATACCTGTTTTGGATGGAGAAAGAAGCGTAAATAAAGTATTCTTTGATTCTGGTTGAATACAGGAAAAAAACAAGGTAATGAAAATGAACTGGCATAAGAAACAAAATCTTTTATATAATAATGAAATTATACTTTTAGTTGTAGCTGGTAACATCATAATCTTTACTCACGAAAAAAATAAACCTGGGGTCTATAAAGGTATAAAATGACAGAATAAAATTGTGACTTTTAATGATAAGGAATACTCAAT
>JBPPMM010000113.1:0-30327 GCA_051306075.1 Chitinophagaceae bacterium
CCATTAGCAAAAAGAATGCAAAGAAAAATTCCGCTGAAATTTTTTAGTGGGATGTGTATAAAAAAGAAAATATGGGAAATATTATTTTAGACAAAGAAAAGATTAAGATTTATAAGATCTGGCAAATCATAAAATCTACTTCGTAATTATGCTGAAAAATTACCAATTGCTAAAACGAAAACCAACATTGTAGGGTGTTAAATCCAGTCCTTTTTCAAACATGCTTTTAAATGCATAAGAGCCATATAGTTTTACGGGACCCAAAGATATTTCACCTATGTAAGACAATTTCCACTTGCGAAGATCAAAGTCATTTTTTGTTTTTTCAACCTTCTTGTCACTTTTTATTTTTTGGCGGGCACTGTAAAGCCAGCCTGCACTAACACCTGCACTGAATCCAAAGTTTTGCCTCTTATTTGGAGTGAAATTAAAATTTAGCATCATAGGTAAAGTAAGATAATCAGCAGCCAGTTTATTCTTGACAGGATCAGAAAATCCTTTATCAATTTTAGTTGGATTTTTTTGAATGCGGATATCCTTATCATTAAAATGGTAATTGTTTAATTCAACTCCCAATCCATACTTCAGATTTACTACACTTTTAATCATATTAATGCGTTGCATGAAAACCCAAATGTTAACATTCCTTGATTTTCCGGCCTTTGCTTTTAATTCTTCTTCTCCAATGCCCGGGGCAAGAAAACCCGAAGAGATGGCTCCCGGGTAATTGGTATTGTCAACATAATTCGAAAATCCCAGGTCCATAATCCACCAGTTGGTACTGATGTTAGCAGGCCTGTCGTTGTTTCTCCTGTTATTGATACTAAATATCTTTTCACGTTTTTTTGTTGAATCATAATTACCGCCCTGTTCCCGGATAATCACCATTCCTCCAATTTTGATTGTATCCGGGGCTTCTTTTGTGGTTGTATCTGTTTGGGCAAAGCCGGTCATTATTGTGCATATTGCAACGCACAGTGTAAAAATCCTTTTCATACTTACTGATTTAATAAAATGTGATTTATAATCTAATGGCCAATCCACCCAACAACAAGCGATCTTCATCGTCAGTGGCTTTTATGTTGGTGGTTTTTTCAAACGTCCGGGTGATCTTCCGGAAAATTCCCCGAAGTTTGTTTTTTCTGCCTGACTGCTCTTCATCTTCTGTCAGGTAAACAGGTTCTTTAGATGCAGCCGTTATTACATAGTCTAACGATTGAGAGTTATTGGGAGTTACAGAAGACAGGTTATTAGTTTCTTTAGGAATTGTTAAGGATCCTTTTCCGGGTATATCGACTTTTGCAACCGGATTATTTATTTCACCATTCATATTCACATTCGGATTATATTTTGGCTTGGGCAAATCATTTGTTTTTTTCTGTTCTTTACCTGCAATTTCATCGGAACTGTTATTCTCGTTGGGCGAAATTAAAGGAATGTGTTTTGTTTCCTTTGGCAAAATTGTTTTTTCTCCCCTGGTTGTTGTCGGGTCAATATTTTCAATTATTTTTTCTGTTAGAGGATCATTTTTAATTTCAGTTTCTTTTAGTCCGGCAGCAGTAGACGTTTCTATTTCTTTTTTTTCAACAGGATTATCTTGTGTTAATTTTAATGAGGGAGTTTTAAGCGATGCAATCTCCGCCGGATTATCATACTTCATAATTATAATAAAAGCCGCAGTGCTAATTGCAGCCAGCAGCGAGGCAGCAACGGCAATCTTTCTCCAGTTAAAGGATAATGAATGAACTTTTTCCGCCTTACGATATAAAATTTCTTTATTAACGAAAGTGATCTCCTGGTCAGCATCTGAAATTGTTTTTTGCAAAATTTCCAATTCCTTTTTAATAGCAGGATGAGCGTCTAAAAAATTTTCCACCGAATATTTTTCCCTGGCCGATAATTCATTATCAATATAAAGCAAAAGCCACTCCAGGTAGTTCGTAGTGTTGATTGAGCAGGTGTCAGATATTTTTATTAGCTGCTCCTTATTTTCAAAAACTACATGATTGTCGGGAATCAACCGGCTTTGCAACAGCCAGTCCAATTCTTCCCTGAGATCCGGATTATCCGAAACAAATTGTTCCAGGAGTTCACGGTCCCCGCTGTTAAGTTCATTATCCATGTACAAAACAAAATACTCTTCGTAATTATGGCGGGTTACTTTCATTTTTATATGTTTAGCTGCATTTGAAAGGAAGGAAACGAAGCAGCACCTATATTACATTTTCAATTTTTACCAAATATTCTTTCAATTGCAACCGGGCCCTGTGCAGGTAAACTTTAACCTGGCTTTCGCTTAAGCCCGTTATTTGACCAATTTCATCATAACTATATCCTTCATAATCTTTTAATAAAACCAGCGACCGCTGCGTTTCACCTAACCGTCCTAAAGCTTGTTCCAGTACTTTTTTCAGGTTATTGGCCGGCCTGTCCTGTATTTTTGATCCTTCGCTGAATTCCTCTTTTAATTGTATCCTTTTTACTTTACGGATATGATCGATCATCTGGTGATAAGCCACTGTAAATAAATACGATTTTGCACGCAAAGGATCTACTTCTTCCCGGTTTCGCCACATTTTCTCAAACGAAGTCTGCACTACATCACGGGCATCCTCTTCATGGCGTAGATTCTTGACAATAAAGCGATACACATTGTCAGCGTAAGTATTAACACACTCGTTATATTCCCTTTCAGTCATAAACAGCCGGAGTCGGGGCACAAAATTACTGTGCAATACCGATTTTTTAATAATACGATTAATAATAATGAAATGTTACACAGGTAGTATAAAAAGGAATGGCACTTAAAAGGAAGAGAAAAACTGGCTTGGCAGATTTTCCCAAATCATTTTTCCGTCTTTTTCCTTTTTTTGACAAGTGGGATCCAATATTTCCTTCCCAGTTCCTTCATTTTCAGCTGATATGGATGACTGAAATAGCAGGAACATCCCAATAAGAACAAATGAGAGAAAGAATGTTCCTATGATTGTTTTGTTTCGCATGTTGCCTGGTTTCTGCCATTTGACGCGGTTGTGTTATCAAATGTTACATCAAAGATAAAATGCTCCCCAATTGAAACAAGCAAATATTGACAGACAGCCATTTTTTGCCAATGAAATGCAGAAAAGAGCAGGTGAATTAACTATGATAAACCTGGAAATCTATGATTTGAATGATTTTCCCCTTTTTATCTGGCTTTTGAAAGCATGAATTACTCTGTTTTAATTTTATAAGAATAAGTCCTAACCAATTTTGATGATTGATCAAAAGGGGGCTGAAAACTTTACGTAGGTTTGCGCCTTTAATTTTATACTATGAATCAAAAATTTGCACAAAGAATAGCAAAGGAAGTTGAAGATGTAAGAGCTGCCGGCCTCTATAAAACTGAGAGGATCATACTGGGACCGCAGGGTGCAGAAATTGAAGTGGGTGGTAAAACGGTTTTAAATTTTTGTGCCAACAACTACCTGGGGCTTTCATCACATCCTAAAGTAATTGAGGCAGCTCACCGGGCAATCGATTCCCATGGATATGGTATGAGCAGCGTTCGGTTTATTTGCGGCACCCAGGATATTCATAAGGAACTGGAACAAAAAATCTCCCAATTCTTAGGCACCGAGGATACTATTTTATATGCAGCCGCTTTTGATGCAAATGGTGGCGTATTTGAACCACTTTTTGGCGAAGAGGACGCAATTATATCTGATGCTTTAAATCATGCTTCCATTATTGATGGTGTTCGTTTGTGTAAAGCGCAACGATTCCGTTATGAACATAATAATATGGGGGACCTGGAGTTGAAACTAAAAGAAGCAGCGGAATGCCGGAGCCGTGTAATAGTAACAGACGGTTCCTTCAGCATGGATGGCACTATTGCACAACTGGATAAAATTGCAGAACTGGCGCAAAATTATGATGCCGTGATCATGATTGATGAGTGTCATTCTTCAGGATTTTTAGGAAAAACAGGTAGGGGAACACATGAATATCGGGGAGTGATGGGAAAGATTGACATCATCACGGGTACATTGGGTAAGGCATTGGGGGGCGCATCCGGTGGATTTACATCAGGCAAAAGAGAAGTGATAGAAATGCTAAGGCAGAAATCAAGACCATATCTTTTCAGCAATACACTGGCTCCTTCTATTGTGGGTGCATCCATTGCAGTGCTGGATATGTTGACAGAAACAACAGAATTAAGGGACAAATTGGAATACAACACACATTATTTTCGAAGCAAAATGACGGAAGCAGGGTTTGATATCAAAAAAGGAGATCACCCGATTGTACCCATTATGCTATACGATGCTGTGCTTGCTCAGAATTTTGCTGCTAAACTATTGGAGGAAGGAATTTATGTAATTGGGTTCTTTTTTCCCGTTGTTCCTAAGGGACAAGCCAGGATAAGGGTACAATTGAGTGCAGCACACGAGGAAAAACATTTGGATAAAGCTATAGCTGCATTCACAAAAATCGGTAGGCAAACAGGAGTATTAAAATAATTAGGTGGTCACAACGGTTAGTGATTATTTGATTTACAATTTTTTCATTGGACTGTCAATTTGAAGGCAAGCCAGGCATTGCCGGAGAGCAACCTGCCTGTAAAAAAACTGTTGTGCGCCACCTTAAAGTCCATCTATTTCTTTTGATGTACATATACTAACAAAGCCTAAGTTTGCACGATGAACAAAAGCGGTCCAATTATTATTATTGAAGACGACATTGACGACCAGGATATTTTGGCTGAAATCTTTAACGAACTCAATTATAAAAATGAACTTATATTCTTTGGGGACAGCGTTCAGGCGTTGGAGTATTTGACCAGCACAGAGACTGAGCCTTTCCTTGTTCTTTCTGACATAAATATGCCCAAACTAAATGGGATGGAATTGCGGGAAAAAATCCACAATAATGAAGATTTGAGATTAAAATCTATCCCTTATCTTTTCTTTTCTACCAGTGCCGAACAGAAACATGTAATTGATGCTTATTCAAGATCTATTCAAGGGTTTTTTGTAAAGCCAAATAATTATGACAAATTAAAAAGTATTTTGGTAAAAATTGTGGAGTATTGGCAAGAATGCGAATCGCCAAATTATATTAAAAACGCTCAATAACCAAGAATATTCTTACTTGTCGAATTGCAAATTGTTAGAGGCGAGTGCATAACAAAAGCATTGAAGTGTTGGCAAATAAAATACCACAATCCCTATCAAAAAAAGTTTAAAAAACCAATTTCTGTAATCTTTAATCAAAGTAAAGCCTGCATTAATTATCCGAAAATTTTACCAACCAGTTTAGACCATTAATTCAATAAAAATGCGGAGCTCCATCTCCGCATTTTTTTGTCTGGCATTGCAAAATTAAATTTTTGCCATTTTATATCCATTATGATACTCTGCCGCTAAAAATTTATTAGCATCATTATCCGTGAATTTATTTTTAGCCATATCCCAATATACTTTTTTACCTGTACGATAGGCAATATTCCCCATCTGGCAAACGGTAGCTACATGGCTGCCAGCCTGTATGGGGGCTTTTAAATCCGCCATTTTACGGGATTGTATCACATCTAAAAAGTTTGCTGTGTGAAGCAGGAGCCCATCATCTGATTTCTTTTGAAGAGGAACAGCTTCCATTTTCTGATTTTCGGGTATAACTTCCCAACCACCGCGGTCTACTACAAGGGTTCCGTTATTACCAATAAAAGCAACCCCATGATTTCTGCCGTAAGGGCCACCATCAATACCCGTGGCATGCTCCCATTGAAGGTTGAAACCTTCAAATTCAAAAACAGTAGTCAGGGTGTCAGGTGTTTCAGAAGCATCATCAGGATAAGCAAATTTGCCGCCTGCCGCCATAATTACCTTAGGCGTTTTTGCTTTCATTCCTAATAAGGCGTAGTCGATCATGTGTACTCCCCAATCTGTCATAAGTCCACCGGCATAATCCCAAAACCACCGGAAATTAAAATGAAATCGATTTTCATTAAAAGGTCTTTTTTTGGCAGGCCCCAGCCACATATCATAGTCTACACCTGCAGGAGGTGTAGTGTCAGGTTTCACAGGCACTGGTTTCATCCATCCCTGGTAGGCCCATGCCTTAACCAGTCTTACATTGCCCAGCTTTCCCGAGTGTACAAATGAAATGGCATCTGCATAGTGTTTGTTGCTTCGCTGCCACTGACCCACCTGCACTACCCGATTGTATTTTTTTTGTGCGGCTTCCATTACTTGGCATTCAGCAATTGAGTTTCCGGCGGGTTTTTCAACGTATACATCTTTACCAGCTTCACATGCTTCGGCCATAATATTACAATGCCAGTGGTCAGGGGTGCCGATAATGATGGCATCAATTTCCTTATTGTCAAGAAGCTTTTTATAATTTTTTTCGGCACTGACCTTTATATTTTTTTGAGCCAGCTCTGCAACCCTTGTATCTAACACACTTTTATCAATATCGCATAGTGAAATACATTGGGCCCGTGGATCTTTGAGCACACTGGTAAGGTCCGACCACCCCATCCCTTTTATCCCTATAGCCCCGATTCTGATCTTATCATTCGCTGCCATAATTTTATTAAAGGAAAGTAGATCGGTTGACAACAGGCCGGCCATACCAGCTCCGGCGAGCACTGTAGATGATGATTGAATAAACTGTCTGCGTTTCATATAGCATTTTTATTTTAAGGGAAACTTAAAAATACGGAACATCGAAAGGAAAAAATTAAAAAAAACCAGCGGACTATTAAAATTTATAATGATTTATGCATTTATATGTCAAATGCAATATAAAATTGTGACCATCGTGTTATCAATCTCTCTTTCTTTCTAATGTAAATCCAACCGTAGTACCTACATTTTCCCTGCTGCGAATATGGATAGTTTGTTCATGCGCTTCAATGATATGTTTGCAAATAGCCAGACCCAGGCCGCTTCCGGTAATATCAAGACTCCGGCCCGTATCTGTACGATAAAATCTTTCAAAAACACGCGGAATAAATTTTTCAGAAATACCGATTCCATCATCGCTGATCTCAACCAGAATGTGTGTCCCATCCGTGTTATACATACTGGCGGTAATGGCACCGTTTTGTTTACCATACTTTATAGAATTTTCAACAAGGTTCAGCAAAACCTGCCGTATTTTTTCTTTATCACCATTTACCACCAGTGGTGTTTCGCATCCTTTTTTTATTGAACAATGAATGTTTTTTTGTTCGGCCATAATGGAAATACTTTCAAACGATTCCTTTACGAGATCCTGGATAATAAAATTTTGTTTGATAAGATGCAGCTCGCCTCTTTCCAGTTTAGAGATTTCATCCAGGTCATTCAGCAGGTTGATCAGCCGGTCTACGTTGGAAGCAGCTTTTTCTAAAAATCGCTTGTTCACCGCGGGATTTTCCAGGGCGCCTTGTAATAGGGTGTCTACATATCCTTGTATTGCAAAAATGGGGGTCTTGAATTCGTGAGAAAGGTTTTGCAAAAATTCTTTACGGAACTGCTCATTGGTCCTTAGCAAATCGATCTCTTCTTTTTTCTCACTGGCCCAGGCCTCCACGTCTTCTCTTACTTCGTCGATGCTTTTTTTTGGCAAAACATATTTATAATAAGTTTCTTCTCTCCTTGTGGCTTTGGTTTGATAAATAAATTTGTAGATGAGCTTTATTTTCCGGTAAATAAACCGTTCCAATACAAAGGAAATGAGATAATAGCTGCCCGTAAATACGACCACAAAATAGATCAGGCCCACGGTCCATTTTTCTTCAACGGATCCTAGTAATATACCAATGGGAACAGCCAGTGCAAAAGCTGTAAAAGCGGAGAGCTGGCGGGGTGAAATGTTTTTTATGGAAAACATGATGCAAGTTACTGGTTACCCGGATTAGAGTTAAAGGAGTTATAGGCAATCGTGCAACATGCCCGTATTTATGGCTTGAGGGCTTTTTCTCATAACTCAAACTTATAGCCCACTCCTTTTACTGTAGTGATACAATCAATTCCTAGTTTTTGCCTGATTTTACGAATATGCACATCGATAGTCCGGTCGCCGACTATTACATCATTGCCCCAAACCTGGTTCAATATTTCATTGCGTAAAAAAACCCGGCCCGGCTTCTGCGCAAGAAGAAGCAATAATTCAAATTCTTTTTTAGCCAGCACTACATCTTTTTTATCAACCTGTATCATGAAGCGTTCCGGGTCTATTACCAGGTTTTCTATTTCCAGTACCCGGGTTTCTTTTTTATTTAACCGGCGAAAAAGCGCATTTACCCGGCTTAAAAAAACTTTTGGGCTTATAGGCTTGCTGATGTAATCGTCTGCGCCAGTCTCTAATCCTCTTATTTCAGAGCTTTCGTCATTGACAGCAGTAAGGAAAATGATCAACGTATCCTTAAACGCGGCCTGAGCCCGTAACAACTGGCAAACCTCAACGCCCGTTTTTTTTGGCATCATTACATCCAGAACAATAAGGTCAGGAAGGTTGCGCCGGGCTTTGTCCAAGGCCTCGTCTCCGTTTTTGGCGGTTATCACTTCATACCCCTCGCCTGTAAGATTGTATTTTAAAATCTCTAATATATCAGGTTCATCATCGGCAATCAACACTTTTCTTGTATTAGAGTTCATCTATAGTAAATTTGCGCAAACCTACTTGGAATTTGCAGTACAGGGAAATTTGAAGTGCGTTGTTCATACAGACTTAATGAAAAGTTAACCTCAGGCACGATTTTGAAGGCTCAATTAAGACCGAAGAACTATACAACTTTTAATTTTTTGACTCGTCCTTATCAGGATTAACCGATAACTTATGATTACCAGAGGAGGTTTATTAAATTTGCAGCTACTCTTATGATTACAATAACCAAATACTTCCCGTTTTTCCTGGCATTTCACCTCCTTTCCTTGTGCCTTTCGGCACAAATGGCAGATGACACAAACGGCATCAAAATTTTCAAACCGGAATTTCGCAGGCTTATAAATCATGAAGCAATTGATAAAGAGCAAAAATTTTTATTAACTGCCGATGGAAAGTCAGACATGCAATTTGTTGTTTCTACCAATGAAGAAATCAATATGCTGCTGACCAACGCATTGGTAGATGAAGTTGACAGATTCCAGGAAAGAACAGAAACTGACTCCACAATTGACCACCGCTTAAAGGTAAATTACCTTACCGGCATGTCTAATATCCTCAGGTATATCCGGCTTAATTTTCGGAGCAAAAAAGTCAATATTCTCCATCTTCCTGAAATTGTGAGTACTTATGAAGAAAGTATTCAGCAGGATAAGAATGGCAACAGCATTGTGACGGTTCTCCGAGATTTTCCTTTTGATGTAGGCACGACCATTCTTGCCTCGGGTATTTTTAACAGGAATGTTGGTTATAATGCGGCTAAAGACCTGATGGTATTAAAATATTGCCAGCTTAGGCCGGTTGAAACATTTATAACATTAAAAGACAATCCTGATGTTCCTTTCGCCGACAGCCTTATAAAAGTGGTGGCCCGTAGGTACCCTACTCAATTGTACAATTATGCCCAGGCAAGCAACAAACTGGGAGTGATTATCCGGAATATCATTGATGATGAATTTATACAAGCAGTGGTCAGAATGTCAAGAAGCAAGAGTGGTCAGCAATATTTTCCTTTCCTCGATAATATAGTGAGAGGTAAAATGACATTTGAGGAAATTGACGCCGCAGAAAAAGATTCGGTCCAATATTACCGCCTGCTGGTAAGAACGCAGCTTGAATATAAAGAAAGGGCTATTAATAAAGACACGGCAATTGCTTTTAAGGAATTAACAGCAAAGCTGGAGAAAAAAGCAAAGGATGTTTTTGTTACAACAATTAATGGGCTGCATAATGAAACCGATGCAGTCAGGTTCAGATGTATACAGCCTCTTAATGCACAGGAACTTTATTACCTCGCAGTTTTGACTGACGGGCTTATTTATACATCCAGCTATACAAACGGTGTATATCCTTTAATGATGAAAAAAATTGGTAACCGGGGAGATTCTCTTTTACTCAGTTTACGGTTTGATCATTACCGAAAGTTTATCAGCCAGGCTGCAGCCTATAACACGCTGGGAAATTTTCTTTCCACATTTGCCAGTCACGATGATGCCACTAACCTCATGAAAGCATTTGTAGGCAACCTGGAAAAAACAGAAGGCCTGGAAGATGGTGTAGATGTTGCAGACTCTTATGCCAGCATCATTGAAACAAATAAGAAGCTTGCCGTTGAAGTATTGGACCTGGTAAAGGAAAATTACGAGAGAAATGTTAACCAAAATAATCCCAAGGGCATTGTAATTTATAATATCCTGAATAATCTTTTTTTATCTGCAGACACAACCAAAAATATAGACCTCACTAAAGAATTAGGAATTCCTCCTGTTTATAATGTCCCGCTTTCTTCTTTGGCCAACGAGAAGGGGGAGGTAATAGCACAGGTTTTCTTTTATGGCGATAAAGATGGCCAGAGCATTTTTATTGGATTTCAAAATATGTTTGGCGGTGGCAACTGGGTTATTGATCGCAATAATCCCCAATGGATTGTTATTAAATCTACAAAAGGTACTCCGGTGATTATTTATGCAAACAAGCCTTTACCTGAGGAAACTGGCGAAGATGACCAGGCCCAAAAAGCCCTTGCAGATTTTCTTGTAAAAAATAACCTTCACCCTACTGTTACTATTCATCGCGGTCATAGTTATTTTGCCAATTCTACTATTCAGTATATGGCGCCTTCCTCCCGCATTGTATTTATGGGTTCATGCGGAGGGTTTCATTTAATTGATTCTATTTTGCATAAATCAACAGATGCCCACATCATAGCATCCAAACAAATTGGTAAAACCGCCATTAACCGCCCTTTCTTTCAGTTATTAACTGAAAAATTAAGAAATGGTAGTGGAATAGATTGGATCCCGTTCTGGAAAGAATTTAAATCAAAAACAACCGCCGAAGGGTTTGAAGATTATATACCTCCCTACAAAAACCTGGGGGCCATTTTTATAAAAGCGTACCGCAAAGCAATGGGTGACGCGGAAGATGAACAGCTATGAAAAAATAACAGCTCTTCAGTTTCTTCCTAAATTTGCCGTTTGTTTAATCATTCAAAGTTGTCTGAAACCTCTCCCAAAAGATTTGATTTTGCCATTCTGCGCCGTGTTTTCGGGTATGCGGCTCCTTATAAAAAGAAGTTCTACCTGTCTGTGGTTCTTGCAATTTTATTAGCATTTATTACGCCGGTGCGGCCATTATTAATTCAGATAACGGTCAATAAGTACATTGTACAATCACTTGCCGATATGGTGGTTTACATTACCCTGATCCAAATCGGGTTGATATTAGTGGAAACAGCTATGCGATTCCTGTTTTCTTTTACTACGGCCTGGCTTGGGCAAACGGTGGTTAAGGACATGAGGATTGCCGTATATAAAAAAGTATTGGGATTAAATCTCTCCCAGTTTGATAAAACACCTATTGGTACATTAACTACCAGAACCATTAATGATATTGAATCTATCAATGACATTTTTGCTGATGGACTTGTTCCTATCATTGCTGACCTGCTTTCCATTGTTTGTGTTTTAACATATATGTTTTGGGTTGACTGGCAACTTACATTTATCGCATTGATCCCTTTTCCTATTATCCTTATCGCCACCTGGTATTTTAAAGAAAGTATTAACCGTTCGTTTTTTAAAGTAAGAAATGCTGTAGCAAGTCTGAACGCTTTTGTTCAGGAGCACCTAACCGGAATGCAGGTTGTGCAGGCATTTGCATCTGAAGAAAGAGAATTTGAAAAGTTCAAAATAATAAACAAGCAACACCGGAATGCCAACATAAAAGCCATTTTCGCCTATTCCGTGTTTTTCCCTATAGTAGAAATTGTACTGGCTTTGTCAATTGGCCTTGTTGTCTGGTGGACAGCAAAAGATGCACTGGCTTTAAAAGTGAGCCAGCAGGGAACGGTAATTTCATTTATTCTTTGCCTCAACCTTCTTTTCCGGCCTCTGCGTGTTCTTGCTGATAAATTCAATGTGTTACAGATGGGTGTGGTGGCCAGTGAACGGGTTTTCAAGGTGCTGGATAACAACGATACTCCAAAAGCTCCTCCCGGTGGATATTCATTGTCACCGGAGAAAATAAATGGCGCTGTTGAATTTGACCAGGTCTCATTTGCTTATAACCAGGAAAATTATGTGTTGAAGGATATCAGCTTTTCAATAAACCCGGGTGAAACGGTTGCCATAGTGGGCCATACCGGCAGCGGCAAAACCACTATAATTAGTTTATTAAACCGGTTATATCATATACAAAAAGGGGCTATAAGGATTGATAAAATAAATATTGAAAAGTATGATCCTGATTTTTTGAGAAAAAATATAGGCGTGGTTTTACAGGATGTGTTTTTATTTTCAGGATCGGTTATGGATAATATCACCCTGAGAAATACAGATATTGCCAGGGAAAAAGTGATTGAAGCTGCAAAATTGATCGAAATGCATGATTTTATTATGCGGTTACCCGGGGGATACGATTACAATGTAATGGAACGGGGGGCCACACTTTCAATGGGTCAGAGGCAATTATTGTCTTTTATCCGGGCATTACTTTACAATCCTTCTATACTTATTCTTGATGAAGCTACCTCCTCAGTTGACACGGAAAGTGAGCAATTGATACAGCATGCCATTGATAAATTAATAAGGGGAAGAACTTCTATTGTTATAGCCCACCGGCTTTCTACTATACGAAAAGCTGCCAAGATCATTGTACTGGATAAGGGGGAAATAATTGAAATGGGCAATCATGAAGAACTGTTGCGGGCTGGTGGTTTTTATTCCCGGTTACACGAGATGCAGTTTGAAAAACACCCCGTAAAGATTTGAAGTTAAGTCGCCCGGGCTTGAAGTAACAGGGTCAATACATTAAAAAAGAATTGAGAAAGGCAGGAACCCTCACTTTTTAATCAAATTCCTTCAGGGCAATCAGGATTTTCATCCCCTGCCTCCTTATCTTTGCGGCAAATTTGAAGAGAGGTATGTTTTTAAAACGGATAAAATGCTTGTCAGTAGCGGTTTTCAGCTTATTTTTTTTGTTGAGTTCAACCGTTGGTCTGGCTCAGCATAAGGAAGATAAAGAAGGGGAAAACCTGGCGAAACATCAGGAAGGGCATCCAGAAGAAAAGAAAAAGGGTTTTAAAGCCTCCGAAGTCATTTTCGGGCATATTTTAAATGCTCATGAATTCCATTTCCTGGATATTGGCGACCACCCGGTTACTATTCCATTACCGGTAATTCTTTACTCCGCCCAGCGGGGTTTCACCACCTTTATGTCTTCTAAATTTGAACACGGGCATAAAATACATGATGGATATGCGTTGCTAACAGAGCATAATATTGCTGAGTGGAAAATGGATCCCAAAGCATTTTATGCCGGGGATATTGTTGCGGTTAATGCACAAGGAGAATTTGACCCTTCTGTTAAAATCTATGACCTTTCACTTACCCGCAATGTGGTGCAGATGCTGATTGCTCTTATCTTGTTTACCTGGATTATGCTTCGCATCGCAAGAAGATATGAATCGGGAGTTGGCGTTACATCTGCACCCAGGGGTTCACAGAGTTTGCTTGAACCGGTCATTACCTTTGTTCGTGATGAAGTGGCCAAGCCCAACCTGGGCCATAAGCATGAAAAATACCTGCCCTACCTGCTTACTGTTTTCTTCTTTATTCTGATCAACAATATTTTTGGACTTATACCGGGTACAGCTAATGTAACAGGTAATATCGCTTTTACCGCTGTGTTGGGTGTTATCTCTTTCGTAGTAATCCTGGCCAGTTCAAATAAACACTATTGGGGCCACATCTTTAATCCGCCCGGTGTTCCTTTTGGCGTTAAGCTGATCCTGGTTCCTGTTGAATTTTTGAGTGTATTCATTAAGCCATTCGCATTGATCATTCGTCTTTTTGCTAACATGGTAGCAGGACATATTATCATTATATGCCTGATCTCTTTAATTTTTATATTCGGGCAATTAAGTGTTTTTGCAGGATGGGGCGCCTCACCGCTGGCTGTTGGCTTCACTGTCTTTATTTATTTTATTGAAGTGTTGGTGGCATTTATACAGGCATTTATTTTCACAATGCTGACAGCTGTTTTCATTGGCCAGGCATTTGAAGGCGAACATGATGATGTAGACGGCCATCATGAGCCGGTTATAGTTTAGGATAGTTTTTTTAATTATAAAACCAAGTATCATGGATTTAATGAGTTTGTTCTTACTACAGGCTACGGAAGCAGCTTCTAATGGCCTTGCTAATGCAGGTGGCGCTATTGGGGCAGGTCTGGCTGCCATCGGTGCGGGAATCGGTATTGGCCTCATCGGTAAAGGTGCTGTAGAAGCTATTGCCCGTCAACCTGAGGCATCAAACGACATTCGTGCCAACATGATCCTGACCGCAGCTCTTGTAGAAGGTGCTGCCCTGTTTGCGATCATCGTAGGCTTCCTGGCAATGGTGTTGTAAAATACCTTGTCAAAAAAAACAAACTGCATCCAAAGCACAGGGCGGAGGATGCAGTTACTTTGAAAATCCGATGATAAGGTAGCAGAAAGCGGTATTAGTTTTCAAATGATCCGGGTTTTACAAAAATTGAATTACAAATTTTCAAATTAGAATATGAAACTTCTTACTCCCGAATTTGGTTTGTTGATCTGGACGCTCCTTGCGTTCCTGATCGTATTTTTTATTTTGAAGAAAAAGGCCTGGCCTGCAATCATTAAAGGTTTGCGTGACCGCGAGCAGGGCATTACAGATTCTCTTACATCCGCAGAAAGGGTGAGAGCGGAAATGGCACAGCTGAAAAATGAAAATCTGGCTTTGCTGGCAACTGCCCGTGAAGAAAGAGCGCAGTTGCTAAAAGAAGCCAGGGAAACCAAAGACAAGATTATTAATGAAGCCAAAGAACAGGCTAAAGTAGCCGCCGGAAAAATCATTGCCGAAACACAGGCTGCCATTGAAGCACAAAAAATGGCTGCCATAACGGATGTAAAAAACCAGGTTGGTATAATGGTAATTGAAGTAAGCGAAAAAAT
This sequence comes from Chitinophagaceae bacterium, assembly GCA_051306075.1. Classification (GTDB taxonomy): domain Bacteria; phylum Bacteroidota; class Bacteroidia; order Chitinophagales; family Chitinophagaceae; genus Terrimonas_B. Next base: position 15,116 of record JBPPMM010000113.1, read on the forward strand.
ATTAAGAAGAGAATTAGGCAACAGAGATTTACAGGAAGCACATATAAAAGAGCTCGTAGAAGAAGTAAAACTTAATTAAATAATTTGAGATTTGAAGGAAGACCAAGAATTGAAAAGAGCTTTCAAAATCTCCAGGTTAAAATGTTTTCAAATTTAAAGAATGCCTAATCCTCGTTTAGCATACCGGTACGCCAAATCATTGCTGGACCTTTCTGTAGAAAAAAATCTGTTAGAGCAGGTTTTTGTCGATATGCTTTTGCTGCAACAAATCTGCAAGGGTAATCGTGACTTTGTTAATTTATTAGCCAGCCCTGTAGTACATGGCGATATAAAAAAGAAGATCATCAAAGCAGTTACTTCAGGAAGAATAAGTGAGTTGTCCAATAGTTTTATTTCTTTATTGATCAGTAAAACAAGAGAAAGCAATTTGCCGGAAATCATTACAGCTTTTATCAAACAATATAAAGAGCACAAAAATATTCATACGGTTAAATTAACAACCGCTATCCGGATAGATGAAGGAGTAAGGAAAGCAATCATTGACCAGGTAAAAAAGGCCAGTGGTTTCGATAACATAGAGATGGAAGAAAAGGTGGATGAAGATATTATCGGCGGCTTTGTTTTACAGCTTGGCGATAAATTGGTTGATGCGAGTATTGCTTACGATTTAAAAACGATTGCAAAGCAATTTGAAAATAACGACTTTATTTATAAGATAAGATAACGCCTGTCCCCAAAAGAGGAGTTTTGGAGGCAGAGTTCTTTACAAGTTGAGCAGAATTACAGAAAGAGGCCTTAAACCCCTTGAGGCTTTCATTAATAAAAGGAAATTTTCCTGAACCCCCCTTTTGGGGATGGGGGTAAAACGTTTATAATATGGCTGATATAAAACCAGATGAAATTAGCGCCATACTGCGTCAGCAGTTAAGCAATTTTAATGCAAGTGCCGACCTGGAAGAAGTAGGCAATGTATTGCAGATAGGAGATGGTATTGCCCGTGTTTACGGACTGGGCAATGTTCGCTATGGAGAGTTGGTGGAATTTGAAAATGGTGTGCGGGCAATTGCCCTCAACCTGGAGGAAGATAATGTGGGTGTGGTATTGATGGGTGATAGTGGCAATATCAAGGAAGGAGCAATGGTTCGTCGTACCGGTCAGATTGCATCCATTAAAGTAGGTGAGGGAATGGTAGGCCGTGTGGTCAATACGCTGGGTGAGCCTATTGATGGAAAAGGTCCTATTGCAGGCGAACGTTATGAAATGCCATTGGAAAGAAAAGCCCCGGGTGTTATTTTCCGTGAGCCTGTTAAAGAACCATTGCAAACAGGTATTAAGGCCATTGATGCCATGATACCAATTGGCCGGGGTCAGCGTGAGTTGATCATTGGTGACAGGCAGACAGGTAAAACAGCTATTGCTGTTGATACAATTATTAATCAAAGAGAATTTTTTGCAGCCGGCAAACCGGTTTATTGTATATATGTTGCTATTGGTCAGAAAGCTTCCACTATTGCAGGAGTAATGCAGACGCTTCAGGATGCAGGTGCTATGGAATATTCTACTATTGTTGCAGCCTCCGCTTCTGATCCGGCTCCGTTACAGTTTTATGCACCTTTTGCAGGCGCTGCTATCGGGGAATTTTTTAGGGATACCGGTCGTCCGGCATTGATCATTTATGATGATCTTTCAAAACAGGCCGTAGCCTATCGTGAGGTTTCATTGTTATTGCGTCGTCCTCCCGGCCGTGAAGCCTATCCGGGGGATGTATTCTATCTCCATAGTCGTTTGCTGGAAAGGGCTGCTAAAGTAATCAGCGATGATAATGTAGCTAAGAATATGAATGATGTACCTGAAAGCATCCGGCACCTGATAAAAGGCGGAGGTTCACTTACCGCATTGCCCATTATTGAAACACAGGCCGGCGACGTATCTGCTTATATTCCCACCAACGTAATTTCTATTACGGATGGCCAGATATTCCTGGAAACAACACTCTTCCTTTCCGGTATCCGTCCTGCTATTAACGTAGGTATTTCCGTTAGTCGTGTAGGAGGTAATGCCCAGATCAAGTCCATGAAAAAGGTAGCTGGTACATTGAAACTTGACCAGGCTCTTTACCGCGAAATGGAAGCTTTCTCTAAATTTGGCGGTGACCTGGATGCAGCAACCAAATCAGTAATTGATAAAGGAGCAAGGAATGTTGAAATTCTGAAGCAACCCCAGTATGCACCGGTATCTGTGGAAAAGCAGGTAGCCATCATTTACCTGGGAACAAATGGTTTGATAAAAGATGTACCGGTAAACAGGGTAAAGGAATTTGAAGAACATTTCCTGATGGAAATGGAAAATAAAATGCCGGATCTACTGGCTGAATTTAAAAAAGGCAACCTTCCGGAAAGCGGAATGAAAAAAATGGTAGAAATGGCCAATGAATTAATACCTCAGTATAAGAAATAGAAAATTACATTTATCACCGGATAAGAATCTGCCTCAAGAGTTACTTTTGAGGCAGATTTTTTTTGCAAGTGCTAATCGCATTTTCTAATAAAGAATTTTTTACACATTAAGATTGTTCTTAATTTTAGTTAGTCTTCTTTATATCCACTTCACTCACCTAAACTTTGGTAATATGAAAAAAGCAGCAATGTCACTGGCTGTATTTTCCCTTTTACTTTTTACAGCCTGTGTTAAAGAAATCAATCCCAACATCAATTTTCCAACAAAAAATGAAGAGGCAATCGTTTCGGAAAAGAATACCGCATCTGCGTCCTCTAACACCTCTTTTACTAGTGGAGAAATCCTGGTTAAATTTAAAAGAGAGTATTCCGAAAAAGAACACAATAATGCATTTGAAAAAGTTGGCGGAAAATCTATAGAGAAGATTATTACAAAGGCTATGAAAAAATATGGAGATGAAGAAGGATTTTATGTACTCAGCACCTCTCTTGAAGTTTTGGATGCGATAGCCAAAATGAAGCAGCTTCCCGAAATAGAATATGCAGAACCTAATTTTATTTATTCTCATTTCGCAACATCAAACGATCCTTACTATACTAATGGTAATCTTTGGGGAATGTATGGCGATGCATCCTCTCCCGCTAATCAATATGGTAGCCAGGCAGCCGAAGCCTGGGCCGCAGGCCATACCGGTTCTTCCTCAGTTTATGTAGGAATAATTGATGAAGGTGTTATGAATACTCACCAGGATTTAAGTGCCAATATTTTCGTGAATGTCTACGATCCTGTAGATAAAAAAGACAATGACGGAAATGGGTATATTGATGACGTAAGAGGCTGGAATTTTGCAAACAACAATAATTCGACCTATGGGGGTACTTCAGATGATCATGGAACACATGTTGCTGGTACGGTAGGAGCAAAAGGCGGTAATGGTGTTGGTGTAGCCGGCATATGCTGGAATGTGAAAATTATTACGGCGAAATTCCTGGGTCCATTAGGTGGAACTACAGCCAATGCTATTAAAGCCATTGATTATATTACAGATCTTAAAACAAGACATGGGTTAAACATAGTAGCCACTAACAATTCCTGGGGCGGCGGTGGTTTTTCCCAGGCTTTGCAAGATGCTATTGAAAGGGCAAATGCCGCCAATATCTTGTTTATAGCAGCAGCAGGTAATGGCGGTTCTGATGGCGTAGGAGACAACAATGATTTGATAGACAATTATCCATCAAACTATCCCAATGACAATATAATTGCCGTTGCTGCCATTACTTCCAGTGGTGCCAGGTCTTCCTTTTCCAATTACGGTCCGCTAAAAGTTGATATTGGAGCGCCTGGTTCCGGAATTTATTCTACACTTCCTTCAAGAAAGGGAAGCGGCACATATGGATCATACAACGGCACTTCTATGGCCACACCTCATGTAACTGGTGCAGCAGCATTATATGCAGCTTCTCATCCGGGGGCAAGTGCGTCTGAAATAAAAAACGCGATATTAAACAATGCGGTGCCCACTGCTTCTCTTAACGGACACTTGGTAAGTAATGGCCGCCTGAATGTAAGCGGCTTTTAAAAAATTAAGGGATCATGCCGACCAATGAAATTAATTCTAAAGTTTCGCTGGTTCTAAAATATTTCCTGTTTTCGACAATTACATTTTGTCAATAATTGAATTCAAGTGATTAAGTGATAGTTATGTTTTTTAGAGTTCAATTTAGGGTGTCCTCGGGTGGTTTTTTTATTAAATTGGCTCATGTTTGTTCGCAAAAAGAAGAATAAGAGTGGTGTTCTCAGCGTGCAGGTCATTGATAAAAGCAGTGGTAGTTATAAATTGATCAAGACTGTTGGCAGCAGTGCTAATGAAAGTGAAGTTGAGCAGTTAGTTTTGGAAGCTAAAAGATGGATCAGGCAGCGTACGGGATTGCAAGAAATTGATTTTACTGATTACAGCCGACACACCGAATATGTGCTCAATGGAATTGAAGCCTTAACGGTTCAGGGTTCCGAGCTTTTGCTGGGAAAATTATTTGATGAGATTGGTTTTAATCAAATACAAGATGCCTTGTTCAGGCAACTCATTATTGCCAGGCTTTGCTTTCCGGCAAGCAAGCTTAAAACAACCGACTATCTTTCTAAATACCAATTTATAAACGTAGATGTGCAAGTGGTTTACCGTTATCTGGATAAGCTTTACAACACACAAAAGGAAAAGGTACAGGACATCAGTTACCGCCATACGCTTCAGGTACTGAACCACGACATTAGCATTGTCTTCTATGATGTCACCACGGTTTATTTTGAAGCCGAGCGTGAAGATGAACTTCGCAAGACTGGCTTTTCTAAAGATGGCAAACACCAACACCCACAAATTGTGCTGGGGTTGTTGGTGAGCAAAGGTGGCTATCCTTTGGCTTATGAAATTTTTGAAGGCAGGAAGTTTGAAGGCCATACCATGTTGCCCATCATCCATGCTTTTAAAGAAAAGTACAAGCTACACAAACTTATTATTGTAGCCGATGCAGGGCTGTTATCAAAAGAAAATATTGAACAACTTCAAACAGAAAAATACGAGTACATACTGGGGGCAAGAATTAAATCGGAGAACAAAGAAATGAAGGCTAAGGTACTTGCCCTACAGTTGGAAAACGGGCAGAGTGCCGTCATACAGAAAAATGAAAACACCAAACTTGTGGTAAGCTATTCTCATGCAAGGGCCACCAAGGATGCGCACAACAGGGAAAGAGGAATAAAGAAACTGGAACAGCATATCAAATCAGGCAAACTCACCAAGAGCAGTATCAACAACAGGGGATACAATAAATTTCTAAATATTGCCAACCCCGTAAGCATTTCTATCAATACCGCTAAAATTGAAGAAGATAAAAAGTGGGATGGGCTCAAAGGCTACCTTACAAATACGCAATTGAATAAAGACGAGATCATCGAAAACTATAAAAGTCTTTGGCAAATAGAGAAGGCATTTAGAATAGCCAAAACCGATTTAAAGATCCGCCCCATCTTCCACCGGACAAAGCGCAGAATAGAAGCCCATATCTGCATAGCCTTTGCAGCCTACAAAATTTACAAAGAGCTCGAAAGGCAACTAAGAGAAAAGCAATCAAATCTAAGCCCAGAGCAAGCCATAGCTATTGCAAAAACCATATTCACCATACGAGTGAAACATCCCATATCAAAGGAAGTGACATCCCGCACATTACTGATAACCGAAGAACACCGTCAACTGGCCAATTTATTCAAATTTTAAATTTGGGTGTCCCGGCGACGAAAACAGGAGTTGGTAAGTAATGGCCGCCTGAATGTAAGCGGCTTTTAAAAAATTAAGGGGTCATGCCGACCAATGAAATTAATTCTAAAGTTTCGCTGGTTCTAAAATATTTAATGCAAATGCTATTTGCAAGCCTCCCGGTATTTCTGAGGAATCGAGCATTGATTTAATATATTCAAATACCAAAAGGCACTTTTACAATTGCTGAAAAAAAATATGGCTTCCCGGAATTCTAAATTCCTGGCTATCATGATTAAGCTATTTGCAAACGCATAGCAGAAGGTGTGATCTTATAATATTGCTTAAAAGCAGTAACAAAATGTTCCATACTGTTAAACCCGCATTCAAACGCAATATCGGTTACCGGTAAAGAACCGCCCGACAATAGTAGCGTGGCATGTACCATCCTTATCTCATTTAAATATTGATGGGGAGGTTTCCCCACTATTGACTTAAATAACCTGCTTAAATGAAAGGGACTTATCAAACAATGGCGGCCTAATTGATGTAAGGAAATATCATCAGCGAAGTGTGAAAGAATATAATCCCTGGCTGATTCAATAGTAGTTAAGTGATATGGTTTTACTTTGTCTGATACGGTTAATGTGCTTTGATTACTATTCGCAAGTACCTGCACCATTTTTTCTATAAGAGAAAAAACCATCTCGTCAATTTGCAATGAATTATACTTGCCGGAAAGAAGGTACCGGCAGATGAGCTGATGATTGTATTGCAGTTCAGGTGTTTCATGAATCACAACCGAATGAATATCGTTATTCTTAAAAAACCAGGAAGCCTGTGTTCCGTAAGTGTCATTTATTTCTTCATAAAATTCTCTTTTGAAATCATAGATGATAACCTGGTCAGGATGATCATCGATATGCCGGGTAGTATGTACAAAACCTGGTTTTGACAACAGCACTCTGCCCACATGCATTTCATCCTTGCGCTTAAAGCTGCGGTATTCAAAAAATCCCTTATTGATAAATGAAATACAGAAACTGGAATTATATTCTTCGTTGCTTATAGAACAAGAACGGCAGTAACATTTAAAATCCACTACCTGGTAATTATCGCTGCGGTATAATGTATGTACATCGGCCAGCTTCATACAATAAAATTACTTATTCAGGCTCTTTCGGGGTTACCGTTTAAAAAAGTGAATAAAAAAAGCAAGAATTCTAAGTCGGACTAGTATTAATATTTACAAATTGCATTCGTCTGTTTCATGTTCATACTATTTGGCTAAAAAAAATAAACACATGAAATGAGTTATGATAATGCCGATCGCTAACCGTGATGATTATCTGGTGAATTCCATTTGGCTAATAAAAATATAATTATAAACAAATGAAAAAGGAAATCAATGCCTGCATCTCTGAATTCGAAAGTATTTACAATGGAGAACCTTTTTATGGAAAACCATTAATGGCCATTGTCAGCAAAGTAGATCCGGATACTGTATTTCAAAAGCCAGCACCAACCGCACATTCTGTTTATGAAATTACCCGTCACCTGTTTGCCTGGAGAGATTTGTTGGTAAAGCGCCTAAATGGCGACTAACAGGTTTCTATAAAAATGGACTCATTGGATGATTGGAGTCCTTTGCCTGAAGACAATGCGGCCGATCATTGGAATGAATTGCGACAACAATTAGAGCAAAATCAAAAGGAGCTAATCCGGGCTCTATCAAAATTAACGGATGAAGCGTTGGATAATCCGTTTGCCGGCTCCGCTTATTCCCTTCGTATTTTTTTAAACGGACAGATCCAGCATGATATTTACCATATCGGCCAGATAGCCCTGGCCAGTAAAAATAATCAACCAAAAAATTATGATAGCAAGAACCTGGCTCGGGCGAACTAAAAGCAGAAATGCTGAAGCCTACCTTAAATATGTAACCCAAACAGGCATACAAGATTTAACCGCCACTGAAGGCAATAAAGGTGCACAGATATGGCAACAACAGGAAGGAGATATCACGCATATCCGTGTAATATCCTGGTGGGATAACCTGGAAAATATAAAGGCATTTGCCGGAGAAGATATTTCAAGGGCAAGATTTTATGAAGCTGACCCGGATTATTTACTGGAACTGGAAAAGGAGGTACAGCATTTTGAATGTAATGATTTTTCAAATCAACCCTTATCAACCGCTCATCAGCTCGTGGATGAATGAAAAAGATTTCGGCGGAATGTAAACCGGACATTCTTTATGCTATGGTCTTGTTTTAAATACCGGTGATATGAAAGAGCGGGTATGAAAAAACCCCGGCTTATAATGCCGGGGTTTATATGGGTTAAAGTGCGGATTAAATTAATTTCTGCGGTCCCGGCGATTTTCCCGGCGATCTCTTTTATTTTCTTTGCGGTCACGAACATCCTCTTTCCGGTCTCTCACATCTTCGCGGCGGTCTCTAACATCTTCTTTCCTGTCGCGAACATCTTCTAATTTGTCCCTGCGTCCGCCTTCATGTTTTGCATCTCTTTTATCCTCCCTGCGGTCACGTACATCTTCGCGGCGGTCCCGCTTGTCTTCTTTCCTGTCTCTTATATTTTCGCGATGATCTCTGACGTCTTCTCTCCGGTCACGCCTGTCTTCAATTTTATCCATACGCTGGGCGGCAACGGTCTGGCTAATTAAAACAGCGAGTATCAGCGTACAGGCTATCATTAATGATTTTAAAAATGGGCTTGTTTTCATGTTTCTGATTTAGTGGTTAAAAGATCGGGTAGTGTACCATAGACCGGGGGAGAGATGTTGGGTTTAATGGATAAAAGAATTTTATTTTCCGTGCTCATTTACGCCGTAGCTGGTTTTGAGTGTAGGTAATGTATTTGGGCAAAAACATCAGCGAAATGAATTATATGAAAATACCTCCCTGATTTTTTCTTGAGCAAAAACAAATAGTGGAATATCTAAGATTCTTTATTGCCGCCTCCGGATAAATGTTGCTGTCGTAAATTGGATATGATAATAATAGGCATGGGAGTTACTTGCCATATTTAGAGAAAATGAGGATGTTTAATAGATTAACCGATTGATTAAATGAAAAGGCCCCGAGTCCGCTTGGCACAAAGCCGGGCTGTGAGACTCCGGGCAGGAACAATAAAGTAAATTGATTAGAGTATGGAATATTTAAACAAGTTGTTAATTTGTTTTGCATTATCAGGGCAAATTATTTCCTGCAATAAAAACAACCCAAACAAATTTCATCTTCAACAACATGTTTTGATGGAGATCAAATGTCTATAGAAATATGGAAAAATAGGACGTATAAAATATTCGAATATCCTTGCTACGATGAATATATAGACAATATTAAAGAAGTAAAAAGGCTTACAAAAATTTGCTTATTAATTCAAAATGAATTTGGCTATAAACTATTTCCCAGGCCCAAATAGATTTTGTGGTATCGAATGGCTCCTGCCTGCGTTCGTGTCTGTTAAAAAAAGAAAGCCAAGGCAATGGAGTCTTAATTTATACTTGCTGTTATTGTCTTATCAGGAGTCTCTCAGGCAATAAATAATAAGGGTCTTAATAATCTCTCTTCAATAAAATCAAAATCCCTTTGGCTTTACCAGCTTCAGATCCCGTTTCAACATATCATTCCGGTTAGCCATTTCCCAGGCAGTATAAAATATCAATTGCCCTCGTTTTGCCATTAATTTATAATTGATCTTATCCGGTGTATCGGTGGGCCGGTGGTAATCAGGATGCACACCATTAAAATAAAAAATAACCGGAACACCCTTCTCCGCAAAATTGTAATGATCGCTGCGGTAATAAAAGCGATTGGGATCATCCAAATCATTGTACTTCCTGTCCAGTTTCATTTTTAAATATTTCTTATTTACTTCTTCAATGATCGGGGTAAGGTCAGTACTTAGTTTATCATCCCCAATAACATAAACATATTTTAAGGAGTCTTTATCCCTTAAGTAATCATTTCCTACACGGCCAATCATATCAATATTCAAATCAACTGTTGTTTTTTCCAACGGAAATACGGGGTGGTTTACATAATACTCACTTCCCCATAATCCTTTTTCTTCGCCGCTTACCGTCATAAACAAAATGCTTCTTCTTGGTCCTTTACCGGCCACTTTCGCCTTTGTAAAAGCCTCAGCCAGTTCCAGAACTCCCACTGTTCCGCTGCCATCATCGTCAGCTCCAAAATAAATAGTGCCGTCACTTCTTTTACCCACATGATCATAGTGTGAAGTGATCAGCACATACTCGTCTTTTTTATCAGTTCCTTCCATTAAACCCAATATATTGGATGCATGAGCAGTGATAGTCACCATAAAATAGCCCAGGCCGATATCTGCTTTATATATTTTAGGAACGGAATTGAATGTTTTTATTTTCTTAAAAATATTTTTTCCATCCTCACCCATTATGTGTTCCGCTATGGATTCTGAAGCAATAAAAGTAAGTGGTGAAAGGCGGGCCTTGTAACCATGCTGATTATATGAAGAAGATCCTTTGAATACTTTATCTGAATAGTTGTTGGAAATTACCAGTATGGCAGCAGCGCCTTTTTCTTGTGCCTGTTCAATTTTTGAATTCAGATTTGCAGGTGAAGAAAAGCCGGGAATAGATGGTTTGTATCCTTCCGGGGCGCCATCCAGGATCATGATCAATTTTCCTTTTACATCCATGTCTTTATAGTAATTAACCTCGCCATCCATTATTCCATATCCTGCGAAAACACATTCAGAAAAACGCATTTCTGCCGTGTAGTTAGAAATTACTCCGGGCTGGTAATCCTTATAAATTTCCATTGAAACGCCATTGATATTTAAACGTGCACTGGTCATGGAATCTTTAAATAGAGGATAGGTCTGGCGATAACTGTCCTTATTACCCGGCAATAAACCCAATGATTTAAAATGATCCTCAATGTAAGCAGCTGCTTTTTCTAAACCGGGGGAAGGCGTATCACGTCCTTCCATTTCAGGGCCGGCAATAATATACAGGTGACGCTTCATATCATCCGCGGTAATGCTGGCGGCAAAATAGGGAGGCGAATTTTTCTTTTGACCCGAAACGAAAAAGGTATTGAGCAACAGGATGGAAAAAAGAGGCAGCAATAATTTTGTCATCGACGTTTTTATTTATAAAAAAAGAACCTCAAACATAATAGAAAAAGTCTGAGGTTGGAGTTATTTGGATAAGTGAATTTCTTTTTTAACAAGCTATCTTATTTACGCGGCTGGCATGCCGGCCACCTTCAAACGTGGTGGTGATAAAGGTGCTGACCATTTTTTCCGCATCACCTTCCCGTACAAACCGCGCCGGTATACAAATAATATTTGCGTTATTATGCTGGCGCACCAGGCTGGCTATTTCATCGCCCCAACATATTGCGGCCCTTATATTTTGATGTTTATTGGCCGTGATGGCAACGCCATTTGCAGAACCACACAACAAAATACCAAAAGCAGCTTCGCCTTTTTCAACAGCTACAGCTACCGGGTGTGCGAAATCGGGATAATCCACTGAATCTTTTGAATGGGTTCCAAAATCTTTATATGTTAATCCCTTGCCTTCCAGGAAAGAGATCAGGTCTTCTTTATAATCAAAACCGGCGTGATCACTGCCGATGGCTATGGGTTTGCGGAGATCGAATGGAGAATGCATAGACAATAATTTGAAATTAAAATGTCGACCTGCCTGCAAGCAAGGCAAGCAAATCGTTTAACTACAAATCTACAGTAATCATTTAAATTAGAAAGTTTGCTGTTTATTCCCTCTGATCAGAAGTGAAATGTTAAGTAATAATCAACCTCATTTATATATCATGGGTGACTCATACATTGAACATTATATCAAAATCTCTCAATTCTTAACTCCATTCCTCATCTTCCTTCGCCTTTTTTTTGTTGATACGTGAAGCAACAATAATGCTTGCCTCAAACAACAAATACAAAGGAATGGCTACAATGGTGAGACTGAATGGATCAGTAGACGGGGTAATAATAGCCGCGGCAATAATAATTAATACAAAAGCATGACGACGATATTTTCTTAAAAATGCTGCCGAGACAACTCCAATTTTTGCCAGGATCATAACCAACAGCGGCATTTGAAATAAGACACCTATGCCAACTGTTGTATATATAAGATTTTCCAGGTAATCAGAGAATGTGGGCTTTATTTCAATCAGCGGACTTAATGAATAAGAGAAATAAAAGTTGACCATAAATGGAGTGAGAACATAATAGCCAAATGCAATACCTGCAAAAAATAATATGGAAACCCAGAAGATAACACCACCCGTATTACTTTTTTCTTTATCCGAAAGGGCCGGTTTTATAAAACGCCAGAACTCCCAGAAGATATATGGAAAAGCCACTACGAAACCGCCTACAAAAGAAATAGTAAAAGAAGAAATAAACTGACCTGTCAATTCAGTACTTAAAAAACTTACTTTAACCCCGCTCATACAAACGGCATCGCCCAGGCCCAGGGCATGGCTCATTTTACAAAATAATCCATAGGTTATAAAATCATCCTGGGCAGGGGCCAATAGAATATCATTAACAATATCCCTGACATAAATAAAAAATACAATAGCGCACAATACGATGGCAATAACGGAACGGATCAAATGCCAGCGTAATTCTTCCAGGTGGTCAATAAATGACATTTCTTCACCATCACTCTTCTTTCTGCGATCTAAAAAATCCAATAGGGCCATCTGTGTTTTTTAATAAAGTGGGGCAAAGATAAGGAGGACGCAGTCATACGGCAATCATCAACAGGTAATAAGAAATAAAACAAATTTCAAAGCAGGAAAAATTTAAATTTCAGATCCTATTAACCTTTAGGATCAGGCTACACACTCCCGGCAGGTTATTATTTCAATTTCTTCATCTTTACCATTTCAATCCGGGTATCGCTAACGCTGAGGACGTCAAATTCGTAGTCATCAATGATAATGCGCTCCTTTTGCTGGGGAATGGTTTCATGAAAACTAATAATATACCCGGAAAGTGTTTCTGAATCATTTTCAGGAAACTCCAGGTGATATTTTTCTTCCAGGTAATCCAGTTCAAGACGCCCCGAAAAGATAAATTCATTTTCAGCTATCTGCTTTTCTACAAATTTGGCTGTGTCATACTCGTCCTGTATCTCACCAAATAATTCTTCTAATACATCTTCCATAGTAATAATTCCGGCTGTGCCTCCAAACTCATCAACTACCCAGGCGATACTTTTCCGTTCCCTGCTGAACTTGGTAATCAGGTCGGCAGCACTCATACTTTCCGGTACAGCAGGTATAGGTAGCAGGATCGATTGAATATTTTCGGGTTTTTTAAAAAGATCCAACTGGTGTATATAACCGGCCAGGTGATCAATATTTTCCTCATATACGACCAACTTGCTCAATTTGGTTTCAATAAATTTTTTTTTCAGGTCTTCAACTGAAGTGTTTAGGCTCACTCCAACTATTTCCTTTCTGGGTACCAGGCATTGACGGATTCTCACTTTTGGAAATTCCTGGGCATTCTCCAGTAATTGGGAATTTCGCTCCTGTCTTTCTTCATCTACATTTTCCTGGAAAAGATTTTTTAGTTCACTAAGATTAAGGGCTTCCTTATGTTTATCTACTCTTACGTTGAAAACATACTTCAGCATCCACTCAGCCAGGCTTATAAATCCTTCTGCAATGGGTGAAAACATCTGGTAAAAAAAATCCATTACATAAGAAAGTCTTGTCAGGATTATATTACTCCTGGCCCTGAATATGGCCCTGGGGATAAATTCCGCGAAAAAGAGCACAACAACCGTTGCAATGGCGATCTCGGTTAAAATATGGACCAGGTCGGCGCCCACACCCATATATAACCATACGGGTTTCATAACCGAGCTGATCTGTAGACTAAAGAATATTAGGAAAATATTAAATCCAATTAATGTAGAACCAACAAAACTGGCGGGCTTATCTATAAATTTTGTAAGGAGTTGCCCTGTTGTGCCTCCCTTTTTCTTTCTTAATTCTATTGTCAACCGGTTTGCGCTGTAATAGGCCATTTCAATGCCGGCAAAAAATCCCATGAGTATCAGGGTCATCACAAACCAAATTATTGTCTTCCATTCCGCCATTGCGTAAAGATAATGAAGCGCTTTCAAACGAAATCGGGAAGAAATTTAAATGAGTTATGTATATTGAACGGGCATGGTTACCCACGATTTTATGCTGAAAATTCAGCGGCCAGAATGAAAGTATTAGAGAAGTTTTTAATTAATTTTTTTGAAAAATCTTCTCCCTGAATGAAATCACTGAATATCCAAAAATTCCTTAACTATGTTTTCTGCTTTGGCACAAGCCTTTTCCAGGTCATCATTAATAATAGATACATTAAAATGTTGCTTAAAGGAAATTTCGTAAGCAGCTTTATTAATTCTTGCTTTAAGCGACTCGGGAGTTTCGGTTCCCCTTGTTTCTAATCTTCTTTTTAATTCTTTTACTGTGGGTGGTTCTATAAATATAGTAAGTGAAGTGTCCGGATACTGTTGCTGAATATGAATAGCCCCTTTTACATCAATATCCAGCAACGGGCATTTATCCTCATCCCAAAGACGTTGCAATTCACTTTTCAGCGTACCATAATATCTTCCTTCGTATACCATTTCCCATTCAACAAATTCATTGCGCTGTATCTTTTGCTTAAAATCCTGAAGAGGAATAAAATAATAATCTTTTCCATCAGTTTCGTAGCCCCTGGCTTCCCGGGTAGCTGCAGAAATTGAAAAAGAAAGTTGGGGGAAAACCTTTAAAAGATAACGGGTGATGGATGTTTTGCCTGCACCGGATGGCGCGGTAATGATGATGATCTTATTTTGATAGGAGGCCATGTGCAAAGAAAGGGAATGAAATGCAATTGCATTTATACTTCAATCATTTTTTGCTCAGGCTATTCTTTTTATTTCGGCTCCCAATTTTTTTAAACGTTCATCAATATATTGATAGCCCCTGTCTATCTGCTCAATGTTTTGAATGATGCTTTTTCCCTCAGCGCTCAATGCTGCAATTAACAAGGATACGCCGGCCCTTATATCAGGGCTGCTCATGGTAATGCCGCGGAGTTTTTGTTTACGTTCCAATCCAATTACCACAGCCCGATGCGGATCGCATAAAATAATCCGGGCACCCATTTCGATAAGTTTGTCTACAAAAAATAACCGGCTTTCAAACATTTTCTGATGGATCAATACACTTCCCTTTGCCTGGATGGCAGTGACCAGTACTATACTCAGGAGGTCGGGAGTAAATCCCGGCCACGGATGATCCGAAATAGTAAGTACACCACCATCAAAATAAGTTTTTACTTCATAAATTTCTTGTGAAGGGATATGTATATCATCTCCGTTAAAATTCATTTGAATACCTAACTGCTGAAATTTTTCAGGGATGATGCCGAGATGTTCAATGCCGGCGTTTTTTATAAG
>JBPPMM010000116.1:0-3736 GCA_051306075.1 Chitinophagaceae bacterium
GAATAAAGGATATTTCAAAACAAATAACCCTGGCCGGTTGGGTGCAAACAATTCGGAAATTCGGAGCTATTACTTTTGTTGACCTTCGGGATCGCTTTGGCATTACCCAATTATTGTTCGGGGAAGAACTTACAAAACAACTGGATGAAAATCCGCTTGGCCGTGAATTTGTGTTACAAGCCACCGGTATAGTAAATGAAAGAAGTAATAAAAATCCCAACCTCCCCACCGGCGACATTGAAATAAATATTTCATCATTTAGCATTTTGAATAAATCCGCCGTACCGCCATTTACAATTGAAGATAAAACAGATGGTGGCGATGATCTGCGTATGAAATACCGCTATCTTGACCTGAGGAGAAACGCAGTAAAAAAGAATCTTGAATTAAGATATTCGGTGGGACGTGCAGCAAGAAATTATTTGCATACCATGGGATTTATGGATATTGAAACTCCTTTTCTTATTAAATCAACACCTGAAGGAGCCCGGGATTTTGTAGTGCCTTCCCGAATGAATCCGGGGCAGTTTTATGCCTTACCGCAATCCCCGCAAACGTTTAAACAATTATTAATGGTGAGTGGTTATGACCGGTATTACCAGATTGTGAAATGTTTCAGAGATGAGGATCTCAGAGCCGATCGGCAGCCGGAGTTTACACAAATAGATTGCGAAATGGCTTTTGTAGAACAGGAAGATATCCTGAAAATGTTTGAAGGCCTTGTTAAATCCATTTTTAAGGAAGTAAAAAATATAGATTATACCGCACCTGTACAGCGAATGACCTGGGAAGATGCCATGTGGAATTATGGAAATGATAAACCTGATATCCGCTTTGGTATGGAATTATTTAATCTGAAAAAACCAACCTCTGTTTATACCGGCAAAAAAGATAGAAGGGATTTAATAGACAGTGCGGGTTTCAAAGTGTTTGATGAAGCTGAAACCGTTCTGGCCATAGCCGTGCCGGGTTGCAGCGAGTATAGCCGTAAGCAAACCGATGAACTGACGGAATGGGTAAAGCGGCCGCAAATAGCAATGAAGGGCTTGGCCTTTATTAAATGCAACAAGGATGGAACTTATAAGAGCAGCATCGATAAATTTTTTACTGAAGAAAAATTAAAAGCAATTGCTGATGCGGCAAATGCAAAAACCGGTGATCTTGTTCTAATATTAGCCGGTGCGGAGGAAAGATCTAGAAAGGCCATAAGTGAATTACGTCTTGAAATGGGTAAAACCCTGGGTTTACGAAAGGATGATGAGTTCAGATTACTCTGGGTTCTTGACTTTCCATTATTTGAATATGATGAGGAGGGGAACCGTTGGGTAGCGAGGCATCATCCATTTACATCACCAAAACCTGAGCAGATAGAAACAATGATCAGTAACAACCCTGCTATTGAAAATGTGGCAGATTACCTGCAACATCCCTATGCCGGTATTAAAGCAAATGCCTATGATATGGTATTAAATGGAAACGAGATTGGTGGTGGGTCTATCCGCATATTTCAAAAAGAATTACAGGAAAAAATGTTTTCGGCCTTAGGTATGGATGCGGCAGAACAGCAACACAAGTTTGGATTTCTTCTCGGAGCATTTGAATATGGAGCACCGCCGCATGGTGGAATTGCATTCGGCTTCGACCGGCTTTGCTCTATATTGGGTGGCAGCGAAAGTATCCGTGATTTTATTGCATTCCCTAAAAATAACAGTGGCCGGGATGTCATGCTGGATGCACCGGCTAATATTGATGACAAACAATTTGAAGAGTTGCAATTAAAATTGGATCTGAAAGAATGATGCCTTTACGCTGGAAACTTTTCAGAGCCATTTGTATTGTGCAAATGATAGCGGCTGCATTACTAACTCTGGATATCCTTTTTCATTTCTTTCTGCGGGCCTCCTGGGGTGGTATTTTCGGACTTGCACTTTTTTTTGCAATGATGTTGCTGACAATTTCCGGTATTAACCTGCTAAATAATAATTATCCGGACGAACCAGTAAATGGTATCCAGAAAAAAAGTTTCAACCGCTTATTCCTTATTAATTTTTTATTCCTTTCAATCTTATTTGGTTTTATTTTCTCTGAAACGAATTCTTTGATTCAATTGGTGAAGTTAACTGGCAACAATATTTTGAGCTTTTCTTTAGGTGTATACCTCATGCTGATCATTTATATCACAATCCTGGTATTTCAGCTGCTCATCCTCTATGGAATGGTTAAATTAAGATTTGAATTATCAGCTAACTTTTTGAAAAGGAAATTTGAATTTGAAGAATCTTAATTAAGGGAACGCACTCTTTCTTTTTGTCTCCACCGGTAATAAATAAATATTCCCCCGATAATAAGTATCACTGCAAAAACTCTGAATATTGATTTTTTTCTTAGCAGGTCCCGGTCATTTCCCACTTTTATTTTCTGTGCAGTAGTTTCAAGGAAGTAATTTAATAAAGGAAAATCACTATTTATTTTTCGTACGCCTGAAAATCTCTTCAAGGCTTTCACATAATATCCACTGTAAAAAAAGTCCAAACCCTTATTAAATGCAAGGGAGGCCTGGCTCATTTTGGGTTTAACATTAACGGTATCTATGAATTCTTTAATAATGGAAACAGGTATTGCAAAATTATACCCTGCAGCCAGGCCCCCGGTTTTTTGTTCCAGGCTTCCAAAGGTAGCCAGGCCAATAACTTTGCCTGTATTATCACAAACGGGACTACCGCTGCTACCGTGGGTAATTACAGCATCTATTTGTATCACCGGCCAACCACCCACCGACTTTTTGATAGCGCTTACGATACCCGAAGTAAGCGTAGGTTCAATATTCGTTTCCCGTGCAAGAAAAGTATTTGCTGAAACGGGCTCAGGATAACCATACACCAAAATCTGCTCACCAATTCTTGCCATTCCGTCTTTACTAAATGGCAAAGTGGGAAGTTGCTCTTCCCCATCCACTTTGAGCAAGGCCACATCTTTACCAGGCATGGAGCTGCCCATAATAATTACCCTGGCCGGCATCCTTTTCGTAATCAGATGATCGTTGTTAGCGTCAATCCTTGACTGAACAAATATTTCCTGCTTGAGATCAAAAAGGATCATGGAAGAAACCTGTGAATAAATAGCACTGTATGCATTATTTAATAAAGTTCGCTGCTCGTCATTCAACGTCATATCCCAGGACGTTTGCAATGCTTTGATATTCTCATC
Organism: Chitinophagaceae bacterium; assembly: GCA_051306075.1. Classification (GTDB taxonomy): domain Bacteria; phylum Bacteroidota; class Bacteroidia; order Chitinophagales; family Chitinophagaceae; genus Terrimonas_B. The sequence continues at coordinate 3,208 of JBPPMM010000116.1, forward strand.
TGTTACATCCTGGAAAGTGGTCATTGTAAATTTTCTGCGGATAAAAGCACTGTCCCTGTCTATGATGTGTGCATTGGTAATTAAATAACCATCACCCGTTATAAAAAAACCGGTTCCTGAGGATATTATTCTGTGCTTCTGTCTGAAATATTCTGTAGTAGCTGAAAAATAACGAAAAGGCGCATTATATAAAGCCTTTACAACCATATCAAGCTTTTCTTCAGGAGAGAACATATTATCGGTGGTATCCAACTTTTTTACAGAATCGACCAACTGGGTAAATCTCTTTTCATTTATTTCTACTTTATTTACATAGACCGTGGCAGAATATACCGTTTGTACCATAACTACGGCAGGCGAATTGCCGGCATAGTTTTGTTCGGCAGAAATAACCTGGCTGTCTGCATGGGCAAACCCTAATAAAGTAAAAACAAATATGAAAATCTTATTCATCTTCATTAACAATCAAAATTCAATTTTTCAAAATACAAAAACAATAATTAAAAAAGCAAAATCTTTACTCTGCAAC
>JBPPMM010000015.1:0-13195 GCA_051306075.1 Chitinophagaceae bacterium
TTCATTGTAATCTTCAAAGCCGCCCAGTTCATAATTGCCACGGATATAAGAATGACCTGCATGCTTACCTGTCATCAGCATCGCTCTTGAAGGGGCACAAACCGGGGCACTGGCATAATGTTGTGTAAACCGCATTCCTTCTTTCGCCATTTGGTCAAGATGAGGTGTTTTTATTTTTTGTTGACCGTAGCAACCCAACTCCCCATAACCCAGATCATCGGCATAGATGTAAATAATATTGGGAAGTTTTTTACTTGTCACCGGCTGACCACAGGACCATAAGGCACATAATAAAATTATGATGACCATGATTGCCTGGAGAAAGAAATAATATGCTGAGGTATTCTTCATATGACCCATTACCGCTGACCGCAATTTCGTAAAGGGATGAAATTAGATCAATATCAGGTTGCAGTGATGTGCAAACGGTTGTCTTAAATACCACTTTTTTTTATTTATAATCTTATGAGATCAACGACTCATGACAAACCATATTTTAATAGGTGTATGCCCTTAAAAAATTGAGTAGACTGGAGTTCGGTAGTGAGTTGCCTGAAGGGTTAGGCTTTACTTGTAGTTAAATTGAAACAAGGATATTTTAAAATTGCTTTTTTTTGTGAAGCGTATTAAGGTGCTGCATCCTTTACACAACGAAAGCCGGTATGCTCTAGTCCTGTATCGGGACTGCTTTTCATTCTCCTTGCTACCCGGTAACCACTGCAATAACTATCATTGCATAAAAAGCTTCCGCCCCTCAAACTTTTTTTGGGAGTGTATGGATCTTCGGGATCAAAACTTTTTCCGGGACCAGCGGGATTGTTTTTCCCGGATGATTGATAATACCCGGCATCATACCAATCGCTGCACCATTCCCAAACATTGCCGGCCATATCATATAAACCATAACCATTGACAGCAAAGGACATTACCGGTGCTACCCTGGTGTATCCATCTTTTTTTTCATTATGATAAGGAAACTCACCTTCCCAGCTATTTGCTTTGGATTTTCCTTTACTAATGTGTTCATTTCCCCAGGGATAAATATTATTGAGCAACCCGCCCCTGGCGGCTAACTCCCATTCAGCTTCTGTTGGTAATCTTTTACCAGCCCATTTGCAATAGGCCATTGCATCAAACCAGCTTACCTGCACTACGGGATAATTTTCTTTTCCTTTTATATCGCTTGCCGGGCCTTGCGGATGCTTCCAACTGGCGCCAGGCACCCAACTCCACCATTGGTTGAAATCATGGAGATCAACGGGGGCTCCGGATTGCCTGAAAACAAGTGAAGCAGCAACCATCACACTATCCGGCGGTTTAGGGGTTCCGGCAGGTACATCTTTTTTCAATTCTTCCCAATCCGGTTTTTGTTCTGCTGTAGTTATATATCCGGTGGCTTCAACAAATTTTTGAAACTGGGCATTTGTTACTTCTGTTTCGTCCATCCAAAAAGAATTAACCTGAACCTGGTGTTTGGGATATTCATCTTTACTTGCCTGGTCGTTATCTCCTCCCATCAAAAACTCAGCTGCTGGTATTAATTTCATGCCTCCGGTTGACGTATCACTCCTGCTCTGAATATTGGTGTTTGTATCGGTGACAAAACGAGCAGGAACAGCCATGCAGGAATGAAGTGAGTCCTGTTTGGTTATTTCAGTCATTTTATCCTGTTCATCGTTATTACAAGAATAGAAACAAGCAGCAATTACTGAAATCATGAAATAAAAAAGGAGCCGTAAAAACATCCGGTAAAGTTAACTATATCAATCCTGCCGCCTGAAGCAAAAATTAATTTATGCAAACGGTTGCCCCTTTGATTCAAATGGGAATGGTCTATTTTCATGCAACGGGTATTCATTCTGTATTATACCCCTTTATATCATCCTGATTTAAATACGCAAGGACATTATCCGAAATGATAAAAGACTATTTTTAATACACAAAAAAAAAGCATGCAACAATCACTAACTATACCCGCGGCCGCACAGACCAGGCAAAATTATTTTATGCCCATGCTGATTATCGGGGCATTATTTTTCGTTTTTGGTTTTGTTACCTGGGCCAATGGCACACTAATCCCCTATTTGAAAATTGCATGTGAATTAACCACAGCTGAAGCTATGCTGGTAACCTTTGCCTTTTACATATCTTATGCGGTTATGGCATTCCCCTCTTCGTGGGTATTGAAGAAAACAGGCTTTAAAAAAGGAATGGTGCTGGGTCTTTTGTGTATGGCGGCAGGAGCTTTGATTTTTATACCAGCCGCAGAAAGCAGAACTTATAATATTTTCCTGATTGGTTTATTTGTAATTGGAACCGGCCTGGCCTTGTTACAAACAGCCTGCAATCCCTATGTCACTATTCTGGGCCCTATTGAAAGTGCCGCCAAACGTATCAGCATTATGGGCATTTGTAATAAAGGAGCCGGAGCCATTGCACCTTTAATTATGGGCGCCATCATGCTGAATAATGCAGATAGCCTGCAGGAAAGTTTAATAACAATGGATGCCTCACAAAAGGCGATTGCTCTGGATAACCTGGCTTCAAAAGTTGTTCTGCCCTATATCATTATAGCCGTTGTGCTGGTTGCCTTGGCCGTGTTTGTTTATTTTTCTTCTTTGCCTGAAATAAAAGCGGAAGGGGAAGATGAAACCATTGAATCTACAACGGTAAACCGTAAAAGCATATTTGACTATCCCTATTTGTGGCTGGGCTTTATTACCTTATTTCTTTATGTTGGAGTAGAGGTGCTGGCGGGTGATACCATTCAATTATATGGCAATTCATTAGGAATAAGCCTGGATATAGCAAAAAATTTTACTACGTATACCATGACGGGAATGCTTGTTGGTTATCTTATCGGCATTTTTACTATACCCAAATATTTATCACAATCCACCGCATTAAAATTTTCGGCGATACTGGGAATAGTATTTTCATTGGGTGCCATTTTTACAACCGGATTTGTTTCTGTCTTTTTTATTGCCATTCTTGGTTTTGCCAACGCCCTGGTATGGCCTGCTATCTGGCCGTTAGCCATTAATGGATTAGGCAAATTTACCAAAGCTGCATCCGCTTTATTGATCGTGGGCATCGCCGGTGGAGCCGTTATGCCAAAACTTTGGGCATCCCTAGGTGAATACATTGGCTTGCAACAAGCTTACTGGATCATGGTTCCATGCTATTTATTCATTTTATATTTTGCCATGAGAGGGCATAAGGTGGGGTTGAAAAAATAAAAATTATTTGTTATTGACTATAATTTTTATACCGGATATCCATTCCCTCCAAAATTAAACTCATTTAAAAAATTTTATTTATTCTATAAGCGAATTCTTTATTAAGATCAACTTCTCTTTATAGTATGAATGCTATTGATTTGCGAATCCGCTGATTAGGATTAATTTCGCTAAGAAATTATATTCCGGTTAAATATGATTGTATTTTGAAGGATCGAAGAAAAACCGCTATCATGAATCCAAATCAAATTGAAAACATCAAGGAAACCAGGTTTATACTTACCTCCATCATCCGGGACAATCTTTCGCCCGGGGCATGGGGCTGGCTGGCGGAAAAATGTGTGTTGGAAAATCAATCCACTCAACAACTGAATATTGCTTTTGTCAGCATGCCGCGAAAAACCGGCAGGGCCCTGGTCCATTTTACAAAAGAACAAGCCGGGTCTCTATCCCTGGCCCGTCCTCATTTTTCGATTAATAGTTGGACTATTGACCGGCTGTGCAGGGTCTGGCTTTTACTTCATATTGATGCCAGCAAAAAAGAAAGTTATTTCCAGAGCATTGAAACATTATGCCAGGCAGCAGAAATGAATGAACTCGTTGCCCTGTATTCCTCTCTGCCGGTATTAAGCTATCCCGAAATGTGGCATAACCGCTGTGCCGAGGGAATCAGGACTAATATCGGAATAGCTCTGGAAGCCATTATTTGCAATAACCCCTACCCATCAGAACAATTAAGTGAATCCGCATGGAACCAGCTTGTGATGAAAGCTTTCTTTACCGAAAAGCCCATTGACCAGATCATCGGGCTGGATGAACGAGCCAACCCAGAGCTGGCGCAGATGCTTTCTGATTATGCCAATGAACGCTGGGCGGCATCCAGAAATGTAAATCCACAATTGTGGCGTTGTGTTGGAAAATTTATAGATGAAAGTATTTTCCCCGGCATCCGCCGTATATATTATTCAGATGACCCTATTGAACAAGAAGCCGCTGCATTGGCTTGTAACGACAGCGATTACCCGGCCGCTAAAACATTATTATATCAAAACGATTCATTAAAATCCAAAATTGATTCCGGGGAACTAACCTGGAATCTGCTTGCAAAAAAAACAAGCTTACTACCCGGATAAGCCGAATGCATTAACCCGTATAAAATAATTAAACCACTACCTATGTGTTGTAATAATATCACCGAAAAAGATCTTCAGCCAGGAACCCACATTCCGGTACTGCTGGATAAAATAAAAGGCATGAAGTTTTTTGATCCGCATGTACATATGACCTCCCGAACCACGGATGATTACCAGGCGATGGCCGATGCAGGTATTGTAGGTTTGATTGAACCTGCCTTCTGGTTGGGCCAGCCCCGGACTGGTGTGGCTACATTCCGGGATTACTACAGCAGCCTTGTAGGATGGGAACGATTCCGGGCATCGCAATATGGCATCAAACATTATTGTACTATTGGCCTCAATTCCAGGGAAGCTAATAACGAAGCTCTTGCAGAACAGGTTATGGAAATATTACCCCTCTTTATATATAAGGAGGGTGTAGTGGGTATTGGAGAAATAGGTTTTGATGATCAGACCCCGGCAGAAGAGAAATATTACCGGCTGCAATTGGAGCTGGCAAAGTCGGCAGAATTGCCGGTGCAGATCCATACCCCGCACCGTGATAAAAAAAGAGGGACTACCCGAAGCATGGATATCTCTATGGAGCACGGCCTTGATCCTTATATGGTGATCGTTGATCACAATAATGAAGAAACGGTAAAGGAAGTGCTGGACCGTGGGTTTTGGGCTGCTTTTACTATTTATCCTTTTACAAAAATGGGAAATGAACGAATGGTTGAAATTGTAAATAAATATGGCACTGAAAGGATCATGATCAATTCGGCCGCTGACTGGGGAATAAGCGATCCATTGGCTGTGCCTAAAACAGCCGTACTGATGAAGGAAAAAGGTATTCCGGACGAGGCTATACAATTAGTTACTTATCAGAATGCGATTACCGCTTTCGGACAGAGCAATCAAATCAACCAGGAGGATCTTGCCGGCCTGAAAGACATCGATCAAAGCCAGAAGTTTGAAGGCAATTCAATTTTGAGAGGTGGACAACAACCAAGAATGGACAAGGATTCGATCATCATACGATAAACTACAACTTTTGCGAACACTCACCGGTCTGCTACGCCTGATGCGACCTGCCAACATTGTTACCGCCATTTCAGATATACTCGCAGGAATAATCATTGCCGGGTTTCCTCTTTATATGGAATCAAACGGGTATTTATTGTGGCCCGTTTTATTATTGATATTGTCAACTATCGGATTGTATGGCGGTGGTGTGGTTTTTAATGATGTTTTTGATGCAGACATTGATAAAATTGAACGGCCGGAGCGACCCATTCCGAGCGGAATTGTAAGCAAAAAAACGGCTATTGTGTTTGCCCTGTTTTTGTTAGGAATGGCTATTGCTTCAGCCTCATTTGTTCACAAGGAAGGGTTATTTTCTTTACCTGCTATTTTAGCAATTATTATTGCAGCATTAGCATTGGTTTATGATAAATGGGGAAAGCACCAGGAATTTCTTGGACCCGTAAACATGGGGCTATGCCGTGGATTAAATTTATTATTAGGAATGAGTATTGTTCCGGCCACCATCTCCCAATACGGCTGGCTTGGCATATTCCCGGTAATTTATATAGGAGCTATAACTATGATCAGCCGTGATGAAGTGCATGGCGGAAAAAAGAAAACTTTATTTATAGCTGCCATCTTCTATTACGTTGTACTGGCAGCTATCAGTTGGTTTGCCTATACAAAGGGAGAATTATTATATGCAGGAGGATTTATATTATTATTTGGATTTATGATTGGGTTTCCTTTGGGCCAGGCCATCAATAACCCGTCCGCAAATAATATCCGCCGGTCAGTAAAGGCAGGTGTACTGGCCGTCATCCTGATGAATGCAGCCTGGGCGGCGGCTTTTGGTGCTATAGGATGGGCCCTGGTTATTTTATGCTTGCTGCCCTTGTCCATATTATTTGCAAAAATGTTTGCAGTTACCTGAATGGGCTTCAATACAAACCAATGCTTAATTTCGCAGGATAGCTTGCTAGCTCCCGCTTTTTTTTATAGGTTCACCAAATTTTTAAACCCTTTTTTCTTATAAAAGTTCCGAGGTCAGTTATGGATTATTTGCAACAGTCATTCCAGGTGAAGTTTGATTACAAGGTTTTCTTTACTGAGCATTTATTTGATACCGCCAACCTCCTGTTTCGTGATTTTTTAAGCTCTCAACAAACTGATAATAAGAAAAAACTATTGTTCATCATAGACCAGGGAGTTGTTGAGCATCATCCCGGGTTACAAGAGCAAATAAAACTCTATTTAACTTCTGTTCCTTCTTATTCCCTGGCAGGCGAAATGCTGATGATTCCCGGGGGAGAACAATCAAAAAATGATGAAGCCGCTTTTGATAAAATAGTAAATGCGGTTAATCAATATGGCATTGACAGGCATTCATATATTGTAGCCATTGGTGGAGGAGCTTTGCTCGATATAGCCGGATATGCAGCAGCCGTATCCCACCGGGGAATCCGGCATATCCGGATTCCTACAACTGTACTCTCTCAAAATGACTCGGGAATTGGTGTGAAGAATGGCATCAATTTTTTTGGAAAGAAAAACTTCCTTGGCACTTTTGCCCCTCCGGCCGCTGTGTTCAACGATTTTCATTTTCTTACCACATTAAATGAAAGACAGTGGCGATCCGGAATTTCCGAAGCAATAAAAGTAGCCTTGATCAAGGATTCATCTTTTTTTGAATGGTTAGAAGATAAGGCGTCTCTGCTTGCCCAACGCGATATGCCTTCCATAAAATACCTGGTAAAACGTTGTGCGGAATTACACCTCCAGCACATTGCAGGCCATGATCCCTTTGAAACCGGGTCCTCCCGTCCCCTGGATTTTGGCCATTGGAGTGCTCATAAACTGGAACAGCTTACTAACTTTTCAGTATTTCATGGTGAAGCGGTAGCTATGGGTATCATATTAGATAGCGTTTATTCCTATTTATCAGGGAAAATATCTGAAAAAGATATTACAAGGATTATGGATCTGATGAATATCCTTGGATTTGAGATCACACACCCGGAGATGAAAATAGAAAATGCAAAGAGTTTACTTATAGAAGGAATGAATGAATTCCGTGAACACCTGGGCGGACGATTAACAATTATGCTGTTGACATCGATAGGGCAGGGTGAAGAAGTACATGAACTGGATATATCTCTTTTAAAAAAATCGAGCGAGTGGATCAATAAAAAAAGAATGGCATGGATACCCGGTACGGACAACTAACGTATTGCACTAATATTCATCCCGGCGAAAACTGGGAAGAACATTTTAAACAATTACAAAATCATATTCCTGTAATAAAAAAAAAGATATGTCCCGGTCATTCTTTTGGAATCGGGTTGCGCTTATCTCATATTGCCAGCCTTCAAATCAACCAGGACGATAACCTGGACGTTTTTCAGCAATGGCTGAATGAAAATGACTGCTATGTTTTTACCATGAATGGTTTTCCGTACGGCAGCTTTCACCAAACTGTTGTAAAAGATAAAGTGCATGCCCCGGACTGGACCAACAGCGAAAGAGCAGACTATACCGTTCGTCTGGCAGGGATCCTTTCAAAGTTATTACCCGATGGAATGGATGGAGGAATTTCTACTTCACCGCTTACCTACCGGCACTGGCATCAACCTGAAAAATTGGATGATGTATATAAAGTCACTACGGCTCATATACTGGATGTGGTCATTGAATTAATTAACATCAAACAAAAAACCGGTAAGTCAATTCATATTGATATAGAACCCGAACCAGACGGATTGCTGGAATCAGGTATTGAATTTATTGACTGGTATGAAAAATGGCTGTTGCCAGCAGGGACTGTTTTATTGAAAGAGCGATTTGGATTAACGGATGAAGAAGCTCACAAAGCCATAACAGAGCATGTTCAATTGTGTTACGATATATGTCATTTTGCCGTTGGTTATGAGGACCATGAAAAGATAATCCGCCTATTAAAACAAAAAGGAATTCGTACAGGGAAAATTCAGATCAGCGCTGCCCTTAAATCTACCTTTCCCCCGGCAGGGGAAGAAAGAACCCCGGTTATAAAAGAATTTCAACAATTTAATGAGGCCACCTATTTGCACCAGGTCATTGCATTACAAAAAGACGGGCAATTAAAAAAATATCCTGACCTGCCGGAAGCTCTCCTGCAGGCCAATGATCCATTAACGAAGGAATGGCGTTCTCATTTTCATGTTCCTTTATTTGTAGAAAATTATGGAGTATTGCAGTCAACGCAAAAAGATATAGTTGCTGTATTGGCCTTACAGATGAATGAACCTTTTACAAAACACCTGGAAATTGAGACCTATACCTGGGAAGTATTACCCAATGAATTAAAACTTCCCATAACCGAGTCTGTCATTCGTGAAATGGAATGGGTGAATGCATTGTTATTGTCAACTAATTAATTGGGTGAAGATTTAATTTCAGCTAAATAAAAAGAATATTGTGCATAAAACTGTTGTTATCGATATCGTTGGTTTATCCTCATCTCTTATCAATGAGCACACTCCATTTCTAAAAAAATATATTGCGGAAAAAGGACTGAATACGATAACACCAATGCTACCCGGAGTTACAACATCTGTACAATCTACTTTTGTTACCGGTAAATGGCCTGCAGAACATGGTATTGTTGGAAATGGCTGGTACGACAGGGAGGATTGTGAAATTAAATTCTGGAAGCAATCGAATAAATTAGTGGGCTCGGAAAAAATATGGGAAAGAGCAAAAAAAGAAGATTCTTCATTTACATGTTCCAATATGTTCTGGTGGTATAATATGTATTCTGATGTTGACTATTCCGTAACTCCCAGGCCCAACTACCTGGCTGATGGCCGAAAGCTACCTGATTGCTATTCGCAGCCGGCCGGGTTGAGAGATGAATTACAAAATGAGTTGGGACAATTTCCTTTATTTAAATTTTGGGGACCAGCCACAGACAAAACATCAACTCAATGGATAGCTGATGCGTCATTGTATACAGATAAAAAGTATGACCCAACGCTGACCATTATTTATTTACCACACCTGGATTATTGTTTACAAAAATTTGGTCAGGACCTTTCTTTTATCAATAAGGATTTGCAAGAGGTTGACAAGATCGTAGAACAACTGGTTAATTATTATACAACAAAAGGCGCCAGGATAATATTATTATCGGAATATGGCATTGCCCCGGTCAATAACCCTGTCCATCTAAACCGGGAACTCCGGAAAATGGGATTATTGGGAATAAGAACAGAACGCGGTTTAGAATTACTTGATCCAGGCGCATCAAAAGCATTTGCTGTTGCCGATCACCAAATTGCGCATATCTATATTAATGATCCTTCCGTTTCATCTCTGGTAAAAACAACACTGGAAAAGCTGCCGGGTGTTGAAATGGTTTTAAATAAAACCGAACAAAGCCCATATCACCTGGATCATGAACGATCAGGCGACCTGGTAGTTGTAGCCGGCGAAAGAAGTTGGTTTACATATTATTTCTGGCTCGATGATGCAAAGGCCCCGGATTATGCCCGGGTGGTTGACATACATAAGAAGCCGGGTTATGATCCGGTTGAATTATTCATGACATCAAAAGCAAGAGCCGGTTATAAATTATTAAGAAAAAAGATGGCCCTTCGCTATGTGATGGACGTCATTCCACTCGATGCCGGCTTAGTTAAAGGTTCTCACGGAAGAATAGTTACTGAAAAAAAATTCCAACCTGTTTTGATCACTGACCAAATAAAAGACCAGCAAATTGCAGCTACAGAAGTATACGAGATCATCTGGAATAATCTTACCCGATAATATCCCTCAAATTTTTCCAACAAACTCTTTACTAAAATTTCTGCAGAGCAGATTTGCACCGTTATATACTTAGGTAAACGAAACTTGGTCTTCTTTTATAAAGTACTTATCTGATTAATATTGGTGGCCGACTCCATTCATGTACTTAATCGGATTAATACCTTTTGCTAAGCGTAAGAATACTAATTAAATAAAATTACCTTCTTCATTATACAATTTTTTCAACAGATAAAGACTTATTTTACGTGTAAACACTTAGCTCCTTTGGAATAAACTCTTACACCCCTAATACATACAAACTCGTATTCTATGAAACCGATGTCCGTTACTTTTAATATAGTCCTGCGTTTGATATTTCTTATCATTATTTCCGTTGCTTCACATTCTTTGTTCTCCCAGGGTTTGGGTATTAATGCCGCCACACCAGCTACAAAACTCGATGTTAATGGGGATGTTGCTATGCGTATCAGTTCCTTTACTGCTATTAATGGTGACAATAATAATATCAATATAGGGAGCAGCAGTTTTGTTCGGATTACCGGTCCAACTTCAGGATTCAGCATAACTGGCATAGCCGGTGGAGTTAACGGCAAAATCGTTGTCCTTTTTAACAGAACCAATTCCAATATGACCATAGAGGACCAAACCACCTCAACCGCAGCCAACCAAATCATATGTTCCAATAATTCAAATGCAAGCATACAAAAGAATGGTTGTGCCACGCTGATGTATAGTAGTCTTGATTCCCGCTGGGTATTAGTTTCTCAGTATAAATAATAACCAAACATGAAATATATCCCTTTTAAGGTATGTATCCTGCTGCTATGTGTCATGGGGAATTTCATAACTATGAAAGCACAGGTAACAGTTTACAACAGTGCGGCACTAACGATAAGTTCCGGGATAACGGTGACCTGCGATGCCAGTTTTATCAATCAAACAAACACCACAAGCGGAACGATAAACAACCAGGGCAACTTTTCCATCACAAAGGATTGGACCAACAATGCGCCCAATACAGTTTTTTCTACAAGTGCGGGAACAACCATTTTTTATAATGCATCCTCCCAAATTATCGGGGGAACCAATGCAACAAATTTTTATGATCTTACAATAAATAAATCCGCAAATAATATAACGCTCAATAACAATAACAATAAGATCACAAATATTTTGAACCTGGTTGCCGGAAAGATTATTCTCGGCGCCAATACGCTGATCATGGATGTAGCCAGTTCAGTTGCCGGCACCCCGGGTATCAGCAATTACATCCAGGCTGATGGCACAGGAATGTTGAGGAAAAATTTTAACAGCATCAGCACATTTACTTATCCTATTGGTGATAACGATGAATATTCACCTTTTACTTTTAGGATGAACACCGCCCTTTTTGGAATCGGTAATTTTATTTCGGTTAATGTTACAGATGCCGTGCATCCTGCCTTTATTGCCCAGGATCATATTTCCAGGTACTGGGCTCTGAATGCAGGAGGTTTTCTTGCCATTAATTATGATGTAAGCTACCAGTTCACAAATGCAGATGTAGTTGGGAATAAAAACAGTATTTATGCTCAACGGTATGATGGATCATCTCTTGCCGCTTATAATGTGGTAAATTCAGGAACCAATACCTTATCTTCTTCTTCAGGCATCCTTAATCTTCCTGCAAATTATGCTTTCAGTGGGGAAGGTTTTTTTATTTTGCCGGTCAATCTCTTAACTTTTAAAGCCGATCCAGGTCTTTCCGGCACATTAATACAATGGGAAACTGCCTCCGAGACAAACAACCAATACTATACTGTAGAGCGTAGCCTGAATGGTGTTAATTTTACGGGTATAGGGAAAATTAATGCCACCGGCAATACAAATTCACTGAGTACCTATAGTTTTACAGATGATAAAAATGTAACGGGTGTTGTTTATTACCGGCTCAGGCAAACAGACATGGACGGAAAGATATCTTATTCCAAAATTGTTTCTGTATTGAACAACCAGGTTGCCGGATCTTTTACAGCTTTTTTCAATACTTCAGCTAATTCCATTTTTATAAATAAACAGGGAGTCGAAAATAAATCCGTTATTGTTATGCTTCACAATTCGCAGGGGCAGACTCTCTTCCATAAATCGTACCGCATCAATGACCCTGCATTAAATCAAAATATCCCCTTCATGAGTAAAATGAGTACAGGTATTTATTATGTTACACTGATTGATGGAAATAAAAAGTTTACGCAGAAAATATTTATTCAATAAACCTGTCTGAGGAATTTGTATGAAGTAGTATTTAGTTTTTCATTTATTACCTGTTTAATAATTCTACTATTTCCAGATCTTCCTTATTCAGCAAATCAAAAACCCTTTTACCTTCCTTGTTTGGAATATCCTTATCTGCCCCGGATTGGATCAGGATCCTGGCACATTCAAGCTGATTATGAATATTATTTTTATCGCCTTTCTTTAACCCATGAATGGCCCAGAATAGTGGCGTAGCTTCAAAATCGATACATTGCCTGTTAATTTCGGCCCCATTCTTTAAAAGTTTTCTGACAACATTATCTCTTCCGCACCAGGCCGCCCAATGCAATGCAGTGCCTCCATGACATCCCGCATGATTTATAGAAGCGCCGTTTTCTATATACAAAATAGCGACCTCGTCTGCATGTAAGCTTGCTGCGGCAATTAGCGGCGTATCCTGTTTTTCCGCCAGGCTACTGCCATCCACCTTTGCCCCATTCTCCAAAAATATCTTTGCCATAAGAACCGCTTCCTCATCAGTATACCTTTTAGAAAACACCCCGTCACAAATCCGGTGAAGCGGGTGTGCTTTCGTGCTGTTCATTTCATCGTACGCTATGCCTTCATTGGCCAGATCCGGGTTATCCGCAAGTATTTGCTTAATGCCATTATAATCTTTGTTATCAATGAGCTTCCTCATTTCCATGGTTATGCATTTTTAAGTGACCATTAAAAAAAAATATTTATGAATTGTATGACCACTAACTCATAAAT
>JBPPMM010000138.1:0-21166 GCA_051306075.1 Chitinophagaceae bacterium
CCCTTTTTATTAATTGCAATAAAAGCTACCTGGATATCTTTAACTTTTTCTTTTTTGATTTTTACAATTCTTTCAATTGCTTTTTTGCAGGCAGCTTCAGGGCTTAAGCCCTGCCGCATCAATTCTACAACTGTATGAGATCCTGCTATACGGATCACATCTTCTCCCTGGCCGGTAGCAGTGCAAGCGCCTACCTCATTGTCAACAAACAAACCAGCACCAATAATTGGAGAATCTCCTAAACGACCTCTCATTTTAAAGCCCATTCCGCTTGTAGTACAACTGCCACTTAAATTTCCATTGGCATCCATCGCCACCATACCAATAGTATCATGGTTCCATTGTCCGTTAATAACAGCCGGTGCTGATGGTCCGTGATTACCTTTATTCTCAATATTTATGACAGGCTTATATTCGGATTTTTGCAACCAGTTATCATATGTTTTCTGTGCATCAGGAGATAATTTTTGTTCTTCCAGAGGAAAGCCTTCAGCAACAGCAAACTGTTGAGCGCCGGCGCCAACCAGCATTACATGAGGTGTTTTTTCCATAACTCTTCTTGCAACTGATATGGGATGCTTTATTCGCTCCAGGAATGCAACACTTCCGCAATTAAAATATTCATCCATAATGCAGGCATCCAATGTTACGAAACCATCCCGATCCGGGTTACCACCTAAACCCACGCAACAATTTTGCGAAGCTTCAGTAACCATTACTCCCTGTTCTACTGCATCCAGGGCTCTTCCCCCTGCTCCTAATACTTTCCAGGCGGCTTTGTTGGCTTCCAGTCCGGCATCCCAGGTAGATATCACCACTGCTTTTCCTTTTACATTATTTATCAGTTCTGATCCATTCAGAATATCGGATGACAAAACAGCAGCGGAACTGATTACTGATGAGGCGATGAACTTTCTTCGATTTATCATTGTTTATCTTTATACTTTCGAAATTAATTCTTTCATTTTCACTTTCGCAAAGAACTGACAAATTGTTTTACCAATTGAAAATACCAGATTTTAGCCTGACAAAATTTGCATTACCTGACATAAAGGTGATGCTTTAAACAATGGATATATATTTGATGTTACAACATCGATATTTTCATTCCTTCAAACTTAAATACAATAAATGAAAATTGAAATAATATCAGGAAGTCCCCGCATCAATAGCGTCACGAGGAGACTGGCTCTTCATCTTGAAAGCTTCCTTGATAAAAACACAAATCACGAAGCAGGATTGATAGATATGAGGGAATGGATTCTTCCACCCATGCAATCGGTTTTTTCTTCAATTGATAATACACCGGATCCATGGAAGCCATTAAGTAAACGGGTATTTGCTGCAGATGCTTTTATTTTAGTTTCCCCGGAGTATAATGGAAGTTATTCGCCGGCTATGAAAAATTTGCTGGATCATTTTCCAAAGCAGCATCATAAACCATTTGGTATTGCAACAGCTTCGCTTGGCGCAATGGGGGGTATCAGGGCAACACAACAGTTGTTGCTTTTAATACCGGCTTTGTTTGGTATTGCGTCACCCTATATGCTGGTGGTACCCGGCATTGATAAGAAATTTAACAAAGAAGGAAATCTATTGGACAGTAGTTTCGAACACAATATTCACAATTTTACTTCGGAGTTTTTATGGCTGGCAGAAAATATAGTGAAAGAAAAATTGCAGGTCAGTAAAGTGTAATTAAATTTTTCAAACGAGAGTATAATAAATAAAATTTTATTTGCTGCTCTTAAATTTTTATTAATTGACAAAATGAATTACTCAATCCCCTCCGGCAATAAAGTAGAAATATTATTAAAATAAAAAAGAAAAATGAAAAAAATAATTCACAAAGCAGTTAACAGGGGTCATGCAAACCATGGCTGGCTTAATGCCTGGCATAGTTTCAGCTTTGCCAGTTACCATGATCCTGAAAAAGTTCATTTCGGTGTATTACGAGTATTAAATGATGATACTATTGCTGGCGGAATGGGCTTTGGTACGCACCCTCATGAAAATATGGAGATCATTACAATTCCTTTATCCGGTCAACTGGAACACAAAGACAGCATGGGAAATACCGGGATCATCAGCAAGGGAGAAGTGCAGGTAATGAGTGCAGGTACGGGCATACAACATTCAGAAAAAAATAAGAACCAGGATGAAGCCCTGAAACTTCTACAGATATGGATATTCCCTGATAAGAAAAATGTAACACCCAGGTATGATCAAAAAGCATTTGACCTGGAAGCTGCAAAAAATAATTTGCTGACCATTGTTTCACCCATGGGTGAAAAGGAAGGTTTAAACATTAATCAAAATGCATGGTTTAGCCTGGGCAGGTTAGATAAAGATTTTTCAACAACCTATCATTTAAAAGATAAAAAGAACGGTATATATGCATTTGTTATTGAAGGTGAACTTATCGTAAATGGAGAAAAGCTGGCCAGCCGGGATGCACTGGGAATTGCAGATCCTGATGATGTAAATATTAAAGCTGATAGTGATGCAGAATTATTGCTGCTGGAAATTCCCATGCAATAAAAAATATTAAAAAGAAACTGATATGAATACTAAGCAAAAGACAATTGAAGCCATAATAGCACCACCGGACCCACATATGGTAGGTGATGGTTTCAGGGTTCATAGCTTTTTTCCTGGCAATAAGCTGATTGATAAAAAAAGGATGAGTCCTTTTTTCCTGTTGGATTATAATTCCAAGATTGAATTTGCACCACGAAATGAGCCCCGCGGTGTTGGTGTTCATCCCCACAGGGGCTTTGAAACAGTGACGATTTCCTACCATGGTCGTATTGCCCATCACGACAGTTATGGCAACAGCGGTATTATTGGTGAAGGTGATGTGCAATGGATGACGGCCGCATCCGGTCTTTTGCATAAGGAATATCATGAACAGGAGTTTAGCAGGCAGGGCGGATTATTTCAAATGGTACAATTATGGGTAAACCTTCCTGCGAAATTTAAAATGACGCCACCAAAATACCAGGAGATAACGAATGGCATGATGGGAAGATATATACTGCCTGTTAATAAAGGATTCATTGAAATAATAGCGGGGGAATTTAATAATTCTGATGAACCGGACAGCGTAGTAAAAGGGCCGGCATCTACCTTTACCCCTATGCATGTTTATAATGCCCGGTTAAAAAAAGAAGCGGAATTGGAATTAAGTTTTCCGGCAAATTTCAACACCGGATTATTGATAATAGAAGGAAGTGCAACAATAAATAATACCATGGTAGCGGCAGATCATTTTGTACTTTTTAAAAATGACGGAGAAAAATTTGAAATCTCCGCCAGCGAGGATAGTACCATACTTATACTTTCCGGGGAACCGATCAATGAACCCATTGCTCAATATGGTCCTTTTCTTATGAATAAATGGGAAGAATTAGAGCAGGCCATTGCGGATGTAAGCGCTGGGAAATTTGGTGTATTAGAAGAATAAAACAGGTTAATTAAATGAACGTAGTTCCTGGTTTAATCCTTTGCAATTTTTCTGTAACTCGCTACAATACCCCGTATCAGGGAGGAACTAAAACCACGATGCTCCATTTCGTTTAAACCTGCTATCGTGCATCCTTTTGGTGTTGTTACTTTATCAATTTCCTGTTCAGGATGTGCACCTTTTTGCAATAATAATTCGGCTGCCCCATTTACAGTTTGAGCTGCAATAAGTGAAGCAGTGGCAGCATCAAAACCTATTTCAATGCCACCCTGTATATTAGCACGGATGTACCGCATAGCATAAGCCGTACCACAGGCAGCAAGGATTGTAGCGGCTTCCATTAATTTTTCATCTATTGTAACGACTTTACCTACCGTACTGAATAAATCGTTTACATATTTGGTAGTTTCCGGTTCTGAATCCTTGCTACAAATGCATGTCATACTCTGGCGAATAGCAACAGCCGTATTTGGCATAGCCCGGAAATAAGATATTTTTTTATTGACAATACCTTCCATTTCACTGATGAGCACCCCGGTAACAACGGAAATAAGAATTTTACCCGGTCCAAGTTCATCTTTTATTCCTGCTAAAACTTCATCCACCTGAAAAGGTTTTACTGCAAGAATGATCACCTCACTTTTTCTCACGGCCTCACTGTTATTATCCGTAACCTCTACCCCGCCGTCTTTCAGCAAATGAAGGGTGGCTGTATTTCGCTTCGTTATTATTATTTCACTGGCATTGCTGAATTTACTTATTAATAATCCTTCAGCTATTGCCGTTCCCAGGTTGCCTCCTCCAATTATGGTTATTTTTTTTCCCATTTACTCTTTTTTATAAAGATACGCAGCCCGAAAGATATAATGGGTGTACATGATTTGATTGTATAATGATATAAAACGGTCAACAATGAATTACATGTTGTGAAAACCAGGAATCCTTCAGGTTCGTATATGCCACTTTATAAATCAAAATCAATTTTATGCAAAGTAAAATCAGGATGCTTTTTACAGCATCTATTATTTCAGGCGCTCTTCTTTCTTCTTGCAATAATGAAGGTACAAGCACTGAAGAAAAAGACTCTATGGTAACAACTACTGATCATGCTACCCTGGAACAGCCAAAAGAGGAAGCCGGCGTAATGGTTGGCGGCGCCAGCATGGTGCCTTCAAAAGATATTATAGATAATGCTGTTAATTCCTCTGATCATACCACTCTGGTAGCCGCAGTGAAAGAAGCAGGGCTTGTGGAAACATTAAAAGGTGAAGGCCCTTTCACAGTTTTCGCACCCACAAATGAAGCTTTCAATAAATTACCTGCAGGCACGGTTGATAAACTATTAATGCCCGAAATGAAAGCGGACCTTACCAACGTCCTTACTTATCATGTAGTACCGGGTTCCTTTAAATCAACGGACCTTAAAGACGGTCAGAAATTAAAAACCGTTCAGGGAACAGAATTGACCATTGGAAATAAAGATGGTAAATGGACAGTAAACAAAGCCAATATTACAATAGCAAACGTTATTTCGAGCAACGGAGTGACTTATGTTATTGATGATGTGCTGATGCCTGAGACAAAATAATCCGTTTTTAAATTCGTACAAAAAAGGGAGCCATCTAATCAGCTCCCTTTACTTTTTGTATTTAGTACTGATATCAAATAGAGGTTAAAGCCGAGCCTGCTTCTTCCTTCGACAAATAATTTTCGATGGAGGTATCGTAACTATCCTTCCACCAATCGATAGTTCCCCAGAAATCACCATCCATTACAATTTCACCAGTTGTAACCACACCTATTTTTTCAAAAGGTAAATCTCCCAACATGGTTTCGAATTCATTCACCCTAATCAGGGGCACACTTACTAATACCCGGCTTTGTGCCTCACCAAAAAGCCATGCGTCCTTTCTATAGCTGATATTGGAAATAACTGAAAAACCCAGTTCCCGGTTAAATCCGCTTTCACATAAACTTACAAACAAGCCGCCTTCACTTATATCATGTGCTGAGCGGATCATTTTTTTGGTAATGACCTCACTCAATTTTTGTTGCAATTTATATTCCTCTTCTAATTCAAAATGGGGTGCTGGTGAAAATGCTTCTCCCACTATTTTATGCAAGTATTCGGAGCAGTTAATATCATTTTTAGACTGGCCCAACAAATAAAGGACATCTCCTTCCTTTTTAAAATCCAATGTCATTTTATCCTTACTGTTTTCCAGCAAACCTACCATGCCAATGGTTGGAGTAGGATAAACAGGACCTTCAGGATTTTGATTATAGAAACTGACATTACCACCAGTTACCGGCGTATCAAATTTCCGGCATGCTTCGCCCATGCCCTTTATAACCTGAACAAACTGGAAGTAAACTTCCGGATCATAAGGGTTACCAAAATTTAAACAATTGGTAACGCCAAGCGGCTGACCACCGCTGCACACGATATTTCTGGCAGCTTCACTTACCGCAATCATTGCGCCCTTATATGGATCAGCATATACATACCGGCTATTGCAATCTGTAGTAATTGCAAGGCCTTTACTTGATCCTTTTACGGCAACTATGGCAGCATCAGAAGGTGTATTGGTTGATGTATTGGCAGTACCAACCATGCTATCGTATTGGTTAAATATCCAACGCTTGGATGCTACGGAGGGTAATTGAATGATTTTTTCCGCTATCGTTTTCAGGTCTTTTGGTTCTGGTATCGAAGAAGCCTTGAATTTTTTTATTTCATTAAAATAAGATGGTGCCTGGTACTCCCTTTCATATTGTGGCGCACCACCTCCTAATACTAATTCATGAGCAGGTAAAGAAGCTTCTAATACTCCATCCATATAAAAATTCAAAATGCCGTCTTCGGTTACCTCGCCAATTACAGAACAAGGAAGATCCCATTTTTCAAAAACTTTAATAACCAAATCTTCTTTCCCTTTTTCCGCCACCAGTAACATTCTTTCCTGGCTTTCACTCAATAATAATTCCCATGCTTTCATATTTTGTTGCCTGGCCGGAACTTTATCCAGGTCAATTCGCATACCTACTTCGCCTTTTGCGCTCATCTCAGCTGTAGAACAAATAATGCCGGCAGCCCCCATATCCTGCATACCTACTACGGCCCCGGTTTGAATAACCTCCAGGCAGGCTTCCAATAATTTCTTTTCCTGGAATGGATCTCCTACCTGAACGGCTGGCAAATCCTGTGCACTTTCTGCAGTAATATCTGCTGAGGCAAATGATGCGCCCCCAATTCCATCTTTTCCTGTAGCACTTCCGACAAACATAACTGGATTGCCTTTTCCCAAGGCAGTTGCTGAAACCGTTTCTCCTGCCTTTACAATGCCAACGCTCATTGCATTGACCAACGGATTTGTGTGATAACAATTGTCAAAATATATTTCACCGCCCACAGTAGGTACACCGAAACAATTTCCATAATGACCAATGCCATGAACAACGCCGGAAAGAAGATGCTGCGTTTTATCTTCTTCCAGGTTTCCAAAACGAAGGGAATTAAGAGCAGCAATGGGCCGGGCTCCCATGGTAAATATATCCCGGTGTATACCGCCCACTCCTGTTGCAGCTCCCTGGAATGGCTCAATAGCGGATGGATGATTGTGAGATTCAATTTTAAAAACAACACCCAGGCCATCACCAATATCCATAAGCCCGGCATTTTCTTCACCGGCCTTTACTAACATTTTTCCGCCTTCACGGGGAAGGGTTTTCAGCCATTTAATAGAATTTTTATAACTGCAATGCTCACTCCACATGGCAGAAAAAGCGCACAGCTCATTAAAGTTTGGCAGCCTGCCCAGCTTTTGCTTTATCAATTCAAATTCCTCTTCGGTAAGCCGCAGTTGCTGCGCCGTTTTTGCTGTGATTTCCATTAAAAATAGTATAGATTGAAAATGTCGCCTGTATTAATGGCAGCAAAACTACGGAAATACAAAGTACGAAGCAGGAACCGGACTATGAAGCATGATGCATTTCTTAATATGCTTCCAGGATCAGGGTTTATAATATTGGATTCTTTTTCATTTCATTTTCTTTTTGAAATTACTATTCACTACTTCCCTGCTCTACCGGACTTTTGATAATTTACTTTTGATTAATAATAGTTATTTTGCAAGGCTAAACCTATTACTTCTTGGAGTACCTTCTTTTTATTGCTTACCTGGTATTGTTTGCATGGCTGGCCACTAAAACCCGATTTTTTTCAAAAACAGGTTTAAGCAATCCCCAGTTGGTTATTATTTTTTTGTTGAAAGTTATAGCCGGAATTTTTTATGGATGGATGGGGCATTTTTATGGGGGTTTTGCGCAAATGGTAGATACCTGGAACTATCATCATAATAGTTTAATAGAATACCAGATCCTTAAAAATGATCCACATGAATATTTTTCCGCATTATTTATCAACCCATATGATAATGATGGAATTGCAGGTTTTTTTGCCTCAAAAAATTCTTATTGGAACGACCTTAAATCAAATGTATTTACCAAAACCCTTTCCATTATCGATATATTCAGCTTTGGGCATTATTATGTTAATGTAGTTTTTTATGCTTTTATTTCACTCTTTGGTCCTATGGCCTTTTACAGGGTAATGACTGATGTTTTCCCTAATCAAAAAAATCTCCTGATCATCACCACTTTCTTTGTCCCTTCATTTCTTTATTGGTCAAGCGGCATCCACAAGGAAGGACTGATCTTTACTGGCATCGCCCTGATCATATACCATATTTACTTTGCTTATAAAGAAAAAAACTTTGGTATAAAAAGATGGACGGGAATTCTTCTTGGACTTTTTATTTTGCTATTGTTGAGAAATTTTATCCTGGTTATAATAATTCCGGCAGTAATTGCCTGGGTTATTTCTAACAAGTGGCCCAAATACAGGCTGGCAAGTTTTGTTACCGTTTACGTGGTTTGTACAGTTGCTTTTTTTGCACTTCGGTATGCAGATTCCCGGCTTGATTTTCCACAGGCTGTAGTAAGTAAGCAACAGGCATTCATAAACAATGTTGGCAATTCCAGTATACCTATCCGCACACTTGAACCCACCGCCGTAAGCTTTCTTATAAATGCCCCGCAGGCTATTACTTTATCTTCTGTTAGGCCTTATCCCGGCGATGTTCATCATTTGTTATCTCTTGCAGCGGCTGTAGAAACGGAACTGATTTTACTCCTGTTCCTTCTTTTTTTATTTTTACGCAAGCGGGAAGTGACATTTTCGAAGAATACACTTTATTTCTGTGCCTTCTTTTCCATTTCCCTCTTGTTTGCAATAGGATTTAGTGTAAATAACCTTGGGGCTATCGTGCGGTACCGGAGTATAATCCTTCCCCTGCTGGTAGGGCTAATGGCGGCACAAACAGACTGGAAAACCATTACATATTATTTCACGGGAAAATATAAGAGGAGTCAAGTGACAAATTAAAAATGGTCAGTTATATTGACATATTAAAAGCGGCGTGGAAAGGATATGATTCCTCACGGTTAATAAAATCAGTTGAAGATATTAGCCCGATGGTATCTACCAACAGGGTTTTCAGAATCACATTTACCGATGATGACTTTATCATTGCAAAAGTTTCCACATTCGGAAAGTATGAATATTTTAAAGAAGATCACCGGATCATTCATTCATTAGCTAATAATCTCCTTTACCCGTTTGAAAATCTGCTGGCAAAAAGTCTTTTAAAGAATAACCGCGTCTATACATATCGCCACAGGCGGGGTAAAGCCGATGCCTGGGTTGTTTTTTATAATCCCAGCCGCGTGATGCAACCCATGCCCCGCAGATTGCAGGAAGCACATATAAGGAGTTTCGGAAGGCAGATCGCCAAATTTCACCTGGCTTGCAGTCGTATAAGAAACGTGTTGCCGAAAAGCAGCAAGACATTGCGAACGGATATAGATAGTTTGTTAGAACAATTGGAGACCGATGAAAAAAGATTTAATAATAAAGATCACGTAAAATTGATAAAATATCATTGCGAACAATTTTTGAAGAACAGGAACAAATGCAATGCCGGCAGTTTTGAGACCATCCCGGTTTTTATTGATTGGAATATTGGTAATTTTTCTGTGATTGACAATTTTCAATTATTTAGCCGCTGGGACTATGACTGGTTCAGGATGAGCAGCCGCTTGCTTGATTTTTATTTTTTTAGCAGGGTGGTAAGCGATGTAGGTGATAAAACTGTCTGGAGTTATTTAATTGGTACGATGACCGAAAAAAGGTTTCTGCTTTTTTTGAGCGAATACCATAAAATAAACCCTTTAATAGCCGATGAGATCCGATTCCTGAGAGAGGTGTATCGCTTTTTTATTTTGAATTACGTGATAAGGAACGGAAATCATTTCTTCAGTGAACAATACTCCAAAAAATTATACTCAGAGGCGATAGAGATCTACCTGCCGTCTATTGACAGGGATTTTGATCCTGAAAAGATCATTGACCACCTGAAAATCAGGAAATAAAAAACGAATCAATAAAAAGTTTATGACAGACATAAAATCTTTATTGGAAAATTATAAAATGTTTTTTTTTGATGCCTATGGGGTTATTAAAAACCATAAGGGTCTTATCCCGGGTATTGAAAGAACTTTTGAATGGCTGAATGAAAACCAAAAGCCCTATTACGTTATAACCAACGATGCAAGCCGGAGTCCGGATTTATTAGCGGAATCGTATCACAAAAATGGACTATTTCACATCACCTCCGATAAGATCATTTCGTCAGGCATGCTTGCAAAAGAATTTCTTGACCTGAAAGTTAAACAAGGACTAGTTGCCTACCTTGGTACCGAGGACTCGGCACATTACATTGAACCCCCGGGACTGGAAACGCTGCCTCTGCAGAATATGAATGAAGACAATATAAAAGACATCACGGCTCTTGTGTTACTGGATGATGAAGGTTTTGACTGGATGGACGGTTTAAATAAAGCCGTCAATCTTCTTCGGCGGCGAACTATACCCGCCATCATTGCTAATCCGGATGGAGCATATCCAATGTCAAAAAAAGATGTGGGAATTGCAATAGGTGGATTGGGACATATGATCGAAAAAATTACCGGAAGAAAATTTATCCGCTTTGGCAAACCCGATTCACAAATTTTCATGTTTGCATTAGATTATATCAATCAATTTCATCCACAGGGTATTCATAAAAAAGACATATTGATGGTTGGCGATACCCTGCATACTGATATATTGGGTGGTAATAAATTTGGCCTCGACACTGCCCTGGTGCTTACAGGCAACCTGCTGCCTGAAGATTACGAAAACCGGATCATATCCACCGGAATTTCCCCAACCTTCATATGTGAAACCGCTGCCATTTAAAACGAATTACAAAAAAAAATAACCTGAGTTTTGTTTTGACTTTTCGCTGTAATTCATATTCATATGGCAAATTCATCCACTTTTTTTAAACATCAGGCTATATTTTTGGCATTATTGTCGTAAAATTGCAATTCAAATTCAAAATAAATAAAAAATAATTTTAATTTTTATGGCAGTAAAGCTTGAATACGTCTGGCTGGATGGATATAAACCAACTCAAAGCCTTCGCAGCAAGACAAAAATCGAAAAAGAGTTTAGTGGTAAAATATCGGATTTATCCAATTGGAGTTTTGACGGATCGTCTACCGAACAAGCTCCAGGTGGTTCCTCAGATTGCTTATTAAAGCCAGTTTTTGTGGTGCCTGATCCTCAGCGTAAGAATGCTTACCTGGTCATGTGTGAAGTTTTAAATTCTGATGGTACTCCTCACGATTCTAACGGACGTGCAATGATAGAAGATGATGATAACGATTTTTGGTTTGGCTTTGAACAGGAATATTTTCTTTGGGATAATAAGACCAACAGGCCTTTAGGTTTTCCAGCTGGTGGTTTTCCAAGTCCCCAAGGGCCCTATTATTGTTCTGTTGGTGCAGCCAATACGTACGGCCGTCACATAATCGAAGAACATCTTGACGCTTGCCTTGATGCTGGATTAAATGTTGAAGGCATCAATGCCGAGGTAGCCACAGGCCAGTGGGAGTTCCAGATTTTTTCTAAAGGTGCAAAAGGAGCTGGCGACCAGATATGGATTGCCCGATACTTGCTTGAAAGAATCGGTGAAAAATATGGCGTTTCTATCAACTGGCATTGTAAACCGCTTGGAGCACTTGACTGGAATGGAAGTGGCATGCATGCAAACTTCTCTAATGGTTTATTGAGAACAGCAGGTGACAAAGCCATTTTTGACAAAGTTTGTGAAGCCTTCCGCCCGGTTATTAAAGAACATATTGAAGTATATGGAGCCGACAACCATCTTCGCTTAACCGGTAAGCATGAAACTGCAAGTATTCATGATTTCAGTTATGGTGTTTCTGACCGTGGCGCATCTATACGTATTCCGGTTGGTGTACCCGCTAATGGTTGGAAAGGATATTTAGAAGATCGTCGGCCCAACTCTGCAGCAGATCCTTATAAAGTTGCAGCCCGCATTATAAAGACTGTAAAATCAGTAAAAGCTTAATTGTATTTCTTGTCAATAAGTATTGCATCCCTTTTGTATCTATATGAAAGGGATGTTTTTTCTTTGCCAAAACTTAATGATTATGTCACTTAGATTTCAAGCTTTGGAAGGGTTAACGTCTAAAACAAGGGTAGAAGTTGCCAGCACTGCCAAGATAACGGATATATTCGGCGGGAATGTTTTTACTTTAAAGATCGCCAGGGAATTTCTAAGCAACGAAGCGTTTAAAAGCCTGGTGAACTCAATAGATTCAGGCCAAAAAATCGACAGGACTGTAGCTAACCAGATTGCTACGGGAATGAGAGCCTGGGCAGAGAAAAAAGGAGTTACCCATTTTACACATTGGTTTCAGCCATTAACAGGCACTACTGCAGAAAAACATGATTCTTTTTTTACGGTAAAAACTGACGGCACATCCATCGAGCAATTTGAAGGAGATGCCCTGATACAACAAGAGCCGGATGCATCGTCCTTTCCCAGCGGGGGGTTGAGGGCAACTTTTGAAGCAAGAGGATATACCGCATGGGATCCCTCCTCGCCTGCTTTTATAATGGAAATAGGAAATGGTAAAACACTTTGCATACCGACCATTTTTGTTTCTTACACAGGTCAGTCATTAGATTACAAAGCTCCTCTGCTAAAAGCTACTGAAGCATTGAATAAAGCAGCAGTTGATGTTTGCAATTACTTCGATAAAAATGTAAACCGCGTTGCTACCACCCTGGGTTGGGAGCAAGAATATTTTGTAGTTGATGCAGCTATGTTCAATGCCCGGCCTGACCTGGTGATGTGCGGAAGAACCGTGTATGGACATAATTCTGCAAGGAACCAACAAATGGAGGACCATTATTTTGGTTCTATTCCAGAAAGGCTTTACGCTTATATGCGGGATTTTGAAACAGAATCATACAAATTAGGCATTCCTTTACGCACCCGCCATAATGAGGTGGCACCTGCGCAATTTGAATGTGCTCCAATATTTGAAGAAGTAAGTGTGGCTGTGGACCATAATTCCCTGTTGATGGATGTAATGGACCGGGTAGCCCGAAGGCACAATCTCCGGGTACTGCTACATGAAAAACCGTTTGCTGGAATTAATGGGAGTGGCAAGCATAATAACTGGAGTATGTCAACAGACACAGGAGTAAATCTATTGGCTCCCGGGAAAACGCCAAAGACCAACCTGATGTTCCTGACCTTTTTTGTAAATACCATAAAGGCAGTGCATGACTATTCAGACCTTTTAAGAGCTTCAATAGCATCTGCGCCAAATGATCACCGGTTGGGAGCCAACGAAGCACCTCCTGCTATTATCTCTGTTTTTATTGGGCAGTACCTGAGCAAGGTATTGCAGGATGTGAAAGAAAGAGTGGGTGATAAATTTGACGAACAGGATGAAAGTATGCTTAAGATCGATATCCATAAAAGCATACCAGAATTACTGATGGATAATACAGACCGAAACAGAACGTCTCCATTTGCCTTTACAGGAAATAAATTTGAATTCCGCGCCGTAGGTTCATCAGCTAATTGTGCTAATCCCATGACGGTACTAAATACCATTATGGCAGAAACATTAAAAAAGTTTAAAGAAGATGTAGATGCATTAATTGGAAAAGGTGAAAAGAAAGAAATAGCTATAATGCATGTGATCCGTGAATATATAGTAGCCAGTGAAAAAGTTTTGTTTGAAGGAGATGGCTATAGTGAGGCCTGGGCGAAAGAAGCAGAGAAAAGAGGTTTACCTAATATAAAAACGACTCCTCTTGCTTTGGATGCCATGGTCACTGACAAAGCAAAACAATTATTTGAAAACAACAATATTTATACGCATTCAGAATTAGAAGCCCGTCACGAAATAGAATTGGAAAAGTATATCAAAAAAGTGCAGATCGAAAGCCGGATCATGGGCGAGCTGGCAACCAGCCATATTTTACCTCCTGCCATACGCTATCAAAATTTGCTTGCAAACAATATTCATGGATTAAAAGGCGCTGGCATGCCGGAGTCAGCCTATAGTAATCAGAAACAGATATTGGATAAAATATCAGAACACATCAATAAAGCAAGTGACCTGGTAGAAAAAATGATTGAAGCAAGAAAAGTCTGTAATAATATTGAGAATACAAGGGAAAAAGCGGTTAGTTACCAAAGCAAGGTAAAAGATGTCTTTTTTGACAAGATACGATACCACGCTGACAAGCTGGAGTTGCTTGTTGACGATAAAGAATGGTATTTGCCAAAGTACAGGGAAATGTTGTTTTTAAGATAATAGAAAAAACTGTTAAAGATAAAGGCCGATAAGAAATCAAATTCTTATCGGCCTTTTATATTTCTGCAAAATCTGTTGCTGCAACTTAATTATAATGAATTTAAAATCCTTTGATTTTCAAAAAGGCTGAGTTGCTGATTACTTTACTTTCAACGGAAATTTTTCACCTTTAGCAGTAACCCGGTAATATTGCTTTCCTTCTATTAATACTGCTTCTGATTTTCCTTCAACATGGTGAAGATCCGTATTGATCACCCGGCCATCATACCATACACTTATAGTATCTGCAACAATGGTGTGCCCGGTAAAAATATGTTTTACTCGATATTTGTCAAGCGTATTTTTTACCACCTCACTCACCAATGATTTATCCGCTCCATAATAACCCCGGTACCAAAAAGGGCCAAAATCGCTAAATATAACAGGATTATTTTTATCGGGGTATGAATACATACTATCAGCGTAAAAGGGTCTGGCCAGTTGGTTTATCTGCTTAATTGAAATATCCAATTGATTCATTTCTGCGGACATTCCTGCGTGCATGAAAAGATTGTCCCCGATCTTTTCTACAATATTTTTTGTGCGCAGCCATTTCCCCAATTCTGCCTGCTCACCATAAATGGTTTCATATTTCAAATTCAACAGGGCCGCACTGGCTTTATATTTTTCATTTAAATAACGAAGATCGCCACTCATATTCATGATCTCGTGGTTGCCTAAAATATAATGAACATAACCGCCCGCTGCCATGGCTTTTTCTTCCAATGAGTAAATGAGCCAGTGAACTTCCGTCACCTTTTCACCCCGGTCAACAAAATCACCAATTAAAACCAGGTGACCATTACCGAATGTCCAGTTAAAATCCTTGTCTATAACCCCATTGGCAATTAATATTTTTGAAAAAGCTTTGAATTCACCTTCAATATCTGAAAGAATCAATTGCTTAGAGGGCATCTTAAAAGTAGCCGGTTCATTTTGTAAATTTTCTTTCAGTTTTACGGTGAATGTTTTGTCTTTCTGGTCAGTATTAACCTGTAAAGAAATATTTTTTTTGTTTGCAAGAGATGTGCTGTCCTCTACCACTATCGTTGATCCGTTATTTTCTACAATACTCTTAATAAAAAGTAATTCATCTTTGTAAAATACATAAGGTCCATCAATCTGGAGAGACTCCCCGGTAAGCATTATAGCTGTCATTATAAAGGGAATTAAGAAATAACCTGGTTTAAGCATGATAATCAATTTACTTATTTTCTTAATAAAACAAGAACTGAACCAAATTTATTACAAACAAGAAGACCTGGCTAAGACTAATAAAATGGCAGAAACTCCTGATTTAAAATGTTAATTCTATAAACTATTTAATCCGGAGTACCTAAAATATTTTTCAGAGAAATAAGGTTACTTCAATTGAAAACTTTCCAGAAATTTTGTGTTAAAATCTCCCGCTCTGAAAAGATCATTCTGCATTAATTGTAAATGGAATGGAATGGTGGTTTTTATACCTTCAATCACGTATTCACTTAACGCCCTGTACATAGTATCAATGGCTTCATTTCTTGTACGGGCCACAGTAATTAATTTACCGATCATTGAATCATAATATGAAGGAATTACGTAGCCGGCATATGCATGACTATCTACCCGTACTCCATGTCCTCCAGGCTGGTGAAGGGTAGTAATTCTTCCGGGGGAAGGACGAAAATCATTGTAAGGGTCTTCTGCATTGATCCGGCATTCAATAGAATGCATCTGAGGAAAATAGTCATTTCCGGAAATACGTTCTCCCCCAGCTATCTTGATTTGTTCTTTTATAAGATCAAAATTGATCACTTCTTCAGTGACACAATGCTCAACCTGGATTCTTGTATTCATTTCCATAAAGTAGAAATTCCTGTTTTTATCAACCAGAAATTCTACCGTTCCCACACTTTCATAGTTAATGGCACTGGCAGCTTTCTTCGCAGCCTCACCCATCTGCAGCCGCAATTCATCATTCATGAACGGTGACGGGGACTCCTCTACCAGCTTCTGATGCCGTCTTTGAATGGAGCAATCACGTTCACTCATATGGCAAACATTTCCATATTGATCTCCGGCCACTTGTATTTCAATATGCCTTGGCTCTTCCACAAATTTCTCCATATAGATACCATCATTCTTAAATGAGGCAGCTGCTTCTGCTTTTGCATTATCATAGGCTTTCTCCATATCCTCATCCTGCCATACGATGCGCATACCTTTACCACCACCGCCTGCAGTGGCTTTTAATATAACAGGATAACCCATTTCTCTGGCCAGGCCTTTCGCCTCATCTATACTTTGCAATAATCCTTCGCCTCCGGGAACTACGGGAACTCCTGCTTTTATCATCGTCTCTTTCGCCGATATCTTATCGCCCATCCTGTTTATCATTTCAGGAGTAGGGCCAATAAATTTAATGCCATGATCATTACATATTCCGGCAAATTTTGCATTCTCAGCAAGAAAACCATAACCGGGGTGAATAGCGTCAGCATTGGTTATTTCTACTGCCGCCATCAGGTGCGCCATATTAAGATAGGAATCGCTGCTCTGTGGTTTACCAATGCAAACTGCTTCATCTGCAAATTTTACATGTAAACTGTCGCGGTCAGCAGTAGAATAAACAGCAACTGTTTTTATTCCCATTTCGCGGCAGGTTCTGATAATACGAAGAGCAATTTCTCCCCTATTGGCTATAAGTATTTTTTTGAACATGTAATTGATGTGCTGATGTGCTGGTGGACATTCCATCTAATGACGGGGAGCACCAGCGGTCAAATATTTTATTTATTGATAACCATTCAGGCCGCCGAATAATAAATCCACTAAATAGGTTCAACCATGAAAAGCGGTTGATCATATTCTACAGGTGATGCATCTTCTACTAATACTTTAACTATTCTGCCGCTAATCTCACTCTCTATTTCATTAAATAATTTCATGGCTTCAATAATGCAAACCACCTTACCCTGTGAAACTTCATCACCAGGCTCTACTAAATTGGGCTTATCAGGAGAACCCTTACGATAAAAAGTACCAATCATAGGGCTTTTTATGGTTAATAAATTGGATGGTGCGGCTTCGCCAGATTTTATTTTGTCTGAAGCTCCTGCCGTTGAAGGTGAAGCCGCAGGTGGATTTGGTGTGTATGAAGGGGCAGGTTGCTGGAGCGCATAATTTGCAGGCTGCCCTTGTATTACCTGTGTTACATGTTCTTCTTTTTGCTTTATTGTTACCTTAAAATCTTTTTGCTCTATAGTAAGCTCGCCTATATTGGATTTGTTGATCATCTTGACCAACTCTTGTATTTGCTTGAAGTCCATGTTTTTCAATTTAATAGACAATGTTTTTTGTTGAAACGGAGGCTAAGGTAAGGAAATCAAATACAGTACACCAAGGTTTTTTTGATAGTTTTCGATGAAAAAAGGTCGAAATAGGTCAAAAATGGCCCAAAACATCTTGAATTTGGGCCATTTTCTCATTATCCGGATTCTATTAAATTATTCTTTTACTCTTTCAAGGTATTCGCCTGTTTTTGTATTAATACGGATCAACTCTCCTTCATTCACAAATAAAGGAACATTAACCGTAGCTCCCGTTTCAATTGTGGCGGGCTTCAATGTACGGGTTGCGGTGTCGCCCCGTAAACCGGGCTCGGTATATGTCACCAGCATAACAATCTTGTCGGGCAACTCCACACTCATAGGCAATTCTGTTTCAGTATTAATAAGAAGTGAAACATTCTGACCATCTTTTAAAAATTGCGGTGCATCCACCAGGCTTTCTTGTACAGCTACCTGCTCAAAGGTCTCATTGTCCATAAAATTGTATCCTGTATCATCTTTATACAAAAACTGGTAATCTTTTCTTTCAACCCTGACAGGATAAATGGTATCTCCTGAATTCCATGTTTTTTCAATCGACCGGTTATTATCTACTCCCTTCAACTTAGCCCATACTTTTGCAGCAGCACGGGCTGTTTTATTTTCTCCAAATTCTACTATTGAATATAAACTGCCGTCTAGTTTAATAATGAGGCCACGACTAATATCTGCAGTACTTGCCATAAGAATATTTTTTTTATAAAGACTAATTCGCTTTTGAATAAAAGCGGCCGCAAAGATAGGGAAATGTAAAAAGCCGGTATTTTTTCACAGCCTTAATCATTAATCGCGGCATGTAACAAGTATTCCTTAGCAGATAGTTAAGAAATTCATGTTTATTAAAGTTGTTTCTTTGGTCAATGAAAAAATCAATTCTGTTATTATTTACTTTATTGACTTTCTTTTTTTTCAGTTTAGCTCAAAGCAATTCGTTGATTGAAGCACCGTACAAACGTTTTCCTTCTGTGCCTCCATTTAAATTGTTACTGACCGATAGCAGCACTCAATTTACCAAAGCGGACCTTGACAAAAAGAAAGCAGTGATGGTTATGCTGTTTAGTCCGGACTGCGATCATTGCAAACATGAAACCGAAGAGTTAATTAAAAATATAGAAGCGCTAAAAAAGGTACAAATTGTAATGTCTACTACGCTTCCATTTGATAAAATGCTGAGTTTTTATAACCAGTATGAATTGAAGCGTTTTGATAATATTATTGTTGGTAAAGATGAAGCTTATCTTTTACCGGTATTTTATGATATTCGCACCCTTCCTTTTCTTGCGTTTTATAATAAGAAGAAAGAATTGATATCGGCTTTCTCCGGTGCTTTACCCATGGATAAAGTAATGGAGGAACTAAAGAAATAACTTTTAGCGCCAAACTTTAAACCTCAAACTTTCTTTTACCTTTGCCCGCAAACTTGCCTGGCCGCAGGCAGGTTATTTCCTAATACTATAAATTTTTCTTGCATGAAAGTTACCGTAGTAGGCGCAGGGGCTGTAGGAGCCACCTGTGCCGATAATATTGCCCGTAAAGAACTGGCCAATGAATTGGTTTTATTGGACATTAAAGAAGGCATTGCCGAAGGTAAGGCACAGGATATGATGCAGACTGCTGCGTTACTTGGCTTTGATACCAGGATATCAGGTTCCACCAACGACTATTCAAAAACAGCCGGCAGTGATGTGGTAGTAATTACTTCAGGTCTTCCACGCAAACCAGGAATGACCAGAGAGGAACTGATCGGTGTTAATGCAGGCATTGTAAAAGGAGTTGCGGAAAATATTCTGAAGCATTCGCCTGATACAATCATTATTGTAATCAGTAACCCTATGGATACGATGACTTACCTGGCATTGAAGTCAACAGGTTTACCCAAGCAACGTATTATAGGTATGGGTGGTACGCTGGATAGTGCAAGGTTTAAGTATCAACTAAGCCAGCACCTGAAATGCAGCCCCGGAGACCTGAATGCAGTGGTGATAGGCGGGCATGGTGATACAACGATGATCCCATTGATCCGTTTGGCAACCTGGAACTCTGTGCCGGTTACAAAATTTTTAAGTGAAGAACAACAAAAAAAGATCGTTGCTGATACCATGGTAGGCGGAGCTACATTGACCAAAATGATTGGCACATCAGCATGGTATGCCCCCGGTGCGGCAGGAGCTGCCATGGTAGAATCTATCATAAGAGATGAAAAGAAACTTTTTACCTGCTGCATTTACCTGGAAGGTGAATATGGACAAAAAGATATCTGCCTTGGCTTACCTGTAACCATTGGAAAAAATGGATGGGAAAAAATTCTTGACTTTGGATTAAATGAAGCTGAACAGGCAGAATTTAATAAAAGCGCAGATGCTGTCAGAAATATGAATGACGTGCTAAATACTCTGTAGTGAAGATTTTTTTATACACCCGGCTTGTTCTTTTTAAGTTCAGCCGGGTTTTATTTTTTCTTTTGATAAATCTGATTTTGAATATAAGGCGACCCTGCTTAATTAAAAGTCATTCCAACCCTTCTTTATACTATGGTTCAAGCTTATAATTTTTTGGCCGCATGGCAACTGTTTCCTGAAAAGGGAATTTATGAATATGGCGACAGACCCAAAAGTGGCATTTATAAAGTTGAATCTCCGGAAGGAAAAAAAGAATTGATTGTTTACCATAATTGGGTGACTCTGGAAAACCAAAGCCTTTCATCCCAATACCATATAAAAGCTGATGGTGATCTAAATCAATTTGCTCAGCAAGAACTGGCAGATACTGTCCAGGTAAATTTTATAGATAGTATAAGTTTTGAAATTCATTTTTATAGGAAAGGGGAAGCGGTTCTGCATATAGTTCATGAAATAATGCCAAATGGTTATTTAAGGATCATTCAACAAGGTGTTAAAGAAGACGGAGAAAGGTATACCAACACAGAACTATACCATAAACAACTTAGCGTATTACCTTATTCTGCATCGGTTTCAGGCGCAGTTATAAAAGCTACGGAGGAAGGAGTTATAAAGCACAAAGCTCTAACTGCAATGGAAGAGCAAACCAATATGCAACTTCAGCAGATCCGAAAGCAAATAGAACTACTGGCCCTGCAAGCACAGGAAATACAAAAACGAAAAGAATTATCGATGCTGATCTATAATGCCAGGCTTTCTTTTAAACCCAACATAGGGCAAGTATATTTTTTATACGAAAAAAATGATGGTAGTCATACATTGTCCCTGGTATCCCCAAAAGAATGGGGAATAAACGGACCATTCAAAAAATTTATATCCGGCGTCAGGTTGCTGGCAGATCACACCTGGGTAGAAATATGAAAAAGAATAAGCCCTGTTGTATTGATTATTCTTCAGCCAGATAAAACATGAATTATTTATTAGTCTAATAAATTGCACCTGATGAAAAATGAATTGAATTTTCCTCTTCATATTGCCAAAAGTAAAATTGCCGGCAAAGGCGCATTTGCCATTAAACTAAT
>JBPPMM010000016.1:0-2296 GCA_051306075.1 Chitinophagaceae bacterium
AGCAGGATACTCGGGCTAAATCCATGCAATGTGGAAATGATCTTTAAGATCATCAAACAATTTGGTGGCCATGGAAGAATGGGTGGTGGCGTATGCGGTGTGGAGATGGCCCTTTGGGACCTGGCAGGCAAAGCATTTAATGCACCCGTTTGGGCCATGCTGGGCGGAAGGTACCGGGAAAAAGTAAGATTGTATTCTTACATACCTAATTCAGGCGGTAAACCACTGGCAGAAATGGACATCAATCAATTTAAAGCGGATGTAAAAAACAGGATGGAAGTGCAGGGATTCACCTGGTTGAAAATGCATCCGGGTATTGAAAAGATCAAAAAGATTCCCGGTACTATTGTAAACGCAAAATTTATTCCGGGCTTTAATGAAAACGTTTCTTCTTCAAGAAGTCAAAGCTATCTTTCTTACCAGAATACCCGACATGCATTTACTTCCGTGCAGGTGACCAATAAAGGACTAGATGAACTGGCAAAATATGTTGACACGATCCGTAGCATCGTCGGTTATGATATTCCATTATCTGCCGATCACCAGGGACATTTTGATCTTAACACCTGCATCCGGGTAGGCAATGCCCTGGAGCGTTTCAACTTAGCATCATTAGAAGATTTTCTTCCCTGGGATAATACCGAGCAATTAAAAATTATTACTGATTCTATTAATACGCCTACCATGACGGGTGAAGATATTTACCTGAAAGAAGAATTTATCAAGCTTTGCAATGCGCATGCTGTTGATATTATTCAGCCGGATATGGGATCATCGGGCGGCATTCTGGAAACAAAAAAGATTGGTGACTATGCGGAAGAAAAAGACACACCCATGGTGATGCATTTTGCAGGAACACCTATTTGTTTTATGGCCAATGTGCATTGCGCAGCAGCCACACAAAATGCGCTGGCCCTCGAAGTGCCCAACCAGATCGTTGATAATCCCTGGTGGCCCAACCTGGTGAAGATGGTTGGCAAGCAACCTCTTTACACAAAAGGATATGCCAATGTACCGGATGATGCGCCGGGCCTGGGCATTGAATTAAATGATGAAGAAATGAAAAAACATCTTCATAAGGAAGATGATAGTTATTTTGAACCAACACCACAATGGAATGAAGTACGCTCTTATGACAGGCTTTGGAGTTAACCATATGAAAAAAACTTATTTGCTGATCGCCATTATCGCTGTTTTCCTGGCGGGCAGCAAACCTTTGGATCCATTTCCGCAAGTGGAAATAAAGAATGGGTTAATCCATGCCCGTCTTTACCTGCCCGACCCAAAAAACGGCTATTACCGCGGATCAAGATTTGACTGGTCAGGTGTAATGCCGGAACTCGGATATAAAGGCCACACTTATTTCGGACAATGGTTTGAAAATTATAGTCCCGTTATCCATGACGCAATCATGGGACCCGTTGACGCTTTTTATCCTGTTGGTTATGATGAAGCAAAAACAGGAGATAGTTTTCTCAAGATTGGGATAGGCATGGTTACAAAGCCTGAAGAACCCAAATACTCTTTTGTAACCCCCTACTCTATTTCAAATGCGGGCAAGTGGAAAGTGAAAAAAAAATCAGACCGGGTTGAATTCTTACATACGCTCCGGGATAAAAATTATGCCTATACCTACAAAAAATTGGTGCAGTTAAAAAAAGATAAACCGGAAATGGCATTGATCTGTCAATTAAAAAATACGGGTAAACAAACGATCGAAACTAATGTATTCAATCATAATTTTTTCCTGATAGATAACCAATTTATTGGACCTGACTACACGGTCACCTTTCCTTTTAAACTGTCGTCAGCAGTGGAGGGCAAAGCTGAGTTGGGAATGATACGGGATAATCAGATCCTGTTTCAGAAAGAACTGGCAAAAAATGAACACCGCTTTTTTCAATCCTTGCAAGGTTTTGGGGACAGTTCAAAAGACTACGATATTAAAATTGAAAATAAAAAGACAGGAGCCGCCGTCAGAATAACAAGCGATCAGCCCATTTCAAAATTGGTTTTCTGGTCGGCCCAAAAAACGATATGTCCCGAACCCTATATAAACATAAAGATCAAACCAGGTGAAACATTTAACTGGACCATTAATTACCAGTTCTATATTACCGGCAACAAAAAATCAGAATAAGAACTAAAGGTATTTGTTTGTTGCAGGAGCATTATTTATTTCAATAAGCCCTGGTAAAAAATTAATGACCCTTCCCTGGGTCAACGAAGAAAAAATAATCTGGTTTGTTGTACATAAACATTATTCAAAGCAAATATTTATGAAAAGAAACAGAAG
>JBPPMM010000018.1:0-4585 GCA_051306075.1 Chitinophagaceae bacterium
GTATTTTTTCTTTGAGCAGAGGATAATGGGTACATCCCAACATTAAAACATCAATATCTTGTCCTTTTTCGAATATGCTTTTTAGATTATTTTTTACAAAATAATCGGCCCCGGAGTTTATGTGTTCATTATTCTCAATAAGTGGCACCCACATAGGGCAAGCTTCCTGGTACACCTTTAAAGCAGGGAAAAATTTTGCGATCTCAACCGGGTAAGAACCAGAAGCTACCGTTCCATTTGTAGCCAGGATACCCACAGCTTTTGTTTCTGAAAAATTTCCAATGATTTCGGTGGTAGGCCTGATTACTCCCAGAACTTTTTTTGTTGGTGCAATAACGGGCAAATCCTTTTGCTGAATGGTTCTTAATGCTTTTGCGGATGCAGTATTACATGCCAGAATTACCAGCGAACATCCCTGTTCAAAAAGCCATTGTACACACTGGAGGGTATAATGGTAAACAGTTTCAAATGAACGATTGCCATAAGGCGCACGGGCATTATCACCTAAATAGATATAATCGTATTGAGGAAGCTTATTGATTATTTCATTTAAAACCGTAAGGCCGCCATAGCCAGAATCAAAGACCCCTATAGGACTTGCTTTTTGCATAAGACAAAAATAAGAACAGGTTTATAGAATAGAATTTTATTATTTGATGAGTAGCAACCGGGATAAAAAAGCAAAAGCTGCATCCATTATCCTGATGCAGCTTTCGAGTATCTTAATAAATGATATCGTCGATATTTATCTTGCTCCTGCAGGTGGTTTGTATCCGGGTAATAACTGAGGGGGTACTGTAACATTTAATTTTTTGGCCACAGGCTGCAAAAGATTATCGGTATCTGGAGCTACAATTATCGACTCCCGTGATAATACATGCGTATATCCCTTTTCTTTTGCAACAGCATTTATAGCATCCTGTATTTTTTTCATAACCGGTGCCAGGAGCTGGCTTTGTTTATTTTGAACAGCTTCCTGAGCTATCTGTTGCCAGTTTTGTAAAGTCTGAACTAATTGGCCCAATTCTTTGCCAATTTGCTCTTTTACTGCTGAAGGAGCAGGATGTAAACTATCCCGATAAATACTATCCTTATAAGTATAAGTGGCGAGCAGGGAGCTGTATTCTTTACCAACTGTATCTTCCTGGTATAAGCGTACAAGGGAATCAATTTTTGCTGCTTCCGGCATCAGGTATAAAATAGTCTCCGCATCAATATAGCCAATTTTGGTCTGTGCATTAATGCCGCTTCCTGCGAAAAGTAATCCGGCTACTACTGCAAGCATTTTCAATTTTTTCATCTTTTGTGTTTGTTTTGTTATTACCCCAAGCAAGGGTGTTTTTTGATATATTTTTTAA
Source organism: Chitinophagaceae bacterium (assembly GCA_051306075.1). Taxonomy (GTDB): domain Bacteria; phylum Bacteroidota; class Bacteroidia; order Chitinophagales; family Chitinophagaceae; genus Terrimonas_B. The sequence continues at coordinate 1,359 of JBPPMM010000018.1, forward strand.
AGAGCAGTTTTACAAAAAATAAGTTGCCTGTTTTATTTTCTTTAACATATTAAACCCAAAGCCTCTATGCACTCAATAGATAATAATTAAAAAATCATTTCTTTAATTCCTGACTCCTAATTCCTTTAAAACATCCTCACTCTTGTCCAGTTTTGGGTCGGCAAATATAATGGTAATTCCTTCACTTTTATCCAGTACAAAATCATAACCTCTTTGTGTTGAAATTTTTTGAACTGCGTTGTAAACCTTATCCTGAATGGGTTTTATCAATTCCTGCCTCTTTTTAAACAAATCACCTTCGAAACCAAAACGTTGACGCTGAAGATCCCTTAAATCTTTTTCTTTTAGAAAAAGCTGGTTCTCCCGCTTTTTCTTCAGATCATCACTTAGCATTACCTGCTCTGCTTCATATTCCTTATACATTTTGTCCAGGCTCCCTTGTTTAGCATCAATATCTTTTTGCCAGTCAAAGGCGATTGCATCCAGTTGTTTTTGCGCCTGTGTATAATCCGGCATTTTATCCAAAATATAACGGGTGTCAATAATTGCATATTTCTGAGCCTGTCCCGCCATGGATATAAAACAAAGACAACAAGCTGCCAGTATTAATTTTTTCATTACTAATAAATTTATGTTCTAAAGATGGTTGTTCCTGTTTAATAGTTGCAGAATTCATTCCGGCTGGCATTGCTGTTTATTCCGGTTCAAAGCCAAGCATAAAGGTAAATTTGGAAGCATTCTTTAAACCACCACCGGGTTGAATACGGTCAATTCCTATTCCATAATCAAAGCCCAGCAAACCAAACATGGGCAAAAAGAATCGCATACCAATTCCTGTGCTGCGTCTCAGGCGGAAAGGATTATACTCCTTGAAATCATACCATCCATTTGCCGCTTCAAAAAATACAAGTCCATAAATAGTACTACCCGGATTAGTAACAAGAGGATATCGCATTTCCAATTGATACTTATTGAAAATGGTAAAAAACCTTGATGCATTCTGCTGGTCTGGATTAATAGATGGATCAGAAGTTTGGTATACAGGATAGCCGCGGTGTGCAATGATATCATAACCTAACAGGCCATAATTATTAGTAAGCCCTGCATCGCCCAACTGGAATCTTTCGAACGGAGAATAATCCAATTTGCTATTATACCTTCCCATAAACCCGTACTTCGCAGCCAGTTTCATCACAAACTGCCTGTTCTTCTCGGCGCCTCCAGGTTTACCTATAGGCACAAACCACTCAGCATTAAAACGCCACTTATGGTACTCAGGATTTTTATATGGATTTGTTGAATTAACCAGATCAGGATTAAATAAGGTATAAGGTGGGGTAAACTGTACACTCGTTGAAAAGCTGGATCCACTTCGCGGAAAAATGGGATCAAACACAGATGAACGCTGTAATGCAAGTTTCAGACTGAAATTATTTGCAGTGCCGTCCCTGATTCCTTCAAAGATGGGATAGTTCCGCATCTTATACTGCGTAAAATTTAAAGAATATACGAGACTGAAATAATCATCAGGCCATTTCAATTGTTTTCCCAAAGAAACTGAAAAACCATTTACTTTTAAATAAGTGGTATCTGATCTCGCATTGTCTATTCGTCCGGTAAAGGGGTCAAATGCATTTGAATACTTACTGTTGTTATAGCCAAAAGTTAATGAATTTCTTTTCTTGCCCCCCAGCCACGGCTCTGTAAAAGAGAAATTGTATGAGCGGAACGCTTTACCATTTGATTGAACGCGGACGCTAAGTTTTTGACCATCTCCAGTAGGTAAAGGATCCCAGGCTTGTTTTTTCCAGATATTTCTTATTGAAAAATTATTGAAGGTAACTCCCAGTGTTCCCGTCAACCCGATACCACCTCCCCAACCGGCAGACAACTCCAGCTGATCTGATGACTTTTCTTCTACCTTCCAGTTTATATCAACCGTGCCATCATCTGGGTTGGGAACCACTCCCGGGTTTATTGTTTCCTGGTTAAAATATTGCAGGTTGCCCAGCTCACGAGTAGATCTTATTAAATCAGTACGACTAAAAAGTTCACCCGGCAAGGTTCTCAATTCCCGGCGTATTACATGGTCCTTAGTTCTTTCATTGCCGGCAATAGTTACATTTTTAATGCGGGCCTGAGGTCCTTCGGTTATTCTTATTTCATGGTCAATAGTATCATTGTAAACAGCGGTTTCTACCGGCTCTACGCGAAAGAATAAATATCCATCATCCATATAATAGCCGCTAATATCACCACCGTCCTGCGACATTTCCTTACCCAGCCTTTTATTCAATATTTCTATGTTGTATACATCGCCTTTTGTAATTCCCAACACCACATTTAAAAGGGAATCTGGATACTTCGCATTTCCCTTCCACGTAATGTTGCCAAAATAATATTTCCTGCCTTCCTCTACTTTTATATCAACATATAATTTACTGCCCCTGGAAACCTGGGTATCTTCTATAATTTGCGCATCCCGGTATCCCTGTGAATTATAATACTGCAATACTTTGGCTTTATCTTCCTCATATTTTACAGGATTGAATTTGGCTGAACTGAAAAGTTTGAACCGAAAGTATGGATCAAGAACTTCTTTTGTTTTGCTGAGGGAAAGAAAGCCCCAGTCTTTCATATATTCCTTAAAGCTTGGTTTTTCTGTTGTGCCATAAGGGCTTTCATATTTCAAAGGGAACAAGGTGAACTTACTCATTTCCTTTGTACCCTTCATTTTCTTTTTCAACTTCAGATCGGATAATTTTTCATTCTCGAAAAAATTAACTTCATCAATGCGTACTTTTTTCCCTTTGTCCACATAGATCGTTAATGCATTTGAATTGGCATACGATGGATCCGGCTTTTCTTCCAGTCTTACCGAAATATTTTGAAACCCTTTATCGCGGAAAAATTTGGTAGTAATCTCATCAATATTCCGCCGCATATTTTCTGTAATAAGCGTTTGCTTGGTGAGGCCGATTTTTCCCTGAAGGTCCTCCGCCTCAGATTTTTTAATTCCTATGAATTTGAAATTGCCTAACCGGGGTCTCTCTTCCACATGAATCTCTATGCTGACCCTGTCATCCTGAATGCCGGTAACATAAATCTGAACATTAGCAAAAAGTTTTTGACGCCACATATTGGCAATAGCCTTTGCGAAAATATCGCTGCCCGGATGGTTAAATTTATCGCCAACCTGCAAGCCCGAAATAGATAAAACTATGGCA
>JBPPMM010000191.1:0-6180 GCA_051306075.1 Chitinophagaceae bacterium
TAATTCATTGCTGGATGACGGGGAGATAAATATAACGGCTCATGATCTTAATCAATCATTTTCTATTTCGGTCAATGACCTCAAGCCTATCGGTGATATCAGCTGGCCAAATTATATATTAGGTGCAGTGGCAGAGTTTCAGAAAAAAGGCATTCCATTAAAAGGATTTAATGCAGTGCTTTCAAGTGACGTGCCAATTGGTGCCGGACTTTCCTCTTCAGCAGCTGTGGAATGTGCTACCATATTTGCGTTGAATGAATTACTCCAAACCCATTGGGATAAAATGGAGCTGGTAAAAATGGCCCAGAAAGCAGAGCATGAATATGCGGGAGTAATGTGTGGCATCATGGATCAGTTTGCATCCATGATGGGACAAAAGGATCATGTTATTAAACTGGATTGCCGCTCAATGCAATATGAATATGTACCATTCCGGTTGGAGGGTTTAAAAATTCTCCTGTTGGATACCAAGGTAAAACACTCACTTGCTTCATCGGAGTACAATACCCGTCGTAAGGAATGTGACCAGGCAGTAGCATGGGTAAAGGAACAGGAGCCAGATGTAAATTCATTGCGTGATGTAACAGAAACCATGCTGAGCAAGTATGTATTGCCAAAGGATAAATTGATTGATATGCGGAGCCGGTTTGTAGTGCAGGAGATCGATCGTCTGCTAAGGGCCTGTGACGACTTACAAAGAGGCGATATAAGTGCCCTGGGTAAAAAAATGTTTGAAACACATGATGGATTAAGTAAAATGTATGCTGTTAGTTGTGAAGAATTGGATTTCCTTGTTGATTATGTAAGGGATATTGATGCGGTAATTGGTGCAAGAATGATGGGTGGTGGTTTTGGAGGCTGTACAATTAACCTGGTAAAAGAAGATGCAATACCGGGGTTAATAGAAAAAATATCGGCCCGTTACGTTAAACATATAGGGCGGGAGATGGAGGCTTACGAGGTTGCTATCAGTGATGGCACCAGTACAATCCTTACCTTGTAAAACAAAAGATTCATTCAATATACAGGGTTCTCTCAAACTGGGTTTTTTATTCTAAAGACAATTTTATATTATTCCTGTTTTATATGAGAAAAGAAATAAACGAATTCTATTTTAATAATACTCCTTGTACTGATACAATTTTGCCGGGTTATATTTTACTTCCTTTATATTCACAATAGCAAAATAGAATATTCATTGAACTTTAAGGAGATCAAAAATGAGTTTTATTAAACTCCTGTTTAAAAAGAAGAAGTGAGGCTGATATAGATAAATGTTTTGTTTTTGAACCGCTTATTTGTTAATGCACTAATTTGAATTCGTAGTAAAACATAATTCCAATTTATGGGAGATATACAAATAAAAAAATCATCAAAAGTTTATGATGTAGTTATTGTGGGTTCGGGTGCCGGAGGTGGAATGGCGGCTCATGCGCTGGCCCATGCTGGCATAAAAGTATTAATGCTGGAAGCAGGTCCCTACTTTGACCCCCGGTTACATTCTTCGCAGTTAAAATTTCCATATGAATCGCCGCGGAGGGGTGCGGGTACAAAGCTTCGTGACTTTGGCGATTTTGATGCTGCCTTTGGAGGTTGGGAATTGGAAGGAGAGCCGTATACTAAAAAAGATAATACTGAATTTGATTGGTTCCGGTCCAGGATGCTGGGTGGCAGAACAAACCATTGGGGAAGAATCTCTTTAAGATTTGGTCCCAAAGACTTTCAACCCGATGATGGTGTGAGTGAAAGGTGGCCGATTACTTACGATGAAGTAAAACCTTACTACGATAAAATTGATCGCTTGTTAGGAATATATGGTTCTGTTGAAGGATTGGAAAATGAGCCGGATGGTATATTTCTTCCTCCTCCGAAGCCAAGATTACCGGAGCTGTTTATCATGAAAGGCGCTGCAAAAGCCGGCGTAAAAGTTATACCCGGAAGAGGGTCAGTTCTTACGCAGGCATTACCCGGAAACAAAGACAGGGCCGCATGTTTTTTTTGTGGCCAGTGTGGACGTAGTTGTAAAGTATATGCTGATTTTTCATCTTCCTCCTGCCTTGTTATTCCGGCTTTAAAGACTGGCAACTTGGAGTTGATCTCCAATGCAATGGTAAGGGAAGTATTGACAGATAAGAACGGCCTTGCAACCGGTGTTTCTTATGTAAGTAAAGATGATATGCAGGAATACCAGGTAAATGGTAAAACTATAATACTGGCAGCCAGTTCCTGTGAGTCGGCCAGGATAATGCTCAATTCGAAATCACAGGTTTATCCGAATGGTCTTGCAAATAGCAGCGGGCTGGTTGGTAAATACCTGCAGGATTCTACTGGCGCATCTCAATCAGGAATGTTGCCTCAACTTTTAGATCGCAAAAGATTTAATGAAGACGGTGCTGGCAGTATTCATATTTACGGACCCTGGATGGAGGATAATAAAAAACTCGATTTCCCCAGAGGCTATCATATTGAATTTGGCGGAGGTATGAGAATGCCGGGTTATGGTTATGGGGGCGAGGTAACCAAACTTAATGGTAAACTGCCCGGACGTGATGGAACGATGAAAGAGGGCGGCGGGTATGGTGCTTCACTTAAAGATGATTACCGTCGTTTTTATGGAACTCAATTTGGTATGTCCGGTCGTGGTGTGGGTATGGCAAGAATTGATAATTATTGCGAAATTGATCCGAATGTGGTAGATAAGTACGGAATACCAGTATTGCGGTTTCATTACAAATGGAATAATGACGAAATAAACCAGGCTAAGCATATGCAGGAAACTTTTTCCAGGATCATACACGAGATGGGAGCAATTCCGTTAACAACACCACACACGGCTGAGGATATGTGGGGACTGGCTGCTCCCGGTCGCATAATTCATGAGGTAGGTACTGCAAGAATGGGTAACGATCCAAAAAAATCTGTACTTAATAAGTGGTGCCAGGCCCATGATTGCAAAAACTTATTTGTGGTTGATGGTGCTCCCACTGTTCAGCAGTCTGACAAAAATGCAACCTGGACAATACTTGCCTTGTCATTGCGCACATCAGAATATATAATTGAACAGGGTAAAAAGATAAGTATTTAATTCACTTTTTAAATATTGTTTATGAACAGGCGTGAATCATTGAAAGCAATAGGGATCGGTACACTTTCCGCAGGTGTTTTATTAGAAGCATGTAAATCAAAAACAGGAGACAAGCCGGTTGAAATAACAGATAGTGGAGCAAATGCTGACAGGCAGGTTTCCGAAATAGAAAGAGATAAAAAATTAAATTCTGAAACGTTTTTTACTCCCCATGAAATGGCAACTATCACCATATTGGGAGATATCATTATACCAAAAGATGAGAGGTCGGGAAGTGCATCGGATGCTAAAGTGCCGGAATTTATTGAGTTTATGGTAAAGGATGTGCCGGATCACCAAATCCCCATGAGAGGAGGATTGCGATGGTTGGATATGCAATGCCTGGCCCGGCATAACAATCCTTTTAAAGATTGTGATTCAAAACAACAACTGGAGATGGTCGATGAAATAGCATATCCCAATAAAGCCAAACCGGAAATGCAACAGGGGGTTGCTTTTTTTAACCGGATGAGAAGTCTGACGGCAAGCGGATTTTTCACCAGCAAGATAGGAATAGAAGATCTTGGTTACGTAGGTAACAGACCAAATGTGTGGGAAGGGGTGCCCGCAGATATAATAAAACAGTATGGATTAGAAGATGTAAAATTTTAATTTCATTTGTAAAACATTGTTTAGTGTTTTTTGAGCGGACTGCAATTTTATGTCACAGTTTCTGATTTTATCTATGAAGGATTTTTCTTATGAGAGTTAATAAATATTTTTCGTTCGAAATTTTTTATTTGATCTGTTTCGTTTTTTTTTCCTCTGCATTGCACAGTCAGATAGCAGCTAATGATAATGAAATAACCAGCATTACGATTGATCTAAAAAAAACGACGGGCCCCTTAAATCCCATATGGGCCTGGTTTGGTTATGATGAGCCTAATTATACCTATATGAAAGATGGGAAAAAACTCCTGTCTCAACTTGCCAGGTCAAGCCATGTGCCGGTATATGTAAGGACACATAGCCTGCTGGTTACAGGTGATGGAAAGGCTGCTTTAAAATGGGGCTCTACCAACGCATATACAGAAGATGAAAAAGGGAACCCTGTATATAGCTGGGTAATTATTGACAGCATATTTGATACCTACATTGAGAGAGGCATGAAGCCCTTTGCACAAATAAGTTTTATGCCACAGGCCTTATCTGCCCAACCCGAACCATACAAACATAATTGGGGACCAGATCAGAAATACGGAACTATTTTTACCGGGTGGGCTTATCCTCCTAAAGATTATAAAAAATATGCTGCTCTTGTATACGAATGGGTAAAACATTCTGTTGCCCGTTATGGAAAAAAAGAAGTGGAAAGCTGGTACTGGGAATTGTGGAATGAACCTGATATTGATTACTGGAAGGGTACCACGGAAGAATACATAAAACTATACGATTATGTTTCTGATGCAGTGAAGCGGGCATTGCCATCAGCAAAGATGGGAGGGCCTGAAACTACCGGACCCGGTTCTGCCAAAGCAGCTTTGTTCCTCAAAACTTTTTTAGATCATATAGTAGGAGGAAAAAATTATGTGACAGGAAAAAAAGGCTCCCCGCTCGATTTTATTACCTTTCATGCAAAAGGACAACCCCAACTGGTCAATGGTATTGTACAGATGAATATGGGAAAGCAGTTACGGGATATTGACAAAGGGTTTGAAATAGTCGCTTCTTACCCAAGCTTAAAGAATCTTCCTATCATCATCGGCGAATCAGACCCCGAGGGATGCGCGGCCTGTTCTGAAGATTTTAGTCCGCAGAATGCATACAGGAATGGCACCATGTATTCCAGTTATACAGCTGCTTCTTTTACAAGGAAATTGGATCTTGCTGCAAGCCGTAATGTTAATCTTAAAGGTGCCGTAACCTGGGCTTTTGAATTTGAAGACCAACCCTGGTTCAGGGGTTTCCGCGACCTGGCCACCAATGGTGTTGATAAACCTGTATTAAATGTATTTCGGATGTTTGGGATGATGCAGGGAAACAGGGTAGAGGTAAATAATAACCTTAAATATGATTATGTTTTGATTCGTGATTCAAGTGTCCGTGGAAAAGATCCGGATATTAATGCCCTGGCAGCAAAAGCGGACCAAACGGCAACAGTGTTGGTTTGGAATTATCATGATCTAAATAAAACAGACCTGCCTTCTTCATCAGTAAGGGTCACCTTGCAAAATATTCCTGCAAAAAAAATAATGTTGCATCATTACCGCATCGACCAGCATTTCAGTAATTCATATGAACGCTGGAAGGAAATGGGATCGCCAAAAAGTCCAACCCATTCTCAAATAAAGGATCTTGAGCAAGCAGGTCAACTGGCACTGATCGATTCTCCGGAATGGATAGAAGTAAAGAATGGAAGAATTGAACTTTTGATCAACATGCCACCGCAGGCGGTTTCACTATTGAAATTTGACTGGTAAATAAATTTTTCAGCGAAGGGAAAGAAGAAATTGATTAAAATCCATACTCCTGACTAAATGCGGTATGGTAAAAAATACAAGATGAAATATTTTATTCTTTCGGGAATACTTGCGGGTATTAGTTGTTCAAATAAAATATTACCGGGTTCTTCAGCACCGGGGCCGACCAAAACGATAGTTGAACTGAGAGTTTTGTGTTATAATATTCATCATGCCAATCCACCTTCTAAACCAAACGAGATTGACCTGAATGCAATAGCCAATGTGATCAGGCTGCAAAATCCGGATGTTGTAGCCTTGCAGGAAGTGGATGTGCATACCGCCCGTTCGGGATCTGACATACACCAGGCGGAAGTTTTGGGAAAGCTTACCGGTATGAAATCCTGGTTTGCAAAAGCTATTGACTATGATGGTGGCGAATACGGTTTAGCAATTCTATCAAAGTACCCGATGGAAAGCATGAGGACTACGCCATTACCCACTGCTGTTGGAACAAACGGGGAACACCGGGCATTAGCGACGGCTATTATTACATTACCCGGAAATAAAAAAATATTATTTGCCTGTACCCACCTCGATGCGCAGGGTAATGATACAAACCGTGTTTTGCAAATCAATAAAATACTGGAAGTATTA
>JBPPMM010000197.1:0-2132 GCA_051306075.1 Chitinophagaceae bacterium
CTCCTGTTACCAGCGGCATCAGGCTTTTTCCTTGCCAGGAACCCGGTTGTTTGGAACCGACCAGATCGGCAATTGTAGCGGGCACATCAATGTTCAGCGCCATTTCATCAATATCGCGGTGTTTTTTCACCCGCGGATCGTAAACAATCAGCGGTACCCGGATGGAATTATCATACATGAGCCACTTGCCTGCCAATTGGCGTTCACCCATGAAGTATCCGTTATCGCCCATTAAAATAATGACCGTGTTTTCATCCATACCTTTTTCAGTGAGCTTTTGACGTATTTTGGATATTTCCAGATCGATCCCATAAATCATCCGGTAATATCCCTTAACACTGTGCTGGTATTTTTCGGGCGTATCGTAACGCCAGGTCCATCGTAGCCGGTTAAACCCTTCGCGTACCGGCAGTGGCTGTTCAAGAAAATATTTATCATCAGCCAGCTCAGGTCCGGGCATTTGCATGTTTTGATATAACTTACCGGATTCCTCCTGCCAGAAATACTGCAATGGAGCTCCATCATGAGCATGTGGTGCACTAAAACTCAGCGATAAACAAAATGGTTTATCACCGGGTGCATTTTCAATAAAATCAAGCGCCTGCTGCCCTGTGTAACGGGTGAGGTGAACCGTATCACCATTCAACGTTTTATAGTAATACCCACGGTAATCTTTATATTGGTTGTTGCGGTCATAATCATCCATTACATCAAATAACTGTTCCTTTCCAGAATAATTCACCCCAAACTTTCCAAAGAAACCAGTATAATAACCTGCTTGTTTTAATCGTTCCGGATACGAATCAGCCATATATTCATTCCGTATAGGCCCGGTTTGAAAAGTATATTTGTGGGTACGCTCATGCAGTCCGCTAAGGATACTGGCACGGCTTGCCGAACATATGGGTGTGGATACAACGGCGTTCCTGAAATAGGCGCCGCTTTGTGCCAGCTTATCCATTTCAGGCGTTTGAATGATTTTATTTCCTGCATAGCCCAATGCATCCCATCGCTGATCATCGGTGAGGATGAAAATGATATTTGGCTTTTCCCAAACTTGCTTTTTTACTTTATTGTTGCCGGAGGCAAGTCCTGTGGTACATAAAAATAGTATCAGTAAATAGATATGTATTGAATTCATGCTAAAATATTTATTGATTTTTTCCCAAATAAAATACCGAACTGACTGGTTCAAGGGTTAATGCAAACCGAGTATAATTTTCACCGGATACCTGAGTATTTTCAAACTGAATATCTTTATCGATGCTGACGTTGTGGGGATTCCATTTTTCCAGTTTTTGATGACCCCGAATGTACACTTCGGTTTCAACCGGCTCATTGCCGGAGTTTGCAAAATAAAATATTTCCCGCTCATCTTTCACCTTGTGAATGTAAGAAAATTTACCATAATCAGAAGTAAGTTCAGGGTTGGGAGAAAAGGTCACGTCAGGTATCATATGTTTTTTGAGAACTGAATGGATGTTTTGCTTTCCAGTGTTGGGAATAAATACAGCATAACCTCCTTTAGAGTTTGAATTTTCCTGAATACGGGATGAATCCTGGGTAAGTTCATTAATATTAAATATTGCCCTTACCAAATCAACCACCTTTTGATCCTGCCCCAATTCAGCCGATTTGAAAGGCAGTTGTGTAGTTTAAATTACGATTCCGCCACTTTCATAAAATGATTTTACCCTTTCAAGCGTTTTGTATGAAATAATGTTGCAACCGGTAAGAAACAAGACTTTATACTCCTGGTAGTTTTCCTGATTTTGAAGTTTTATACTACCATTTTCAATTATATATTTATCATCCATGAAAAATTCAGGATGTACAAACGTAAAATCACAGCGAATATCGTTGGTCAGTAAGCCGCTAATTTTCTGGTAATCGGTTTCCGGAGAAATGTAGTAACCTTGCCTGATATTCTCAGGGTTATCGAAACAAAAATAACCAGCCAGTTCCTCAAAGGGGTACAATACCGCTATTTCTGCGACGTGCCTTCCACCTTGAAGCAAAAAGCACGAGCGGCCAACAAATTCGGAATAGGCTGGAAGTGCAGCAGCTAATTTTTCGCTGTAAGGCGAAACCAATGGTGGTATGTAAACCTCTCCGGGATTATACCACATGCC
>JBPPMM010000229.1:0-3515 GCA_051306075.1 Chitinophagaceae bacterium
AACTATTTAGCCTGGCAGAAAAGGAATTGCCCAACGATCGTTTTAGAAAAGTGATGGAAAACCTGACCGAAGGAACAATGGTTGCCTGATGCATGCAGTGGGATTGTGTGACCCGGGTACAAATGAAAAAAAATAAAAACAAAACCAATGAAAAGAATAAGTCATTTTATAGAAATCGCCAGCCTGGTAATCAGGATATATCTTTTGCACAGACAAGGAAAAAAGATTTTATTCAGCCGTTTGGGCTCTGTATTATAAAGAAGCTGGTTTAGCAATGGTAGGTTTCGTGATGGCCTTCAGTGGGTACGGCAGTGGCGCCCCTGGATAAGCCATCACTTTTTTTTTGGAGAATATCGCCGTCCTATTAACCAAAGTTTGTAATTGAATTGTTTAGCAAGACAGTGGAAGAATTATTTCAAACATGAGACATCGCGATAATTAATTTTAAAAAGCAGCAGGGATTTCAAAATTGGATACAGGTTTTCATCAATCCCATAGCTGCTGGCTTGTTTTTAACCGGCATCAGTTTAGGGAAAAAAAGTTAGTTGTTTATAACGGAATTATCTAAAAGCTTTGATGTAATATAAAAAGTTTCTATACCGAACCTTTTGAGAAATGGCAGGAGAGGAGCAGGAGAAAAACCCTTTATGAAAGGAGCGGAAGAATAACACTTCAATTGACCAGAAAATACCGGGAGGTTGCAGATCAATAGTAATAATTTAATTGCAGGAATTCCAAAAAGTGAAATACCTTTTGTCTTTGACTTAAAAAAGAGAAAGGAATGTTTATTTCTGAAATACAATTACTATCAGCAGATATTCGCCAAACCCAAAACTTTTACCAGGATGTTTTAGGAATGGAAATACTTGACTCTTCTGAAACCCGGGTAGTAATTTCGGCAGGACGATCAGTACTGCATTTTATAAATGTTGCCGGTCAAAATCCTTTTTATCATTTCGCCTTTACTATTCCTGCCAATCAATTTAATGAGGCCTTACAATGGGCTTCCGGTATATTAGACCTGGTACCCGTTAGCCTGGGTAATCCTGTTGCCGATTTCAAAAGCTGGAACGCTAAAGCCTTCTATTTTTATGATAACAATAAAAATATTGTTGAGTTAATAGCCCGTTTTGATCTGCCTGAAAAAGGAGAAAAAAAATTTGACGGCAGTTCTATTTTTTCTATAAGCGAAATAGGTTTGGTAGTGGATGATGCTATGACCTATAGTTTGCAGTTATATAAAGAACACCACTTGCATTTTTTTACAAGGCAGGCACCCTCCGATGATTTTGTGGCTATTGGTGACGACCGCGGGCTTTTTATTGTGGTAAATGAAAACAGGAACTGGTATCCCACAGATAGAGCATCAAAGAAATATTGGACAAAGGTAAATATTGAATTAAACGGGAAACTTTCTGAGATAGAATTATACCCCGGCCAGCAATGATCATTTATTAATAAAAAAAACCTGCAGCATTTCTCCGCAGGTTTTTACAAAAGGTCGGGAATCACTTCATCCTTACTGCTGACCGGCATTCCCTGCAATTTTCATGATGGCGGCCCGCCTGTATAGCGAAACTGATCACCAGGGCGCAACCCAGCAGGAAGGCAATGACCTGAATTTTCTTTTTCATTATTAGGTTAATGGTTATGGTTATTTTAATTCTGCAAATGATTTAGGTCCGGGTACAACGTTCTCTACCGGCTTGGTTGATTTCAGGAAAGCGAAGATGGCCTTCAGGTCGGTGTCATTCATATTTTTATACACAAACCAGGGCATAGGAGGCAATAATGGACGAGCCTCTTTTAGTCCTTTTGATTTTCCTTCCCGTATAGCTCTCATAAATTGTTCCTCAGTCCAGCTGCCAATACCCGTAGCATCTGAAGATATGTTTGCAGCATAAGATTGTCCCCATGGGCCCACGGCCGATGTAAGATCCATTGAAAATAAAACCCAACCGTCTTTCATTACACTGGTATTTGCTTTACCCACCGGGCTACCGGCAAGGTGTCCACTGAACCGGTGTTCAATATCGATCTCTGGACCGTTGGGACCCATTACTTTTGGTGTATGACAATCATCACAACCAATGGCGTTTACCAGGTAGCTGCCTCTTTTGATGAGGCTGTCCTTGCTGATGACTACGGATTGCGTATCTGGTTTTGAAGCTCCGCCTGTGCAGGCTACAATTGAAAAGGTAACTGCACTGCTGAATACACTGAGAACAAGAATTGTTTTTTTCATTTTGATTATTTTTTAAAATTGATAAGGTTTAATTAAATACCGAATATGAAACCGATCAGCAGGATGATAAAGCCTGTTATGTTTATCACCTGCCGTATATGATAAAGAGTAAACCAGCGGCTTCGGTATTCTTTCCAGTTTTCCGGGTATGCAGTAGGAGTCCACTTGTTGATGAAATTATTTAGTGGAATATTTCCTTTCACAGCGAGTAAGGCATCGGCCACCAGGATGATCAGGGAAACAAAAGACGCCTTAAATAAAAGCCCCGAAGGATTGACAATTGAAAAGGCCGTCAGTAATAAAGAGGAAGCCAGTGCAGAATAGTAAACAATTTGCAATGGGGTTTCCAGCTTTTTTGTCAGCAGGTTCCTGGTTTCAATATAGGTGGCGGCCTGCATTTTTTTCAGTGTTCCTGTCATCGCCATCATATAAAAAAAACTCTGGCTAATGACCATTGCATACATCAGTACCGTAATAAATAAAGTGATTTTAATTGCCATGATTCAACTTCCTGTTAGTTAGGCCTGCAAAATATATATGGCAAGCAGGCACAACAATGGTGAGTTGTTTGGATTGAATCAATCTGCGGATGAATTGTTATTTGTGTTACTGATTCTAAATTTTGATCAGGAATAGATCAGATGGCTGAGCCTGTATGCAATAATTCTGTTACGGAAGCAGGCCCGTTAATTTTTATAAATGAATGGTCGAAAAAAAAGGGAGATAATTAAAGACCGTTTTGTGCCAGCAAATTGTAGATACCATTTCCTGCCATCTGTGGCTTCTCTTCTTCTGAAAAATAATTGCCCAGGAAAATATTTTTTACTGCCTTAGCATAACTCGTTACCTGGTGCTGGTAAAATGTTTGAAGGTCTTTTTTATGATCAGCAGGGCGTTTACTGCCGGGAAACTCGATTGTAAGAATGCGGATGGCCTCCCTGTTTTTTGTAGGATTTTTTTTATTAACAACTGCTGTTGATGCCCAGGTGCCTAAGGAAATGCCGGCTCCCCGGTAGCCCGGTAAGGAGGCGCCGGCAAGATTTCTTCTTTGCACCATACCCTTTGCCACTGCCGGCGGATCTTTATAATACAATGCTGTCGCTTTTTTATTTAACCGGTTGCCCGGCGTATATCCTCCCTCCGCTTCTATAGCCGATGCAATGGTAATGGCCAGGCTGCTGTCGCTTGCATACCCCAGTGCAATGCCCTTATGGTCGCATCGCGGATCAGCAAAAACACCTGCCAGTTCTGTATTGCGGATAGCATGCAG
>JBPPMM010000261.1:0-10024 GCA_051306075.1 Chitinophagaceae bacterium
GGAAGTAATTTATATCTGATGTTGATCACCGGTTGTTCTATTCTGGTATCCCTGATTACCATTTTCCTGTTTAAGAACCGAAAATTACAATTACGGTTAACTATTGCCGGGCTTATTTTATCCCTGCTGGCCATTGTTCTTTATTTTTTAGAAATGAAAAAAATGGACGGCGTAATCGCCTTATCCTCCGTATTTGTATTTATTGTTCCCATTAGTTATTTTATGGCTGCCAGGGGAATATGGAAGGATGAAAAACTGGTAAAAAGCCTGGATAAACTAAGGTAAAAATGCAGCAAGCTTTTCAATAATTTTTTGAAGAAAGTATTTCAAAAAACTATCTCATGGCTTATTTTAATATTAATCAAGGGTAATAATATTTGAAATAATAAAGGCCGGCACAATTAAGGCCGGCCCTTCTCTAAAGGTACACTCTCTGCTATTGAACTACGAACATCTTATTTTCATGATAATTATTTCCGGAAATTATTAAATTATAAATTCCGGGTTTGATGGAAGAAGGCAATGTCAACTGTTGCACGGCCGTATTTCCATTATTTGTGAAATTGCATTGATACATTTGCTGGCCCATCGCATTTATTACATTAAGGCTATATTCTCCCTTTACTATTCCTGAAAGTCCAAGATAAAACTGTGGACTGACAACGGGATTCGGAAATAAAGTAAGTTTATTCGCTGTCTTCGCAGATTCTGTTCTCATTACTTTGCTGAATATGATCTTTGTGTTTTTTACAATTACTTTAATCCTGTAATAATTGTCTTTTTGCTGGGGGCTGGCATCAAAATGCGTATAACTGGCTTTATCATCATGATTATTGATAGGAAAATACTGCCCGATAATTGTGTAATCCATTCCATTGAATGAGCGTTCTACATAATAAATAGCAACATCTCTTTCGGTCAGGTTGCTCCATTCTATTTTGACACCACTGTTTTTTTCATACGCCAGTACATTATCAAACATAACGGGTAAAGGATCCCTGGCTGAGGTAATATTACCCAGCGTAAAATATTTTTCCTTTGAACTGATTGAGACACTACTATCACCGGCAACCAGGTATCCATTATTGGAATCAAGGCTGTCGCTGGTATTGCCAACCTGGGTCCATGAAATTCCATTTGAACGGGCAACGCGAATGGATTTAAAATCATGAATATCATAACCAGGGTAGCAGGCACTATGCACATTACTATATAAGGTAACTATAGCTGATGTATTACCATTAATTGGAAACAATTCCCAGTAATCACAAAAACTGATATGATGTAAAGGAGCATTGATTGTGCTGCCTTTTTCAATGGCGGATGCCCGCTTATATTCAGCTTGTATAGTGGATATTTTGTCTAAGTCAGAAATACCTATTGGAATGCGTCCGCCACCAGTTCCTGCCCATCCGGTTGGAAAAAGGAATGAAGTGTTTCCTGTTTTTCGGATGGGGCCCGCTACAAATGCATTACCCGCCGTAGTGGAAACTCCCTGGGCACCAATAATCAGTAAACTATTTTCAGAGGTTTGCAAAAATCCGTTGCTTAAAACAAGCTCTGTGGTAATAAGTGTCGGTTTTGAAAGTTTTACGCCATTTCCTTCGAATAAGCCTGCCTTATTATCAATGACCAGTCGCCTTATTGTTGAAGGCAATCCGGTTCCGGTAACCTGAAATGCAGAACCTGAATAAACATAATCAGCGTTGCCTGCAAAAACTCTGGATCCTGTGACTTGTACAGACCCCGTTGCACCTGTTAATGCTATACCACCTGGATGAGATGTTATTAATTTGCTTCCCTCCGATAAAATAAAATCTCCTTCCCCGGATAAAACACTTTCCCCGAAATCAACTTCAGCATTTGTTTTAACTGTAAACTTTTTTATTTTGACAACTCCTCCTGTTTTTGAATAGGATTGCCTCGCAGTCCCTATAAAATTAAGTTCAATCCCTGCTTTTGAATTTATTTCATTTGTTTTAAGGCTGCCTCCGCGGATAATAAAATCACCGGCTATATCCATTTTCACATTGCTTTGTTTTGAAAAGCAAGCTCCGGAAACTAATATAAAAGATCCTCCAATTTTTATTGAAGCCGGAAATGAAAGATAAGCGGCGGCATTTTTTCCATCACCTACTTTATTTATAATTAAGTCTCCTTTTATTTCCGACGGAATCGCATTACCTAATGCGTCGCCAACTATTTGATTTGGACAATCCCATTTATAATTTCCGAAAAGCTGGGCTGTTCCTACAGGTGCATTTGAAATAACACCTGTAATATTACATGTAGAATTCAGGTGCCAGGAGGCAGCAGGTATTTCGCCTTTATCCCGGGCATGCTCATATTGTGAACCACTATTAAATTCTAGATTTGAAAGTTCTGAAAAAATATTACCGCCATTATTTTGTATAACACCGTTGACTATAGTTCTTGTCATTTCTCCCGTGTTCGTAAAATAATTTCGGTCCGTGGTAAGTATTAAAGTACCGTCAATAAACGAACGGGAATTATTGGCTAAAGTAATATCCAGGTTATTTCCAATAGTGAGACTTGCATTTGAGTGAATGGTAATCGCTGTATTTAAATCCGGATCACCGATGGTTAAGGTTTTGGCACCTTGCCCGGATCCATTTAAAATTATGTTGCTGTTAGTAAGAATAATTCCGCTGAAGCCAGGACCCGTAACATTTGAAATAGTGGCTGAAACGCCATTGAATTCTAAAATATCGGAAGGCATAGGAACCCCTGCAGGCTCCCAATTTGTAATATCAGTCCAATTTCCGCTTCCTCCAATCCATTTCCGTGATTGTGACCAGGCAGCTATAGTCAACAATAGAATAATTATAAGGGAGTAAAATTTTTTCATCAGGGCGAAATATTATTTGATCTGCCTTTTGTTTAGCAGGAGACCATTAAAAGAAACGGATCGGTTTTTTAAAAGGAGTTGGAATAATAAGCAGGTAAGCCTTTAAAATAACAGGCTTAATTTTTCAGTAATGCTGGGCAAAGAATAAAAAAAATGGTATTACGGTACGGATTCCAGAAGACTTGGATGGGATCTTGATGATGCAAGGACACCACAAAACTAAACCGCTATTTCGGTATATGCAAGTAATATCACAGAAATACTTCTAAGATTCATTAGTAAAATTACTAAGTTGTTATGAGCACTATACTTTATATATAAAAAAAGGCCGGCACAAATAAATGGCCGGCACTTGCTCTATTGGTAATCCCTGTATACTCTTTTATTTCACAACAAATAATCTGCTTTCTTTATAATCCTTACCTCCTGAAACCACTAGACAATAAACACCTGGTTTGATTGAAGCAGGTAATTCTAAGGTCTGCGTTAAATTACTGCCTTGAATGCTGACAGTTTGTTTATATATATCCAGGCCGGCGGTATTTATTATCCGCAGTTTATACCCTCCCTTCTCAATATTTGACAGGCTGAATGTAACCTGTGTGCCGCTTACAGGATTAGGGTAAACTTTCAATCCTTTATTCGCTTTATTAAGGTTAATGGTCAATATCTTGCTATAAACTTTTTTGCCTGTTGTTTCTTCAGCCATAATGCGATAATAATTAATTCCTGCTACAGGAGCCGCATCAAATGCATTATAGCTTGCTTCATCGTTCTGATTATTTGCAGGTAACCTTTTGCCAATTGCACTAAAATCACGACCGTTGACAGAATGCTCAATAGAATATTTAACTACATCTTTTTCAGTCAGGTTAGTCCATTCTATTTGAACACCATTATTCTTTTCGTAAGCTTTTACATTAGCAAATACTACAGGCAGAGGATTAGCGGCTGCTGAACTGCTGGCCAATGCAAAGGGGCTAAACGTATTTAAAATATTTCCTGAAGTAATAGTACCTGCTGTATTATTTCCTGTACTGGATTGACGACCCTCATTCATCCAGGTACCAGCAGTTAAATGAGCAACCCGTAATGTAGTAGGATCGGTAACATATGTTGCACTTGCTCCACATGGACTTGTGCTAGCCCAGGAGAGTATAACACGGGCTGGCGATCCGGAAGGACGGGAGAGATCCCAATATTCACAGTTACTTTTTTGTGATAATCCCGCACCAATTGTGCCCGCAGGTGCAGCTGCCCGGAAAAATTGAGCGGTAAATGTGGAAGCCGTATTGGCAGTAGTCATAATGCCGATCTCACGCAATCCTCCTGCAACATTACCAACAGGAAACATAAACGTTTGAGCACTGTTTGTCATTTTCGCAAAAGGTCCATTTACATATGCACCGTTTGTCGTGGAGGCAGTGCCTGCCGTACTTAAGGTAACCAGGTTCGTTGCAGTAGTAGTCAGGTGTCCGTTTGAAAGAGTTAATGCGCCGGTTACTAAAAAAGGCCTGGCTGCTATAACCTCATTTGTTGTCGCATTATTAATAATCAAATTTCTTACCTGGTTAGTGGTTGTTGAAAATGCACCCGTTGAAGCCCCAAGAAATTCATAATCTGCTCCATTGCCAAATGTCCTGGTTCCGGTAACCTGGATGGAGCCAAAGGCACCTGTTGACCGAAGTCCGTCAGCATGTGAAGTAATAATTTTACCTCCGTTTGCTAACGAGAAAGTTCCGGTTGATCCATTTAAAATAGAATTACCGAAATCAACTTTTGCATTATTGTTGATCGTAAAATTAAGAGTATTGGAAATAATTGCTGCAGGTGCTTTCGTGAATTTTTGTATACCCGTTCCGGTAAAATTTACATCGGCAGTTCCCGATCCATCTTCATAAAGTGAGCCTCCATTAAGTTCAAAATCTCCGGCTACATTTAATTCACTTCCGCCGTTATCATGATCTAAAACAAATCTTCCCGAGGTTAAAGTGAATTTTCCGCCTACATCAATTGTTCGGTTTTGATTACCGTCGGTGCAACGAAAATCATCGCCTGTACCTGCTAAGATTGCTATAGTAAGATTTTGCAAACAATTTAGATCTTCTGACATTTCCACATCATCTGATAGTGTGCTATTAAAAATAACATTTTGAAAAGTTTGATCCATTCCACTCGGATAGGCGCTCGACATACCTGAAATTTCACAAACGGAACCTGCGATCCAATTGCTGGTAGGTAAAAATCCGCCGTTCTGTCCATGAATATATTTTCCTGTGCTTTGAAAAGATAGTTTGGCAGTAGAACCGCTAAAGATGCTACCTCTATTATCTATTGTTCCTGTAACTGTAGTATTTACATTACTGTTAGAAGTGGTATAGGTCCTTCCTGAATTGACAGTAAAGGTTCCGGAAATATTTGCCGTTGTTACATTAGCTCCATTTGAGCCTGCAAACAGGGTAATATTTACACCATTCCCCGTACCGGTCAAAGTAAGTCCGGAGCCAGCTTGAATAATAAAGTCTGTTCCGGTTAAATTGGCAATGGTTATAGTCCTTGAATTAGTTGTGTTAGTAAATGTTATGTTTGAATTACCTTCAATCCTTAAACCACCGAGTGTAATATTGCCCCCACCAGCAACTGCTGAAATAGTACCTGTAATTCCTGTAGGGATTACAACTATATCATTTGCAACAGGAGCAACTGCTGGCAGCCAGTTTCCATTTGTGGTCCATGATCCCCCAGTTGCAGGGCCATTCCAGGTTTTGATTGTTTGAGACCATAACGATACACCGATCATCATGGACATTAAAAGAAAGTAAAATTTTTTCATTGCTCAGAATTTTTTGAGATTTATAGAGTATAAGAATACGCTGCTTGCGGTATTCAAGGCCTGGACCAACTGAGCTTTAAAATGGATTGGATGAAACAGAAACAGGCACCTGGCTTCTTAAGAGAATATAATAGTCGTCAAACTCCAATGGAATTTAAACCGGTAAAATATTGTGTGCTGGACTTTGGGTACGGAATTCAGAAGAGATTTGGATGGAGATAAACTGTTTGGTAACAGTCAGACGACAAATCTATACTTGCAATTTGAATAATACAAGTCTTTATAAAAATAAACTTTTCCTCAATGCATATAAATTTATTCTATCTGTGAATGCTGCCTTTAAAAAAAAATTCGATGTAAAATACTATTTGAAACTAAAAGACCTGTCGCGATAAAGCAGACAGGTCTTTGTTATTTATTTATTACAATTATCAGCGAATGATAAGCATTTTGCTTTCCCGGTAATCATTTCCGGCAATGATTAAATTATAAACTCCTGGTTTTATTGAAGCCGGCAGGTTAATGGTCTGGCTCATATAAGATGAAAAGTTGGTGATAGTCTGCTTATATAATTCCTGACCTGTGCTGGTAATAAGCCGCAAATTATACGGGCCACGTTTTAGATTGGTAAGGCTGATGGTAACCTGGTTACTTGTTGCCGGGTTGGGATACAACATTAATCCTCCTGCTAAATTATTTTTGTTTATGCTGAGGATTTTGCTGTAAACAATTTTACCAGAGGTTTCTTCAGTCTTTATCCGGTAATAATTTATTCCGGAAAGTGGCGTAGCATCATAAGCAATATAGCTGGCCTTATCATTTTGATTACTGGATGGCAACTGCTTGCTTACAATTGTAAAATCTCTTCCATTTGATGAACGCTCTACCGTGTATTCTACTAAATCTTTTTCCGTCAGGTTGCTCCATTCTATTTGTACACCACTGTTTTTTTCATAAGCCTTTACATCTGCAAAACTCACCGGGAGCGGGTTGGTAATAGCAGAACTACTTGCCAGGGCAAATGGACTGAATGTAGTAATCACATTATCAGATGTGATTGTTCCTGTTGAATTATTTCCTGAAGCAGAGGTTGCAAAATTTCCATCATTTTGCCACATACCTCCTCCAAATCGGGCAACCCTCAGTGTCGGAATATCGGTAACATATTGGCCCGGACAGCCGCTATTATTATCCCATGATAAAATAACCCGTACCTGATTTGTACTTGTTCTGTCTAATGTCCAATATTCGCATGCACTAATTCTGGCAAGACTTGTAACTAAGGTATTACTTAGAGTTTGCGGATTTTGCCTGATAAATTCAGCTGTGAATGATGTTGTTGTGTTCTGCCCTCCAATTGGTACAGTTATTCCAATTTTGTGAAGGCCGGAACCAACTTTACCAACTGGAAATGTAAATGCATCATTGCCCACTTTTTTTAAAGGTCCGTCTACAAAAGATGCAGGGCTATAATTATTTGGCTGAAATCCAGGTACGCCTGTTGCCGGAACATCATCATTCAGTGTCAAAATATTAGTGGAACTTGTGATCAATGCACCATTTTGAAGATATAACCTGTTTGCTCCAGAACCCTTAGCAATTATTATAGGTTTGGATAGAATTACTGAACCGGAAATGTTATTTATTGTCAGATTATTTACATTGGACGCAGTTGTATTAGTAGAACTTCCTGTATTGAATACACCTGTTGCTGCACCCTGAAATTCATAATCGGCCTTTTCGCTAAATGACCGAACCAATGTTTGAATGGAACCTATGGCACCCGTTGAATTCAATCCATTCGGATGGGAAGTTATAATTTTAGAGCCATCATTAATCGTAAAAGTTGCCGCTGATCCTTCCAGTACAGAGGTCCCCATATTAACGATTGCATTAGGCTCCACTGAAAAATCAATCTTTCCTGAAATTATTCCACCAGTTTTGCTAAAGGATTGCGACCCACTGCCTATAAATTTAATAGCACTAAAATCGCCGGCATTGCTGTTATTTCTTGCCAGTGTACCACCACTCATATTAAAGTTGCCTTTGATTATCATGGTTCCTTTGCCACCAGCCTGGTTAAGAACAAGAATTCCACCTGTTTGTATATAATTACCCCCAACAGTGGCATCATAATTCCCGCTGTTTGACATAAAAACGCTTCCGGTGCCCGTGTTTTTAATAATAAAATTTCCATCAATATGCTCCAGGATTCCATTGAAAGAAGGCATCGTATTAATCGGAAAGGGAATCTGTGCAGGATTGTTCCATTCAAAATTGCCAAAATGCAATCCTTTTTTGATCCCCGCAGGCATGGCATTAATTATCCCCGTAATTATGCAATTTGAATTATCATGCCAATCTGCATCCGGTATTGTGCCCCCGTTTTGTGAATGGATATAGCTACCTCCATTATCAAAAACAAGGCTGTTGCCATTACTTTTGGTAACGATTACTCCTTTATTATCAATGGTACCGGTAACGGATGTTTCGCTGTTTCCTTTATCAGTGTCATATGTTCTGCCACTGTTGATATTCAATACACCTCCTATACTGGCTTTTACTTTTTCAAGAGTAATATTTACATTGGTTCCCATTGTAAGAGAAGAACCGGTATTAATAAGCAACCCTGTGGATTGTGCTACGTTATCCAGGGTAATCAGTTTAGCACTCCCGGGTGATTGTAAGGTAATAGAAGTGTTTCCTGTAACCGTTATTCTTTTAAGAGTAATAGCCGGTACGTTTGAGATAATTCCTGCGGTTCCATTGTTAAAAACAACACTGTCATTGGTTACCGGAATGATGGCTGGGGTCCACTTGGTTGCATCGATCCAGGAGCCATTTCCTCCATTCCATGTTTTTGTTTGGGACCATAGTGCTATTGTGGTTAAGACTGTAAATAACAGTAAGCAGATTTTTTTCATTGCTCAGAGTTTAACTTGTAAAATATTAGGGTTGCGTGGCTTTGCTATGGAATGGAGGATCTGAGCTTTTAAGAGGATAGGTGTTTTAAATAGCAGGATCAATAAGTGGCCAGGGAGTCTGAAAACTTTATAATCATTCTATCAGCTAAAATTTTAAAGGGATGGCGGAGGAGGGAATTTCGGAAGGATTGGTGGTACCAAATATAGTTATTCCTTTTACATTTCAAAATAGGTAATGCAAAGACTTAGCCAGAAATGATATTAAAGTTAAAGAAAAGGGCCGGTCAAAAAAAATGACCGGCCCTTTTTCTGATTTCCAATAGTTATTTATCTGACAATAAACATTTTGTTTTCACGATATCCGTCACCCGTTATCACCATATGGTAAACCCCTGGCTTAATTGTGGCCGGCAGATTTAACGACTGGGTAAGTGTGCTTCCGCGGTTAGTAATTATTTGCCTGAAAATGTTCTGACCTGCGGTATTAATTACCCGAATTGTGTACTGGCCCTTATTCAGATTTGACAAACTGATTGTAACCTGGTGGTCCAAAACGGGATTTGGATACAATTCCAATCCATGATTTTCCCTGCCCAGGTTTATGGTTAATATTTTACTATATACAATCTTGCCTGAGGTTTCAACCGCTTTTATCCGGTAAAAATTCGCTCCCGTATTTGGATTTGCATCAAAGGCGTTGTATTCTGCTTTAATGCTCTGATTGCCTGTGGGCGATTGCTGATCTATCGAAGCAAAGTCCCTGCCATTGGAGGAACGTTCAATTGAATAAGATGCAATGTCCTGTTCTGTAAGGTTACTCCACTCTATCTGTACCCCGTTATTCTTTCCATATGCTTTTACATCAGCAAAAACAACTGGCAGTGGATTATCAGCAGCGGATCCACTGGCAAGCGCAAACGGACTGAATGTGGTTGGAGAATCTGCAGATGTAATAGTACCCTTAGTGGCGTCGCCGGTGCTTGATAAACGACCCTCATCTACCCATACTCCTGATAAGAGATGTGCCACTCTAAGAGTAACAGGATTGGTGACATAAGCACCTCCACAGTTACTATTCGCTTCCCAGGAAAGTACAACATTCGCCGAAACTCCTGATGCACCCGCTGTTTTAGATAAGTCCCAATACTCACAGGCGCTGACTCTTGTTAGTGTGGGCTCCAATGTACCAGCAGGTGGAGATACCCTGAAAAATTCAGCACGGAATGTTGCAGTTGCTGACGGAGTGGTGATTCCGATATTACGAAACCCAAAACCTGCCTTACCAACCGGAAAAGTAAAAGCGGTAGCTCCTGCTTTTGCCAGTGGACCGTTGACAAAGGAAGTAAGGGTAGCTGGTGATGCGGTTCCTGTTGAAGTAATAGTAGGAAGGTTGGTAGT
>JBPPMM010000297.1:0-17188 GCA_051306075.1 Chitinophagaceae bacterium
TTAACGAGATATTTATTTCATTAGTAGCCGGGTTAGGATAAAGGCTGGCACCTGATTTATTTTTTATGGTCAGAGTTATCACTTTTGAATACGTGTAGCGATTGTCAACATCTATTTGTTTAAGCCTGTAATAAATCAATCCTGCGCCGGTTGCAACAATATTTGGGTCTGTAAAATCATAATTATGTATTCCCGGGCTGTTAGCTGAAACAACTGTTCCTGCCGCAATATAGTTGCTACCATTGGTGCTTCTTTCAATTACAAATTCCTTTGTATTTTTTTCGTTACTGGTTTTCCAATTCAGCAAAGCATCACTGTTTTGTAGCCGGCCATTAAACTCAAGGAGATCAAGAGGCAGAATGGAAGTATAATTAATTGACCAAAGTTCACGGCCTGTATCTGTATTCCGGATGCCGGCGTATATATGATTATCGGTTTCAACCAATTCCTGCATATCTCCATTACCAGGGTTTCCTACCCCGGTAGCAATTGTAGTTCCTGGGGCGGAACCATCGCTTTCCCAGGTTTTATACCCATTGATGCCATCATTGCCAGTAAAGATCAGTTTATTTATTACTTTGGTGAAATTACCAACAGCTCCCCCCGGAACTCCGGGCCATACATCTTTTACTAATATAGTGCCTGCTGCTGAGCCATCGCTTTTCCAAAGTTCTGTTCCATTAATGCCATCATCAGCAGAAAAAAACAGAACGCCGTTTACATTCTTTAAACCATATGGATAACTTTCGCCACTATCGGTCCAAATATCTTTTACCATTACCGTACCTGCAGGAGTGCCATCACTTTTCCAAAGTTCCGTTCCGTCCATTCCATTACTGGCAGCAAAAAATACTGTTCCGTTTATGTCCGTAAGTTCAGATGGATAGGATCCGTCGGCTCCATTCCAAATATCTTTTATCAATACCGTACCTGCGGCAGTTCCATCACTTTTCCAAAGTTCCATTCCTTTTATTCCATTATCGGCAGCAAAAAACAAAGTTCCATTAACACTGGCAAGAGATTGAGGATAGCTGGAACCGGAAAAAGGATTTAAATCTTTCACCATTACTGTACCTGCTTCTGTGCCATCGGTTTTCCAAATCTCAGCTCCATTCACGCCATTATCGGCAGAAAAAAATAAAGAACCATTGACATTTGTTAAAGCAGAAGGATTACTACCCATGGATCCCGGCCTGATATCTTTAACCATCATAGTTCCTGCGGCCGTACCATCACTTTTCCAGAGTTCAGTTCCCGCAATACCATTGCTGGCAACAAAAAATAAGGTAAAATTTGCCTGCGTGAGATATCCAATGCTGCTGCTTGATGCGCCGGGATTTATATCCTTTATTAATAGGGTGTTAAGGGCTGTACCGTCCGTTTTCCAGAGTTCCATTCCATTTATCCCGTCATTTGCAGCAAAAAATAACGTGTTATTTACATTTGTCATGTAACATATATTGCTACTTGCTGATCCCGGGTTGATATCTTTTAATAAGGTAAATTGCTGAGCCCTGACCGATATAGAAACGGCAGCAAAATAAAAGAGTAGAAAATAGTTTTTCATTTGTTCGGAGTGGTGGATATGGATGCGAATAACAAACTACTTGTATTATCCTGGCATATTCAAATAAAATTCTTCTGTTTTATAATATTTAAGAGTTAACACATAGTTCCAAAAAGTAAAAACGTCAGGTAATTTTACTAGTTGACTGTTATTTATTTAAAGTTTAAAAATTTATTTGCTGAATGGTCTGAATGACTAAAGTGGAATTCATTCCAAAATCAATTTAAAAATACTTACAATCAGGAAACGAAATTTTGTTTTGGAATAGTATCGCAAAAATCTAAAAAATGATATTTAGTTAACTTGCGCCATGTCTTTTAAGCTTTATAATCCATTCCCTCCAGCCGGAGATCAACCACAGGCTATTGCCCAGTTGACCCAGGGCTTGCTTGAGGGTGAAAAATATCAAACCTTACTGGGTGTTACAGGAAGTGGTAAAACGTTTACTGTTGCCAACGTGATTCAAAACGTGCAAAGACCAACTTTGGTCTTAACTCATAATAAAACTTTAGTTGCCCAGCTATATGGAGAATTCCGTCAATTTTTTCCTGAAAATGCGGTAGAATATTTTGTTTCCTATTACGATTATTACCAGCCGGAGGCTTATATGCCTGTCAGCGGCGTGTATATTGAAAAAGATCTGAGTATTAATGATGAATTAGATAAACTCCGGTTGAGAGCAACGTCGAGCTTATTAAGTGGCAGAAGAGATATTATAGTGGTTGCTTCTGTAAGTTGTATCTATGGCATGGGTAATCCTACGGATTATGAAAATGGGATCATCCGTATTAGTAAAGGTCAGGTCATTTCCCGCCAGGGTTTTCTGCATTCCCTGGTCAATTCATTATATAATCGTACAACTTTGGAATTCAACAGGGGGACTTTTAGGGTGAAAGGGGATACAGTAGATGTTAATTTACCATATGTTGATTACGGTTACCGGATCACATTTTTCGGAGATGAAATAGAAGAAATTGAAAGTATGGATGTAGTGACCGGAAAGCGGATCGGTAAAATGGAAAACGCAGCTATCTTTCCCGCTAATCTTTACGTAGCTCCCAAAGACATTATGCAACAAGTGATCTTTGAAATACAGGATGAATTGCATGCACAGGTGGATTACTTTAAGAATTCCGGGAAATTAATAGAAGCCCAGCGCTTGAAAGAAAGGGTTGAATATGATTTAGAAATGATAAAAGAATTGGGTTATTGCAGCGGAATAGAAAATTATTCCCGGTTTTTCGACAGGAGAAGACCTGGTACACGGCCTTTCTGTTTACTTGATTATTTTCCCAAAGATTTCCTGATGATCATTGATGAAAGCCACCAAACCATACCGCAGGTCAGTGGTATGTACGGAGGCGACAGGAGTCGTAAGTTGATCCTGGTTGATTATGGATTTCGCCTGCCTTCAGCATTGGATAACCGCCCATTGAATTTTCATGAATTTGATTCCCTGCTCAATCAAACCATTTTTGTTTCAGCAACGCCTGATGATTTTGAATTGGAAAAAACGGGAGGAGTAGTAACAGAGCAGGTAGTAAGACCAACCGGTTTATTAGATCCGCCAATTGAAATAAGACCCAGTGTAAATCAGATTGATGATCTGCTGGATGAAATTGATAAAAGAGTGATAAAAGGAGATAGAGTATTGGTTACAACTCTTACTAAGAGAATGGCAGAAGAAATGGATAAATATCTCCATCGTATAAATATCAAATCAAAGTATATACATAGTGAGGTGGACACGCTGGAAAGAGTGGAGATATTGCGCCAGTTAAGATTAGGAGACATCGACGTGTTGGTGGGAGTGAATTTATTAAGAGAGGGTTTAGATTTGCCGGAGGTATCCCTGGTGGCTATCCTTGATGCTGACAAAGAAGGCTTTTTGCGAAATGAGAAATCATTGACGCAAACTGCCGGGCGTGCAGCCCGGAATGTAGACGGGCTGGTCATTTTTTATGCTGATAAAATGACAGAAAGTATGCAAAAAACAATTGATGAAACAAATCGCCGGCGGGAAAAGCAAATCGCATTTAATATAGAGTTTGGTATTACTCCAAAGACTGTAGTTAAATCAAGGCAACAGGTATTTGCCCAAACTTCTGTGTTGGATATAAAAGGATATGACCCGGCTAATCCATATGCCATAGCACCTGATGAAGACCTGGTAACGGTTGCGGCTGAAGACCAGGCTGAATATAAAACCATACCACAAACAGAAAAAGCCATAAACAAGATTAAAAAACAAATGGAAAAAGCAGCGAGGGATCTTGATTTTATGGAAGCTGCCCGGCTGCGGGACGAAATGTTTTTGATACAAAAGAAATTGGAAGAATTGAAAAAGTGAGTAGCCGCGATAAGTCATAAATGAAAATCGACAAGTTTACTCCTGTATATTTTACTTGCTGTAAAAAAGGAGTACTGGTAAAACTACGAATCCTCTTTAGGTGTTTATTCTTAATTTAAGAAGTTTAGTCGCTCTTAAGTTGCAAGGTTTCTGATCTCATTTTATCTTAGCCTTGTTAAGTATAGAAACCCAATAGAAATACCACCTAAAATCCGTATTATGAAAAGCCGTCTTCGCAAAATCGCAAACTTTTTTGCATTCAATCTTCTTTTTTTCGCTCTTTACCTGAATTTTATTCACAAAGACAAACAAGGACCTGCCAATGCAGATACTACCGTTCAGCCTGCAGCAGCTGCATTCAGTGGAACGGTATTGGTTCAGCATCCTGAAAAATATCTCGGTCAAAAACAATAGCTTGTTTTATTCAGGATTTTAAGGCCACAACAAGTCCTTAGTTTATAATTGAATTCCAATAGTCAATCACAACCGGCAATTATTGAACGTGGTTGTGTTTTTATATAGCAACATGTTGCAAAGTGTGAAATAACTACCTTAGCAGCATGACAAAAAAGGTTTTTTTATTGGATGCTTATGCCCTTATTTTTCGGGCATATTATGCATTAATCAGAAGTCCGCGTCTTACTTCAAAAGGAAAAAACACCAACACCCAATTCGGGTTTACCAACACTTTAGTTGAATTAATAACAAAGCAGAAACCTTCACACCTGGCGGTTTGTTTTGATACAGCGGCGCCAACTGAAAGGCATACCGACTTTGTAGCCTATAAAGCAAACCGGCAGGAAACACCGGAAGATATATCTATTGCTGTACCTGATATCCGTAAAATACTGGAGGGGTTTAATGTTCCAATTATGGAACTGGATGGATTTGAAGCCGATGACGTAATAGGGACCCTGAGCCAGCAAGCGGCTCTGGCCGGGTATGAAGTGTTTATGGTAACCCCGGATAAGGATTATGGCCAGTTGGTATCTGAAAAGATAAAAATTTACAAACCGGGATACCAGGGAGGCGATGTAGAAATATTAGGTCCGCAGGAAGTCTGTGCCAAATGGAATATTAAAGAAGTTTCACAAGTAATAGATATCCTTGGACTAATGGGTGATGCCGTAGATAACATTCCTGGTATTGCCGGAGTGGGAGAAAAAACAGCTTCCAAACTGCTGGCGCAATATGGTACATTAGAAAATGTACTGGCAAATGCGGAAACAATAAAAGGTGCGCTGGGCGAAAAAATAAGAAACGGGAAAGAGGCTGCCATTATCTCAAAGAAATTGGCTACTATCATCACTTCTGTTCCGGTTAAATTTCATGAAGAAGATTTTAAATTAAAAGATTGGGACAAGGATAAGCTGAAGGAAATTTTTGCTGAACTGGAATTTAAAACGCTTGGCAAAAGAATATTGGGCGAAGACGTTTCCCCGGTGAAAACAGCACCCGAGGCAATACAAACCGATCTTTTCGGAAATATAATTGAAAGCCCTGATTCAAATATCAGAAATCAAAAACCCGATCTTGATACTTCAGAATCAGGTGATACATTCCCCTCTTCAGACGGTTTGAATGGAGCTGGCAAAAATATCAACAACACTCCTCATGTTTATGAAACAGTAGAAGGCGACGAGGCCATAGTAAAACTAGTCAGTGTATTAAAGAAGCACGAGGAGATTTGTTTCGACACGGAGACGACTTCGATAGATGCTAATGATGCTGAGCTGGTTGGACTAAGTTTTTCAGTAACACCCGGCGAGGCATTTTATGTTCCCTGCCCGGCGGATCAGGAGCAAACAATACGAATATTAACCCACTTTGGGCAACTATTTAAGGATGATAATAAAATATGGATTGGTCAAAATATTAAATACGATTTGCTCGTGCTGAAATGGTATGGTATTTCTTTAGCAGGAAAACTATTTGATACTATGCTTGCACATTATGTTTTTGAACCAGACGGAAAACGCGGCATGGATCTGCTGAGTTCAAAATACCTTGGTTACGAACCGGTACATATTGAAGAACTGATCGGGAAAAAAGTTCGCCAGACGGCTAAAAACAAAAGTACGGGTGAAAGCCAGGGTACAATGAGGGATGTTGAACTAGAAAAAATAAAAGAATATGCTGCAGAAGATGCTGACATCACTCTTCAACTCAAAAAAGTTTTTACTCCACTATTGAAAGAAAAGGATGTTGAAAAAGTTTTTAACGAAGTAGAGTCGCCTTTGATTGAAGTATTAACGGATATGGAATTTGAAGGTGTGAAGGTGGATACAGGATTTCTTAATGATTATTCAAAAGAATTGGAAAAGGATGCTAAAACAGCGGAAGAGAATGTTTACAAAGAGGCCGGGGTCCGCTTTAACCTGGCTTCTCCAAAGCAATTGGGTGAAGTTTTGTTTGATAAACTCAAGCTGGATCCTTCTGCTAAAAAAACCAAAACCGGGCAATATCAAACAGGCGAAGATGTATTAACGAAGCTTGCGGCCAAAGGAAATTCTATTGTGGAAGATATTCTGGCTTTCAGGGAACTTTCCAAACTAAAATCTACTTATGTTGACGCGTTGCCTCAATTGATAAACCGAAAAACCGGGCGGGTACATACTACTTACGGACAAGCGGTAGCTGTAACAGGCAGGCTGGCAAGTAATAATCCCAATTTGCAAAACATACCCGTAAGAACCGCCAGGGGCCGTGAGATCAGGAAAGCCTTTATTCCACGAGATGAAAACCATGTGCTGGTTTCAGCCGATTATTCACAAATTGAATTAAGGATTGTTGCAGGCATCAGTGGGGATATCAATATGGGCAATGCATTTAAGAACGGAACCGATATACATACAGCTACGGCGGCAAAGGTTTATGCCATCGATGAAGCCGATGTGACAAAGGAAATGCGATACAAAGCCAAAAGCGTAAACTTTGGAATAATATACGGGCAGGGTGCGTTTGGACTTGCTGACAACCTTGGAATTTCAAGATCGGAAGCCAAAGAGATCATTGAAAATTATAAGAAACAATTTCCGGGCATTCAAAAGTACATGGATGATACTATCAACTTTGCCAGGGAACATGGATATGTTCAAACCTTGATGGGGCGCAAGAGGTGGCTGCGGGATATTAACTCGTCCAATTTTACCGTCAGGGGTTTTGCTGAACGCAATGCTATCAATTCGCCCATCCAGGGAACCGCAGCTGATATGATTAAACTGGCCATGCGTAAAGTATTTGATGCCATGAAGAAGGAAAAAATGAAAAGTAAAATGATCATGCAGGTTCATGATGAGCTTGTTTTTGATGCCTTAAAATCAGAAGCAAAAGAACTAAAACCGCTGATACTTGAAAATATGCAGATGGCAATGAAATTGCCCAATGATGTGCCGGTTATTGCTGAATGCGGAGAAGGAGATAATTGGCTGGAGGCACACTAACTATTGATTTACCCCGATCTTTCTACTAATATTTTTTATGATTATTGTCATACAATGCAAAGACCAGGTAGGCCTTGTAGCTGCTATCAGTGGTTTGATTGCAAAGGCAGGGCTCAACATCATTTCCATGCGGGAACATGTTGAAAAATCAGAAGGCCGTTTTTTTACACGTATTGAAGCCGATGGTAATACCGATACTCTCCTTTTGCAAACTCAATTGCAATCCACTCTTCCGGCAGATGCGGTAATCAGTATTAATCCTATTCCGGAAAAAAAGATCATAGTGTTAGTAACCAGGGAATATCACTGTCTTGGAGATCTGCTGATACGAAACTATTTTAAAACCTTAGGAGCAACCATCCAGTGTGTGGTTGGCAACTACAATAACCTGGAAGATATTTGTAAACGATTTGAAATACCGTTTCATTTTATTGCGCATGACAATAAAACAATGGAATCATTTGAAGAAGAGATTCAGAAAGTCATAGAAAAATATGCTACTGATTTCCTGGTGCTCGCAAAATTCATGCGAATACTAACGCCTCAATTTGTTAAAGAATATGAACACCGGATCATTAATATTCATCATTCATTTCTACCCGCCTTTGCCGGCGCCAATCCCTATAAGCAGGCATTTGAAAGAGGCGTAAAACTGATTGGAGCTACCTCTCATTTTGTTACTAATGACCTGGATGAGGGGCCTATCATAGTACAGCAGATCATACCGGTGACCCATGCCCATTCTCCCGGAGTCATGGTGAGAGCAGGAAAAGAAATTGAAAAGGCTGTAATGGCAAAAGCGCTGCAATTGGTATTTGAAGACAGGGTGTTAGTATTTAAAAATAAAACCATTGTATTTGAATAAAAAAGTAACACAAGGAATCTGTGATATCCTGACTTCCAATATTTTCTGCAACATTTTTTTGAATAAAAAAAATTTAGATGACCTCAACTGAATATTTTATAGCCAGGGTAAACTTTTTTTTATTGGCCAGTTACTATATTTTTCTTAGCTTTTATAAAACTTACTATTATGAAAAATATAACCTTAATGCTATGCGCATTTGCCGTTACTATGTTGTATTCAAATCTATCCGCTCAATCAGAGTCAGAAATGAAAGCCTGGATGGAATATATGACTCCCGGCGATATGCATAAAATGCTGGCCCGGTCTGATGGAGAATGGAATGAAGATATCAGTATATGGATGGCCCCGGGAGCCCCGGTGCAAAAAAGTACTGCTACATGTACAAATAAAATGATTTTGGGCGGTCGCTATCAAAGTTCAACTCATTCCGGATCTTTCAACGGTATGCCTTTTGAAGGAATAAGTACCGTGGCCTATGATAATGCTAAGAAATCTTTTATAACAACCTGGGTAGACAATATGGGAACCGGGATATTGGTATTGGAAGGAAAATGGGATGATAAAACGAATACCCTTCAAACAAAAGGTAAACAAACAGACCCCATGTCAGGGAAAGATATGATGATAAGAGAAACATTCCAGATCATTGATGGCGATACAGAAAAAATGGAAATGTATATGACACCCGTGGGTGGTAAAGAATACAAATCGATGGAGATTATTTTTACCCGTAAGAAATAAGTTTTTTGATCAATAAAACTCCGGCGTTTTAGTCCGGAGTTTTTTATTCCTGGTGTTTATCCTGCCTGTTCATAGGCCTGCCTGATCCAATTGATCAGATCTTTTGTAAGGATTTTTTCGTCTTCAACTTTTATTCGGTGTGTACACATGCTGTTCCAACTACCGGCAGCAGTAACATAGCCGGATGGGTTTATGCCTTTTATATTTAAACCTATGTCTAGTCGTTCCTTAGTTGAGGGCTGAATGACAGCAAATTGTTTTTTTCTTCTCAGGCTGACATACGCTTTTTTAGGAGCCACTTCAATATCGTTCCCAAATTTTTTCACTTCACTCATAATTTTTTCATACCATGGTTTCAGATCCTCCTTTCCTTTATATTGCTCAGTAATGAGATCTTCCGTATTTTCTGCAGCACCTGCATGACTTTCCCTGGCATAATGAACTACCATGTTGGCATTGCCATGAGTAAACCCATGTTTTTCTTTAAGAAAATTAACTAATTCGCCGTGCTTTTCCTTACCGCTATTGTTGACAATAGTTATCCATTCATTCAGCTTTTTTCCACTGGATTTTTCAATATTTGCAATTTGAGTTGCATATGCCTGGTCTAAGGATGATGAGCTCATAAAATGATTTTTTTAATTGTCAATTAAATACTGTTTCCTTTTTATAATGCGCCGGGATAAAAACGATAAAACTATCAGAAATTCAGAATGCGGAAATATTCAGCCCATGGACCTGTTTCTTCTTTATACTGCTTGGCCATTACTCTTGTTACCTGGGCGATATGAGTCAGATCGTGCACCACCCAGGTACTTAGCAATTGTTTTAGTGTTACCGGTCCTAAGGAAGGATGAATTCCTTTTTTTTCCAGGTCATTATCTGTTATCTTCAACGACTTTAACCAGGTCATATTTTCTGCCCGCAATTTTTCAAATTCATCGAGTAAAACTTGTAATGATTTCCCTTTGCTATTTTCAAACTGCGCAAACCTGTCATACGGAATAAAAGGTTCAGGAATATCATTTTTTAGGATAAGCATAGTCCTCGGACGCCAATCCGTTTTTTCGCCATGTATCAAATGACCAATTACATCATAAGGAGAAAATGTATCAGGTCCTTCATTTGATTTTGTCCAGTGCTCAGGTAAGTTCTGCAAAAGGGAGTTAAAAACTTTGGGCGAACGTTCCAGAATTTCAATGGATTTAGCCAGGTTGAATTCCATCTTATAGTATTATTTTTTTTCTGATCGCAATCGGGTTCGTTTTTTTGATGCCTTCGCAATTCTATTAAATTCCAGGGCAAGCCCTACCCAGTATGCCAGTTGCTTTTTTGTTTTTAATGCATCTTCGTTTACAAAAACAAAGCCCTTCATTATTTTACCGGTAAAATTCATGGGCTCGCAACCTTCTTTTTCTATTACCGTATCATAGATCTCCGGATCAAGCCGCACCATGATCTTATCTTCCTGCACACCAACACACATTTTGTCATTGACCATAAAGCAAAGTCCGCCGAACATTTTTTTCTCTTCCACATTTTGATGGGTAAGGGAGATGATTTCTCTTATCCGGTCAGTCAATTTTTCATCGTAAGCCATAGTGATTAAGAATTTAGAACATGTTGTAATTTTTCATTCTTATTCCGCAGATCGATACCTCCTTCAGATAAAGACTTCAAATTGGCCAGGTAAAAAGTCCATCCTGTTTTACACCCAAGGTGCCAGTTGTGCTTTCCCTGTTCATCTGCAGGAATATTTTCCTGGACCAGTTCAACGATTGTTTCACCCTGTTCGTTTTTGATGTTTACTGAGCAGTCACCTGCCTTTCCAAAACTGAATTTTACCAAATCAATACCATTGCAATCCAGAATGGTCCCATATTCAGCTATATCGTCCGGGTAACCATGCCATAGCCATTTATACGTGTCACCTTTTTCTACCCTTTCATTTTCGCCTCGCAGGTCACCACCTGGTTTTTTATATTCAGATAATCTCAAAAACCAATATTCTATTCCGGACCTGGTTGCCCATGCATCATAAAGTGTTTTAACCGGCGCATTTACATTAATGCGAACTACAAACTGGTTCCAATCGTTTGTTTCAGCTGACATGATTTAATAGGTTTAATTTTTATAATACCGCAAAACAGGACGGTTTTTACTTCTTCTTGCCACTTCTTTAAAACCAGCTTTTTCAAATGAAGCGGCAATGCCTGTCCATACAAATGCGTCTGCTATCCGTCCATTGGTTGGTTCTGTCGGATATCCTTCTATGATGTTTGCATTTTCTAAAAGAGCGAAATCTACCGCGGCTTTCAGTAAGAGAACAGAAAGTCCCTTACCTCTGAATTCTTTGGCGATAAAAAAGCAGCTTATACTCCATACTTTTTTATCATCAACGGGCCTTAGTATTTTTGATTTTTCAAGTCTCTTGTATTCTTCCCGTGGAGATACAGCACACCAGCCAATAGCTCTTTCTCCAGTATAAGCTATTATTCCAGGAGAAGAATTTTTAACCAAATGTTTCATTACCATCTTATTTTTTTCTCCCTTCTGATTATTGTAATCTGCAGCCATCAACCGCCAGTACATGCACCAACATCCACCACATGCTCCCCGGCTTCCAAATAGCTCAACAAATGCATTCCAGTTTTTATTGGTTAAGGGCAAAAAAGTGAAAGCCATATCCTTTCATTTTATGGGATATTGTGAAGTCCGATCCTGTTTCCTTCTGTATCAAGGATGACGGCCATAAATCCATATTCAGGCGATATCTCCGTCTTGGGTACTACAATAGATCCACCGGCAGAGGCTACTTTATCCAGTACCTTTTGTACATCAGGATTGCCATTAAGATAGATAAGTGGTCCATCTGTTGATGATGGTTTATGAAATCCATCGCTCTGTACAATGGCGCCACCAATTCCTGTCATTTGATCTTCTACGGGGAACATCCGCATCTTGATATTTGGCAAATCCAATGGAATTAATGATATGTCAAATATTGTTTCATAAAACTGGCTAGCCCGTTCTAAATCCTTAGAGGGAATTTCAAACCAACTGATTGCACTTTTCATATTGTTTTGTTTTGCCCCATACCTGAGGTAGTGCGGGGAATTGTTTGAAGAAAATTTGATTAATCAATTCTTATTTTCCTGATTCCAGGATACGGATCTGATCTTTCTGTTCTCAACGATATAAACAGGTCTCCATCTTTCCGGGTTCTGACCAGTGGGATTAAATTGAACGGTTGAGAACCTGCGGTCAGTTATTAATAAATAAATTGTTGCTAAAGTTCCGTAAGCATTAAAAGAAAACGTATACCACTTATCCTTTTTTTCGCCTGTAATCAAGATCAAAATCAGTCTTCCAGGTTTTTCCTTCGTCTGCAGAGTTTTCTCCAAGTTGCCTCACCCTATTATCATTTAGTTTGGTAAATATCATGCGCAACATTTTATATTTTCCATCCTTTTGTTTTTCATTGCGTGTAGTAACGATCATTTTATTTTTTTCCCAGGAACTATTTACATATTCAGTCATCCCGCCTTTATTGTCTATCCAGGTTTGTTGCCACATACCCGTTAGCGCATTAAAAGTGTTCATACTTTTTCCTTCATAACCTTGTGTAGAACCGGTCCAGTTTTCCAGGATAACACAGCTATCCATGATCAATTCTATTTTGCTTTCCCCTGCTTTCTTTCCATCAGGTGCATAGGCTTCCCAGTCGCCAATCCAGAAATCGAAAAATCGATAAACCGGGTTAGTTGCACAAGGTTTTTGAAGGGATGATTGCTGTGCCTGTCCAAATATTACGGCGGAACAAAAGAAAATTAAGATCGTTGATTTTATCATATAGGGTTTGTTATCATGACAACTAAAGTTGTAAGATAGCTGATCCGTTAATCAATAACTACCGCCACATACCAATAATGGCACCCATTAATACTAAAGATACCAGGCTGTAAAAACCGTTAATAAATATCAGCCTCCATGGTTTCAACTCAAACAAACTATGTATGGCAATAGCACAAAAGGTCCAGATACCGGCAAGAAAGCCCGCAGTGGCTCCCCAGGCAATATCGGTTTGATTCGCACAGTTGCCTGTACACTCAGGAGGTGTATCGGCCAGAAACATTCCGAGATTAGCAGCCATCAACAGCGAAAAAATAAAGGTCCAGCCGAATATTTTTCCTTTATTTCCTTTTTTAATATCTTCTTCTGTAAGGTTACTGTCTTTCATCCAGGCTTTTCCAAATAAACCGGGTGAATACCAGATACCTCCAACAACAAAAGAGGATATACCAGCTACCAAAACGGCCAGCCAGTTAATTGTACTCATATCCATAAAAAAATAATTTAGGTGATTGATTAAAGTGGTTTATCGAATCTATTTTCTAAATTTTACATGGCAATAGCAAAAAGAGTGAAATTGGAAAAAGAAGCGATGAACATAAAAAAGTCAGCGACGGGGCCAAACGAGGATGCATATGTCAGGGATATTGGTTTCCGCCTGGTATTGGTGCCGGCCTTCGGTATTATTATTCCTATTATCACGGGGATGATCAATACATACAATTTTTCAAACTGGCAGATAAAGCTTAGTTTCTTATATACGATCGGTATTGCGGCCGTGATATGGCAGGGCAACAGGTACCTGCATTTTTCTATGCGGAGCTATTTTGACTGGCATAATAAACCCTTACAAAAAGTTTTGGTATTGCTTTTCAGCATTGCATTTTATACCATCCCGGTAAGTATATTATTATTAATAGGCTGGTATAATTTTTTTGCCAATGGTGATAATAACTGGAATATCATCTGGGAATCTACCCTGATCATCCTAGGGGCTGTTATATTCATTACCCATGTTTATGAAACTGTTTTTTTGATAAAGGAAACGGAAAGTGAAATGGTGAAGAATGAGCAACTGGAAAGAGCCAAAGCAGAAACAGAACTGGAGGCACTCAAAAACCAGATAGATCCTCATTTTATTTTTAATTCACTGAATACTTTAAGCCATTTAATTGAAGAGAAACCGGCTAAGGCCAAATTGTTCAACGACAACCTGGCCGATGTATATCGATATATCTTACAGAATAAGGCCAGGGGGCTTGTATTGTTGAAGGAAGAAATGCAATTTCTGCAAGCCTATTTCTCCTTATTGAAAATACGATTTGAAAATGCAATTGAACTGGAAGTGTCAATGGATGCAATGAAGCAGGAGCATTATTTAATTCCACCCATATCCCTCCAGGTACTGGCAGAAAATGCTATCAAGCATAATGAATTTTCCGAAAAGACACCATTGAAAATTTTTATTGAGCTGCAAAATGATCAGTTGATCATTTATAATACGGTAAGGAAAAAAAAATTGAGAAAGCCATCATCTGGAATTGGATTGCAAAACCTGCAGGAACGTTATAAACTTACCACCGGTAAGAAAATAATAATAATAGAAGAAGAAGGTATATATAAAGTGATTCTGCCAGTATTAATGACTAATTAAAGACTGTGGTGAACCAGGATCAGGAACTTCATTTTTAGAAAAAGTAATATTATTCAGGATATGAAAGTAATCATCATTGAAGACGAAAAACCAGCTGCCGAAAAATTAATGAATGCTATTAAAAAGAGCGACCCCGCTATCGAAATAGTGGCAGTATTAGACAGTATTGGCTCATCATTGGAATGGCTGAAGAAAAATGAACAACCCGAATTGATATTTATGGATATAGAATTGGGTGACGGACTTTCGTTCAAAATTTTTGATGAGATTAAAATCATTAGCCCGGTTATTTTTTGCACGGCGTATGATGAGTATTGGCAGGAAGCATTTGAGCTCAACAGTATTGACTATTTGCTAAAGCCGGTTAAGCAGGAAAAATTAGAAATGGCTTTGAGTAAATATGATAATTTAAAACTGCATTTTTCTACTCAATTTCAGCAATTGCAGCAATGGCAAAGACATCCTGTAGATTCAGGATATAAGAAAAGATTTTTGGTAAAACGTGGAATGGATTATATCAGTATAAAAACGGAAGATATTGCCTATTTCTATGCCACACATAAATTAGTATGCCTTGTAGATAATAAGAATCAAAAGTTCATTGTGGATCAATCACTGTCAGAATTAGAGAAACAGGTGGACCCTGCGAACTTTTACAGGATAAACCGGAAATATTTTGTTCATCAACATGCTATCACTAAAATAAAATCTTATCCCAAGAGTAAACTTCAATTAGAATTAGAGCCGGCCATCAGCGATGAAATAATCATAAGCCAGGAAAATGTGGCGGCATTTAAAGAATGGATGGGACGGTAAAAAAAGACTAAATACGTATTTATTTCGATTTCTCTTTTTCATTGGAATGAGAAGGTTTTCCCATCCGGCGGAACATCCGGAGTACCATGGAGTCATATTTCGGTTGCTGGTCTGGTGTACAAAGGGTCCTTATTTTTTTAAAATGATTAAAAGTCTGCAAATCAAGAGCTTTTTGTTTTTGAGCAATTTCATCAGAAACCTTGTTGAGTAAAGAATCACTGGTACCCGGATAACTCAATAACCGGAATAAGCTATCTTTTGCTTTTCTCATATCATCATACATAGGCTTGATGGTTTGCTTTTGCAGAGTTTTAAGTTGCTTGTAACTGGCGGTCTGTTCGTCAGTAAAGCCAACTTCTTTCTGAAGCATCTCAGCCATATTTCCCCGGTCTTTTTCTTCACTGCGGGTGGAGGATTTTCCATCCCTTTCGGAAAAAAAATAAACCAAAACTGCAATATTGGTAAGCAAAAGGACACCTATGATGATCAGTAAGTTCCTGTTTCGGGGGTTATTCATGGCTGTACAAGAGTTTCATAATCAAAGCTGCTGCTGCTGGCAATCAACGATTCACTGTCAGAGGGCTGTTCATTCTGATTGGGAATTATTAATGCAGAAGATTCCTTATCCTGCTGAAAAAGAAAAACTCCATTTAAAGAAAGTATCAGGCATAATGCCACTATTGCTACAGTTGGTTTTGAAAGAAATGTACTCATCATATCCCACATTGTTTTTTCTTCCATTTTCATCAGCCTCCCTTTAATGCGGGTAAACAACCAGGGCTGTGGACTAGCCGACTGAATCCCATCAAAACTGTTCATAGTCTCCTCAATTCTTTCTTCTATGGTCTTTTTTTGTTTCATATGTGTGGTTTGACGCTTATTTGCTAAAAAACCTTTGTTTATTCATTTTCCTTAAAATAGACCTCAAGTTGTTTCCGAAGGTTATTTTTAGCCCTGTGTATCAACGATTCAACAGATGAAAGGGTTGTTTTCATCACTTCACTTATTTCCTGGTAACTCAACCCCTCAATTTTGTGGAGTGTAAATGCGATCCGCTGATTTAGAGGCAATTTATCAATAACTTT
Source organism: Chitinophagaceae bacterium (assembly GCA_051306075.1). GTDB lineage: Bacteria > Bacteroidota > Bacteroidia > Chitinophagales > Chitinophagaceae > Terrimonas_B. Next base: position 16,377 of record JBPPMM010000297.1, read on the forward strand.
AAATAGAATTACTGCATCTTCCTTCTTATCCAATACTATTCCCGGATGGTTAAAATCAGGAGGGTGAAACAATAATTCACTTTCCTCCCCGAAAAGGCTCTTTACAAAAGCAAATCTTTTTTTTCTTTTCTTCCGGCGCTCATGGTCAAGAGATTTTGTAATAGCGATCCGGTAAAGCCATGTTGAAAATTTTGAATCTCCTTTGAAAGAACTAATAGACTGAAAAACCTGTACAAAGACCTCCTGGGCTATATCCTCTGCATCTTCTGCATTTTTTACAATGCCAATGGCCGTATTATAAACCATATTTTGCCAGGTGTCAACTATAGTTTTGAACGCTTCTTGATTTCCCTGCTTTAATTGCTCTATAAGTGACCATTCATTCATTCAACCCTCAACTATTTATAACGATATTACGGAAAAAATCTTGCAGACCGGCCACAGGCTTTTTCATTGCAGGCACCTTACCTGCCAGTAACATATATCCGGGATAAAGAATAAATGTATGGAGTTAGAAATTATATAATTTTAGGAAAACTATAAAACGATGAAAAAGATAATGTATATCCTGCTTATTTATTCTTTGTTTTTCTGGGCCTGTAATAATGGTGCAAATAAAACCGAAAGCAATGGAGATTCCATCAATTCCAAACTCGTTTTAATAGATTCATTGGCATTACGGTCAACCGGATTATACAGTGGCTTTGTTCCTTGTGCCGATTGTCCGGGCATTATTACTCATCTCCTGCTTAACACTGATATGACCTACCGGCTGGAGGAGGTCTATTCAAAAAAAGAGGATAAAGTTCAAC